>DXGR01000021.1 GCA_019113825.1 Candidatus Stackebrandtia excrementipullorum | reverse complement strand
CATACTGCGACATCAGGCGCACCTCTCACCGTCGACAAGCCGAAACCGACGCCGCAGCGTACCGTCCTAGACAGGTGCCACGCTAGCCACACCACATCACGATAGAGCTACGAGATGGTGACTTCGGTTGCGGCGACGGGGATCTGAATATGACTACCATGGCCGCCCCCGCCCGCACCCCACCGGGCGGACGCGTTTGAAGCGGTGCGAGCGGTCCCAACACCGAGTAGGTGAAGCTTCCGCTTACCGTTCGGGTCGTGACCGGGAGGGGTTCTCTTGCCCCGTCGACACCGTTGGCTTGTCCGGCCGTGAACATCGCACCCCGGCACCGACCGGGACGGGTTGTCCGAGGAGGGCCCAAAGAACGGCTGTTTCGAGCTCGGCGGCCGGCAGGGGGGAGCTAGCCACTTTCACACTGCGGGAGCGCCCTCGACCGGTGCCGCGTGGTGATCCCCTGCGGGGGTAGCTCGACGACCGGTGTCGTGCCGCAGCCCGACCCCGCCACGACTCGGCCGTGACGCCGCCGGTCGGTTCCTCGGTTTCGTGATCGGCTGTTCCGGCGCTGTGGAGACCGACTGCGATGCATGGCTTCTTACGCGAAAAGCGAGCAACGGTGGATGCTACGACGAGCGGCTGTCGGCGCCCTGCCGGTTAGGCGGTCTGAAGCGTGTGGCTGCGCCGCTCGCGCGCCACCTTGCGTTCGAACCAGATGGAGGCCAACGGGGGGATGCCACAGAGGAGCCCCACGCCGGTCTTGCGCAGGCTCCAGTCGGCGTTGCGGGCAAGGAGAAGGACGGCCCCCACGTAGGCGATGACGAGGGCTCCGTGCACGGGGCCGAAGATTTGGACCCCTATTTCGTTGCCGCTGCCGAGGTATTTCACGTACATGCCGGCCAAAAGGCCCGCCCACGAGCAGGTTTCGGCGATGGCCACGGCGAAAAACGCCCGGTACAGAAAGTCCACGAAAACTCCTTCTACACTCCGTAAAACAACAGCGTAGACGGGTGGATTCTCCGGTCCGAGACCGGCCACTGCGCCGAATTCGCCCATCACGTCGCACAAGGCCGCGGCCGCCGGTCGACACCGGTCCGTTTAGATTCGTGTGATGACGAGTCTCCCGATCAAACATTCCACCTCGGGTGTCTACCTGTTCCACCACGACACCGACGAGGGTTGGCGCACCGGCCTGATCCGCCACCCGGTGTTCGACAAGTGGATTCAACCGGGCGGGCACGTCGAGGCCCACGAGAATCCCGCTCAAACGGCGCTGCGGGAGCTTGCCGAGGAAACGGGATTCACCGAGGCCCGTCTTCTGCCGCCGCCCGGCCCGGCCACGCCGAAAACAGCGGATCCCCACGTCCCGCTTCCTTATTGGATCATGGAGCACCATGTGGACGGCGACAACCAGTTGGGCCTGCCGCATATCCACATTGACTATAAATATGTGGCACTTATCACAAACCCTGTCGCAACGTCTTCGCCCGAACACCCCTTTGCATGGTGGCGCGCCCAAGAGATCGCCAATCTATCCACTTTCGACGACGTCAAGGTCAACCTCGAGGTACTGTTCGCCGAATTCTCGACAAACCCGCCCCCTTCCGACTCGAAATCCACATCGACGTAAACGTCTTATGGGGCCCGATGGTTTTTCTTGCCTTATCAAAGATTCACGGGTTTTTTCACAAGTGACGAATAACGACTTCCCCACGCCTTGAAACGGCACACCGAAATGGCTAAGGTTTGGCCCCGTGAGTTCAACGTTCCTCACCGGACTTGTCCTCGGACTCGGCCTCATCATCCCCATTGGAGCACAGAACATCCTGGTGTTCAGCCAGGGACTGGCGCTCGGCATGCCCCGCGCCCTGTGGACGGTTCTGGCTGCGGCCGTCTGTGACAGCCTGCTCATTCTGGCCGGAGCCCTGGGCGCCAGCGCCCTCCTCACCCACGTCCCGGGACTACAGGCGGGCCTACTCCTGGCCGGCTCCGTACTGCTGACATACCTCGGAATCAAATACCTGCGAGCCAAACCACCCACCACCCCGGACGAGGAAGCCGCGATAACATCCCCTCGCCAGGTCATCTCGAAAGTGGTCGCCGCCTCACTGTTCAATCCACATGCGATCATTGATACCGTCGGTATTCTCGGTGCCGCGATCGCCGCCCAAAGCGTCGCCGGTCGTGCCGTGTTCACCGCCGGAACGATTTCCGCGTCCTGGATTTGGTTTCTCATACTTGCGGCCACGGCGGCGGCGCTACGCCACGTCCTCACACCAAAACGACGCGTCTGGTTCGACCGGATTTCCGGCATAATCCTGTGCGGATTCGCAGTCGGTTTTGCCGTGCAATTCGTGCGATTGTGGTGAGATGCCCGTTTCGGCACCTCACCACCCGATTAAACCGATTATGGAATTAACTCCGATTCATGCGTCGAACCGCCAATTCGGCCAGCAGAGCAGCACCGTCGGCCACGACCGCGTCGTCAAAAGCCGCCCGAGGAGAGTGATTGGCGGGGGCCAAAGACGCGTCCTCGCTCTTACTGGCACCGAGGAAGATGTAGGCGCCGGGCACCCGATTCAATACGCGCGAAAAGTCCTCCGACCCCATGATCGGGTGAGCCAGCGGCTCGTACCGCTTCTCGCCGAAGATGTCGCGGACGGTGTCGGCGACGAACGCATACTCGTTCGGGTTGTTGATCGTCGCGGGGTACTCCCTCTCGTACTGCACGTTGGCCACCAACCCGTTGGCCGAGGCGATGTCGCGGCACAGCTTCGGAGCCAGTTCGGCCATCCGATCGCGTGCTTGAGCGGAAAAAGTACGCACCGTCGCCTCGAAGGTGGCGTCGTCGGGGATCACGTTGCGGCGGGTCCCGGAATGGAACGATCCGACGGTCAACACGACCGGGTCGAACACGTCGAATCGACGTGTCACCAGGTTTTGCAGTGCCGTGACCATCTGAGCGGCAACCGGGATCGGGTCGAGCGTCTCCATCGGCCGCGACCCGTGTCCGCCGGCGCCCTCCACCTGGACGAACAGGCCGTCGGAAGCCGCCATCAACCGATCCGGGCGCCCCGAGAAAACTCCGGTGGGCAACATCGCCGACATCACGTGCAGACCATATGCGGCGTCGACGGGTCGACCGGCCGCCTCCAATACACCCTCCTCGATCATGTGAGCGGCGCCGTCGTGCCCCTCCTCGCCCGGTTGGAACATGAAGACGACGTCACCGCTGAGCTCGTCACGCCGAGCCGATAGCAGTCTCGCCGCACCGACCAGACCGGCGGTGTGCAGGTCGTGGCCACAGGCGTGCATCGCGCCCAAGTGCTCGGACACGTACTCCTCGTCGGATTCCTCCACGACGGGCAGGGCGTCCATGTCGCCACGAAGCAGGACGACGGGACCACCGGACCCGTTGCCGCGCAGGACGGCGGTGACCGACGAGAGGTTTTGGCCCGTGGTCACCTCCAGGCCGAGGTCTTTGATCGCCTCGAGGACAACCGCCTGGGTTCTGGGCAGCAGCAAGCCGATCTCGGGGATGCGGTGCAGGGTCCTCCGCAGCTGCTGAAGTTCGGGGGCGATCGCGCCGGCGGCGGCTTTAAAGCTCATGACACTCCTTCAAGTCGGATGTCGTCGAGCTTATGAACGACACGCCCGACGCGCCAATGCGCTTGTACGCACCGGACGGCGACGGGCCGGTTCGTTACCGCCTCGCAAGATCGGCGGCGCCGATGATTCCGGCCATCGGCCCCATTCGGGCGGCGACGATTTCGGCAACGGGAAAGCGAGCACGTGCGTGAAGCACGGCACGGTAACGCTGCCGCGCCGGGGACAACAGCAGCTCACCGGCGTTGATCACGCCACCACCGATCACCACGATCTCGGGGTCGAGTATCTGGACCACGTCGGCCAACGCCTCCCCCAGATAGGCGCCGATCTTGTTGAAGGCGCCGATCGCGACCGGGTCACCGGCACGTGCGGCTTCGGTGATCATCGGGCCGTCGATCGCGGAGACCTCCCCGTCAGCCGACTTCAGCAACAGTCCGGCCTCGCCGGGGTTACCCGCGGCGGCCTCCTTGGCGAAGCGCACCAAAGCGTTCCCGCTGGCGTACTGCTCCAGGCAGCCGTGTCGACCGCAGCCGCATTCGGTCCCGTCCGGGACGGCAAGCGTGTGACCGAACTCGGCGGCGATACCGTGTGCCCCTCGTATGAGTTGGCCGTTGAGGACGAGACCGCCGCCGATCCCGGTGCCGATGGTGAACAGGGCGGCATTGGAGGCCTCACGGGCGGCACCGTACTGGAATTCCGCCCAGGCTGCGACGTTGGCGTCGTTCTCCACCACGATCGGCAGGTCGATGTCCTCGGACAGTAGCCTGCGCAACGGTTCGTCCCGCCACGCCAGATTGGGGGCGAACCGAACGGTGGAGCGTGACGCGTCGATCCAGCCGGCGGCGCCGACACCCACGGCGTCGACGTCGCGGCCGTCGCACAGCGTGGTGACGAGGTCGGCGATGACCTTTCGGATGGCGGATACGTCGGAGGCGGGGGTCGAGCGCAGTTGCGAGGTGACGACCTCCCCGTTGTCGTCGACGACACCTCCCAGCACCTTCGTACCGCCGATATCGATGCCGATCGTGAGGCTCACGCCGACTCCTCCACTCGTCGCTTCAATGAATTGAGTGCCGAGTCCATAATCATTTTTTCGGCTTTGCGCTTGAACATTCCCAACATTGGAATGCTCAGGTCAACGGCGAGCGTATAGACGACCGTGGTGGTGCCGTCGCCGTTGTCGGACAGATCGTAGGACCCCGTTTGAGACTTTTGCACCGACGAAGGCTTGTCCAGCACCCAGCTGATACGGCTGAAGTCGTCGGCGTATTCGTATCGCAACTCGTAGGCGTCCTTGAGAACACCGGCGTCCAACTGGAAACGCACCAGATGGGCGTAACCGTCCTCGAACTCCTCAAGGACCTCTGTGGATTTGACGTCGTTGATCCATTCGGGATACCGGAGAAAATCCGTGATGACCTCGGCGACCGCCGACGGGTTATCGCTGATCCGGATCGATTGCGTCGAAGATTCGGCCATGGTGAGGCAGCGTACTCCTTCGGCTTGGTTGCCCTCTTTCCGAGGCTGAGCGATTCATCGCCCGGTCGCGGCGGACGGCCACTCGAGCTCGTCCTTCAAGGTCCACAGTTTGCGGGAGAGGTCGGCGCGCACGCGTCGTTGCATGACCGCCGCCATCCAACGCGGCCACGGTCGGCCGACACGGTCTACCCGAACATACGTGTGGAGAAGGCTACGGTCACGGTAGGGTTGAATCCATATTTCGGTACTTCCCGTGGCATGCGGGTCGTCCAACTTCCATCGCACACCTTCGAGCCCACGTTCCTCGACCACAACAACAATCCATTGTGACCAAAATTGATGACGCCAAGCCCGATCGGCGATCCGCTCGGCCACCACGTCGGGACGGGAATGAACATATGTGTCAATAATGAGATCAAGTTGTGGCACGTCCGTATCTTGCCTTGCTCTATGCAATCCCAGGTCGAGAGCGGTAGCGTTTCATAACATCAAACTTAAGAACCAAGGTTTCAGCGTCGATGACGTCGCCGTGAACCAGCAATGGAGTCAGCCGTGCGCGAATTCTCAGTGCTTCCGGCCGTTGAAGTGCCAGACAACGACAACGCCACCACCGCCATGTGGAACAACGCCGAGCAGCACCCCAATGCTCCGTTGTTCGCGGTGCCCGACGGTGCCGGGTGGCGAGACATCACCACGGCCCAGTTCCGCGACGAGGTCACCGAGGTGGCCAAGGGGTTGGCCGCATTGGGTGTGAAACCCGGCGACCGTGTTGGGTTGATGTCGCGAACCCGCTACGAATGGTCCGTCATGGACTATGCCATCTGGGTTGCCGGGGCCGTCACCGTCCCGATCTACGATTCGTCCAGCGCCGAACAGATCCGCTGGATTTTGTCCAATTCCGAAGCCGTGGCGTGTATGACCGAGCTTCCGGCTCACACGAGGCTGGTCGACTCGATCCGCGAAGCCATTCCGACGGTGTCCAACGTTTGGGAGATCGAGTCCGGAGGTGTTCAGACGCTCAAAGACGCCGCCGCGAAGTTCGACGGCGACATCAACGAGCGTCGACTCTCCGCCAAGGCCGACGATCTCGCCACGATCGTCTACACCTCCGGCACCACCGGACTGCCCAAGGGCTGCGAACTGACGCACCGCAACCTCATCGCCGACATCGGCAACGTCCTGCCCAGCGTCTCGTCGATGTTCAACGACACCTCGACCACACTGATGTTCCTCCCGCTGGCGCACGTTCTGGCGAGAATCATCCAGGTCGGCTGTGTCCAGGCCCGTGTTCAGGTGGGACACATCAGCGACCACAAGGACCTCGTGGCGACACTGCCCGGTTTTCGTCCCACGTTCCTCGTCGCGGTTCCTCGCGTATTCGAGAAGGTGTACAACGGCGCTCAGCAGAAAGCCGTCGACGGCGGTAAGGGCAAGATCTTCAACGCCGCCGCTCAAACCGCCATCGCTTACAGCAAAGCCCTCGACACCGGCGGCCCCGGTATGGGTTTGAAGCTCAAGCACGCCATCTTCGACCGCCTGGTGTACTCGAAGATCCGCACCTTGATGGGGGGCCGATGCGACAAGGCGATCTCGGGAGGGGCTCCGTTGGGTGAACGGCTCGCTCACTTCTTCCGCGGCGCCGGGATCACGGTGTACGAAGGCTACGGGCTCACCGAAACCTCACCTGTCGTGTCGATCAACCTCGACAACGCACTGCGGATCGGAACCGTCGGTAAGCCGACTCCGGGAACCTCGATTCGCATCGCCGACAACGGTGAGCTGCTCATCAAGGGCCCGCAGGTGTTCCGCGGGTACTGGCGCAACGCCGACGACACCACCGACTCGTTCGACGACGAAGGCTGGCTCAAGACCGGCGACGTCGCCACGATCGACGAAGACGGTTACCTCAAGATCACCGGACGCACCAAGGAGATCATCGTTACCGCCGCGGGCAAGAACGTCGCGCCGGCACCGTTGGAGGACATCGTCCGTGCGCACCCGCTCGTCGGTCAGGTGCTTGTCGTCGGCGATGCAAAGCCGTTCATTTCGGCCCTGGTCGCGCTCGACCACGAGACGCTTCCGGCGTGGCTGGAACGGAACAACCGGCCCGTCGAGACGCCCATCTCGGACCTGGTCGACGACCCTCAGGTCCGCGCGGAGATCGACACCGCCATCGCCGCCGCCAACGAGACGGTCTCCAAGGCCGAAGAAATCAAGGTCTACCGCATCCTTCCCGCGGCCTTGACTCTCGAGACCGGTGAGGTCACTCCCAAGCAGAGTGTCAAGCGCAACGTAGTGTTGGAGAAGTACGCGGCCGACTTTGAGGCCATCTACAACGCATAGTGACGTGAAACCGGGGAGGGCATGAGCGAACGCGACTGGGTACGGAAGCGTCGGCTTGTGCCCTCCCTTGGTTTGAGACTGGTTCTGTTCGGCTTCGTGCTCGTGCG
>DXGR01000140.1 GCA_019113825.1 Candidatus Stackebrandtia excrementipullorum | reverse complement strand
GCACCATGTCTGCAGCTTCCACCTCGTCGGCCGCCCGTACTCGTACCAAGGTCCGCAGGGCCACCGAGGATCAGGCCCGCGCTGAGGCCCGTCGGGCCTTGCAGGAGTCGATGAACCGTCGTCAATAATCGAACGGTTCAGTGAGACGACAACGGTCGAACACGTCACCGCGACGTGTTCGACCGTTGTCGAAACCGATGGCGGCTCCGCGAAGCGGTCTCTCGGGCCGCGCCCGCCGAAGCAGGGATGGAAGGGAACTGCGAAGGGGCGATGAAGACCTGAGACGGCCGTGGTACCCGGCACCCTTCTGTCGAGGATTCAGTCGTCTCCGAGCTGCACGTACAGTCGCCTTCGTCCGGCTGCGCGCGGTCGTGATTCCACGGGCCGAGAGAGGCCGGTCATAACCGGCGTTCGCTCGGTAGACCACGCAGGCGTTCACAAGAAGCCGCCTGTGGCCGGGACTAAAAATCGGTAACCTGCGTGATCCGTGTACAGCCCGACTTCAGCCGATGCGCCGGGCGGCCCGGGACTCGTCGTATCGGTGGTCTTTCGGATCCGGCCGGTGTTATTACAGAGTGATCGCATCGCACGGTGACACAGTCGTATATGGAAGAGAATCATGGCGTTTCCCCGCGGGTCTCGCCGCCGATGCCGTCGGGAAGGGCAGGGGTCACGTGGATCGGCTGTCGCCGAGCAACCGAGGACGCCCCGGTCTGAGAAACAAAGCGGGACCCCGCACCACGGTGCAGGATCCCGCTGAGCGTCGACCGTTATGTGCGGGGCGGGAACTGTGGCGCCCGCTTCGACGGGAACGGATGAAGAGAGAACCGATCACTCGGCTCGTCCTCCAGCCGCGCCAAAGCCTCCTCGATACCGCGTCGCAGTTGAGGGTCGACCCCCGCTGCGTGGTCCTGCGGTGTGTAGTCCACTTCGATGTCGGGATCGACACCGTGATTCTCCAGGCCCCAACCGTTGTCGGCCAGGTGCATGGCGAATTCGGGTTGGGTAACCAGTGTGTTGTCCGCCAGGAAATGCCGAACGTTGATACCGACCGTCCCTCCCCAAGTGCGAGTCCCGATCAACGGCCCCAGACCACGCGCCCGGAAGTGATGGCTGCCCAAATCTCCGTCCGACCCCGCGTTCTCGTTGATGAGACCGACGAGAACACTCGGCGCCGAAGCGGTTGGATATATGCCGGGTTTTTGATGGCGGGCGAACACCGACCCGGTACGTGGCCGGGACAGGCGGTCCAACAACAGCGGTGAAACGTGTCCGCCGCCGTTGAAGCGAAGATCGACCACCAGGGCCGGACGCAGGTGCTCGGCCAGAAAACTGCGGTGGAACTCGGCGAAGCCGTCGGCACCCATGTCGGGGATGTGAACATAACCGACCTTGCCGTCGGTCGCCTCGTGAACGATGCGACGGTTCTCCTCGACCCAGTCGCGGTAACGGATCGCCCGCTCTGAATCGAGTGCCTTGACCTTGACGGTCCGAGGCTCCTCATCCCCGGTGCGGACGGTCACAAAGACCTCCTGGCCGCCCAGGTTTGCCAACCGCTCACCGGGCGGGTTGTCCCGATCGACGGTTTGGCCGTTGACGGCGAGGAGCTCGTCCCCGATGGAAACGTTGACCCCGGGCCGATGGAGCGGGGACGTGCGAGTCGGTTCCCATCGGTCACCCTCGAGGATTCGGGCGATGCGGTAGGCGCCGGAGTCGGTGTCAACGGAGTACTCCACACCGAGGAATCCCTGTCGATACCGGTCACCGGACGGGTAATCACCCATCATTTCGTACGCGTGCGAGTTGGCCAGTTCACCTTGGAGCTCCCACATGAGGTCGGAGAACTCCGACCTGGTCGTCACCCGCTCGGCCAGTGGGGCGTAACGGTTGAAGACCTCGTCCCAGTCGATGCCACCCATATCCGCCAGCCAGAAGTGTTCACGCTCGAGGCGCCACGCTTCGGCGAACATCTGCGGCCATTCGGCTTTCGGAGCGATCGACACCTTGATCCGGCCCAGGTCGATCCATCCGGTGTCTCGACCTGCGGCGTCGCCGTCGGGCGCCTTCTCGCCGGCTTTCAACACCCGCAGGCGTTTACCGCTCTTGTACAGGATCCGGGACGCGTCCGCAGACAACCAGACGTCGGAGACACCGTCCGCGACCTTCTCGGTTTTGCCGGTCGTCAGGTCGACGCTTTCCAGCACGCCGGCGACACCGCCGGGGTCGAATATGGCGCTGGAATCGACAGGGCGCGGCGGGTTGGTCAGCGTGAGAACCTTGCCCTTGATCCCCAACACCTTTTTGAACCGGTTGACTTCGACCGGGAAGGGCACGATCCGATTGCTCAATCCGTCGGTGTCGACGGTGAGATCGTCCGAGGTGTCGTTGTCGCCGTCCGTATCGGATTCCGATTCCCCGCCGAGGAACGGCGGTGCGGCCCGGCCGTCGAGTACCACCGCGTACGGCCGAGAACCCCACGTGAAGGCCAGCTCGAAGTCCAGATCCTGGTAAACGGCGTTGAACTCGCGATCGCCGACGAAGTAGAGGTAGCGCCCGTCGGGATCGAACGAAGGCTTTGAGTCGGAACGAACCGGGACGGCTACCGGATGTTCCCGTCCCGTTGACAGGTCCACCAACGACACACTGGTCTCGCTGGTGGACATGGAGCCGTCCGGCGACGGGCGCGGGCGGGCGAACGCCAACCATTTTCCGTCTGGAGAGAACGTGAGGTGGGCGGGTGTGCCGTAGTCGGATTGTGCGACCACGGTGGTCTCGACCTCCGGGCCGGACAGATCGACGATCACCACCTTGCCGGTATGGGTACTCAGGGCGATTTTCTCCGCAATGGGAGAGGACGTGATCTCCAAGGCGCGGCCGAGGCTTCCGTCGGTCACTTGAACCGGAGGTGTTGTACCGACCGTGTCCAGTTCGACCAGCACTTCGTCACGGTGTCGATCGGAGGCGGCGGCGATGAGCCGCGTGCCGCCGGCAAGCCAGGTGGGCAGTCGATAAGCGGTCCCGTCGGCGACGCCGTGTTGCCACACGGGTCCGTCCCAGTTGTCCATGGTGTACAACTTGCCGCGCGTCTGCACGGTCAGGCGGGAACCGTCCGGAGTCAGGGTGGCGCCGTGCAGGAACCGTTCCGCGTCCACGTATTTGCGATTGCGGTGCCGGTGGCTGGCCGCGATCTCCACGTCGACGGTGCGAGGGGAATCCTCCTGTGGGTCCAGAACGTACAGTCGCCCGCCGGCGAAGTAGGTCAGGAGGCGATCGTCGCCTGACAGGCCGCGTGCGTAGTAGTCGGAGTGATCGGAGTGTCTGCGCAGGTCGCTTCCGTTGGGAAGGTACGAGTACACGTTGCCGACGCCCTCGTGGTCCGACAGGAAATACACGCGGCCATTAAGGATTTGTGGGCTTTCCACGAAGCCGGCCGGTCCGGTCATTCGGGTGAAGTTTCCGCTGCCGTTCGAGTCGATCCACAGGTGCCCCGCGGTCCCGCCGCGGTAGCGCTTCTGGTAGGCGGCACTGCGGGTGGTGTGCCCGCGCGAGATGACGGTCAACCCGGTTTCGTCGGTGACGATGCTGCTGCCTCGTCCGTACGGCAGCGGTTCGGGTTCCCCTCCGTCAACCGCAATGCGCCACAGGTGCATGTCTCGGGGGTGGTAGTTGCGGAAACTTCCGGCGAATCGGATGTGTCGGCCGTCGGCTTCCCAACCGACCCAGGTGACCTCGCCCGCGGTGTAGGTGAGGCGGCGAGCCTCGCCGCCTTTCGACGACACCAGATACACATCGGACGGACCGTCCTCGTGTCCGACGTAGGCGATCAGGGAACCGTCGGGGGAAAAAGCCGGGAACGACGCGGCTGCTTTTCCACTGGTCAGACGTGTTGCGGGCCCGCCTTCAGTGGGGGCCGACCACAGCTCGTCCTCGGCGGTGAATACGAGTGTCTGATCGTGGACGGTGGGAAAGCGTGGGTAACCCAAGGGCATAAACAGCCTCCAAGTTGGATATGAAATATTCCTTTCACGGTATCAGGTCGACCTTGTCGACGCCTGTGGTCGCGGTCACGTTGTCCATCGAGATTCGCGTGGAAGAGCGATGCCGTGGGGAGGGAGAGCCATGCCTTTGGCGGGGCGCTGGAGTCGAATGCGGCGTGGTCGCGGCCGTCAACGACAAAAATCCCGATCGCTAGAAGCGATCGGGATCTTTGACGCTGCTGGGGTACCAGGACTCGAACCTAGACTAACTGGGCCAGAACCAGTCGGGCTGCCAATTACCCCATACCCCATGGGTGGTGCCGAGACAAAACTCTACCGGACGTCGACACGTGCCGACACAAGGGGTATGCGGCCCGCCGTTGGCCCAGGTCCTTAGCGGCCCGAGAGCCGTTGCCCCGCCCGAATGACGGCCATGGCGAGACGATCCCCCGGCCGCCGTCCCAGTCGTTCGATGGGCCCGGACACGGAGATTGCGGCGACGACTCGACCGGTTCGGTCGCGAACCGGGGCGGACACCGACGCCACGCCGGCTTCCCGCTCCGCGACGCTTTGGGCGTATCCGCGGCGTCGGACCTCGGTCAAGGCCTGTGCAGTGAAGCGGCACTTGGGTAGTAGTGGCAGTACCGCCTCCGGCGGCTCCCACGCCAGCAGTACCTGCGCACCGGAACCGGCCGACATCGGCAGAACCGAACCGATGGGTACGGTGTCGCGCAAACCGCTGCCGCGTTCGGCCGCCGCGACGCAGATTCGTTCGTCCGCACGGCGACGGTACAGCTGGGCGCTTTCACCGGATTGATCCCGGAGGAGTCGTAGTACCGGTTCGGCCGCGGTCAATAGCACGTCGGGTGCCGCGTCGGCGAGCTCGGTCAGTCGTGGTCCGGGGCGCCATCGGTTCTCGTGGTCGCGAACGAGCAGTCGGTGTGTTTCAAGGGCCTGAGCCAATCGGTGCGCGGTGGCGCGGGGTAGTCCGGAGCGTTCAACGAGCTCTGCCAGGCTGGCGCCTTCCATGCAGGCCGTGAGAATCAACATGGCCTTGTCGAGAACGCCTACACCGCTGATACTGTTTCCCATGAGATGAAATGTATCTCCCAGAATGCGGGAAGTCTAGGGAAGGGTGCCCTGTGATGTCAACGAGCACACCGGCGACCATGGCGGAGAAGGTATGGCGGACACACACCGTAAGGTCTCGCGAAGGCGAGCCGGATCTGCTGTACATCGACCTTCACCTCATTCACGAGGTCACCAGTCCGCAGGCGTTCGACGGACTTCGCGAAGCCGGCCGCAAAGTCCGACGCCCGGACCTGACCATCGCCACCGAAGACCACAACACTCCCACCGACAATCTCCTCACCATCAGTGATCCGGTGTCGCGCACCCAGATCGAGGCGCTGCGCCGCAACTGCGACGAGTTCGGGGTACGGCTTCACCCGTTGGGGGACGCGGAACAGGGCGTGGTGCATGTTGTCGGTCCTCAACTGGGATTGACGCAGCCGGGCATGACCGTGGTGTGCGGGGACTCCCACACGAGCACACACGGTGCCTTCGGAGCATTGGCGTTCGGTATCGGCACCAGCGAAGTCGAACACGTTTTGGCGACGCAGACCCTCCCACAGCAACGACCGAAGACCATGGCCGTCACCGTGGACGGTCGTCTCCCCGAAGGGGTTTCGGCCAAAGACCTCATTCTCGCCGTCATCGCGCAAACCGGGACCGGTGGAGGCCGTGGTTATGTCGTGGAGTACCGCGGTGAGGCCATTCGCGCGATGTCGATGGAGGCGCGGATGACGGTGTGCAACATGTCGATCGAATGGGGAGCCAAGGCGGGCATGATCGCCCCCGACGAAACCACGTTCGAGTACCTCCGTGGAAAACCGCACGCGCCGACCGGTTCACAGTGGGATGAGGCGGTCGCCGCCTGGAAAAACCTCACCACGGACGACGGTGCCGAATTCGACGCCGAGATCCGCATCGACGCCGCCGAACTGACCCCGTTCGTCACGTGGGGGACCAATCCGGCGCAGGGGCGGCCACTGTCGTCGACGGTTCCCTCTCCCGACGAATTCACCGATCAGGTGGATCGCGCTGCGGCCGAACGGGCACTGGAGTACATGGACCTCGAGCCGGGAACACGGCTCCGCGACGTCACCGTGGACGTGGTTTTCCTGGGGTCGTGCACCAATGGTCGTATAGAGGACCTTCGGGTCGCCGCCGACGTGTTGCGTGATCGTAAAGTCGCCGACACCGTACGAATGCTGGTCGTGCCGGGCTCTGCTCGTGTACGTGCACAAGCCGAATCCGAAGGTCTTGACGCGGTGTTCACCGGTGCCGGCGCCGAATGGCGCTTCGCCGGTTGTTCCATGTGCCTGGGGATGAACCCCGACCAGCTCGAGCCCGGCGCCCGAGCGGCTTCGACGTCGAACCGCAACTTCGAGGGGCGACAGGGACGTGGTGGCCGTACACATCTGGTGTCACCCGCGGTCGCGGCGGCCACCGCGGTGAGCGGACGGTTGACCGCGCCCGCCGACCTTTAGTCGGTCGGCGGCTCACTCCGAACGGCCGGACAAACCGCCAAGCAGACAGTTGATACAGGCGTGTACCGACGCCATGACGAAGAGGATCATCAGCCATGGAGAAGTTCACCGTCCACACCGGCAAGGCCGCGCCGCTACGCCGTTCCAACGTGGATACCGATCAGATCATCCCCGCGGTGTACTTGAAACGAGTCACGCGCACCGGGTTCGCCGACGGTCTGTTCGCCGCGTGGCGCGACGACCCCGAATTCGTTCTCAATCGGAATGCACATGCGAATTCCACCATTCTGGTCGCCGGGACGGAATTCGGGACCGGCTCGTCCCGCGAGCACGCGGTGTGGGCGCTTCAGGACTACGGATTCCGTGCGGTTATCGCACCCCGGTTCGGGGACATCTTCCGTGGTAACGCGCTCAAGGGAGGACTGTTGCCTGTGGAATTGCCCACGTCGGAAGTGGAGTGGTTGTGGGGCGTTTTGGAGAGTGACCCGTCGACACCGGTGACCGTCGATGTCGTCGCACGTCAAGTACGTGCGGCAGAACGGGTCTGCGAATTCGAACTGGACGACCACAGCCGGTGGCGGTTGCTGGAGGGACTGGACGATATTGACTTGACGCTTCGCGATGAGTCACAAATCACGGCATTCGAAACCGTGCGTCCGCAGTGGCTTCCTCGCACTCTTCAAGGGCACTAAGTAACGCAATATTGTTGCCCTGACTGCGATCCTCAGGCGTGAAGCTAGAAAAACTTTGCGACACAACGACTTTTTCTCTCTGATATGGTTGCGCGCGCGTTCGAATCGGCATAACGTGCGGATTACGGTTCATCAGAACCATTACATGTGTTGTCGGGAGGGAAAATCTCGTGAATAAGGCCGAGTTCATCGATGTGCTCGTCGACCACCTGGGAGATAGGAAGACGGCTCTCAAGGCGCTCGACGCGATGCTGGAGGAAATTCAGCGCGCGGTCTCCAAAGGAGAGAAGGTCTCCTTTGCTGGATTCGGTGTCTTCGAGAAGCGTCAGCGCGCTGCTCGGATGGCACGTAACCCGCGTACGGGCGAAGCCGTGCGGGTGAAAAAGACGGTGGTGCCCGCTTTCCGCCCAGGCCAGGGCTTTAAGGAACTTGTCACGGGCGAGAAGAAGATGCCGAAGCGCAGTGTCAAGAAGGCGGCGAAGAAGACGACCGTCAAGAAGACCGCACCGGCGAAGAAGGCGACGACACGTAAGGCGGCAGCCAAGAAGACGGTGCGTACGGCTGCGAAGTCGTCGCCGGCGAAGTCCGTGACCAAGCGGGTTCCGGCGAAGAAAACAGCGAAGAAGACGGCAAAGAAGACCGCTCGCAAGCGGTAAAGCCGCGGGGTCTTGCGACGACAGTGCAGAACGGAGGTTGCGGTCTTGGGGGTCGATTCGATCCCGGCGTTCAGAGTGACGCACCGTATCCTCTCCAGCCATATTGGTGGGCATAACGCTCGTATGTGATGGGCGGGACTTGACCGATTGCGGGACACTTCTTGGCATGGGCCACTTACAAGAGCAAAAACGAATTAAGGGGAACGGCCTCAAATGTGAGACCGTTCCCCTTAATGGTTTCATGTTTTGTCCGTAGCTATCGGGTCGGGCGGCCGGAAGCTTATCGGGTATTCGGATATATGAACGAGTCGATTTCCAACGTTTTGTTCACGCGGATTCCATCCGGCCATAAACCCTTAAACGTTAATCACCATCCGGCGTACTGTAGGTAGTCGGCAAAGAACAATCCAATTCCCAATGCGGCGGCGACGGCTGACAGCATCCAGAACCTGACGACGATCGTGACCTCACTCCAGCCGGCCATTTCAAAGTGATGGTGCAATGGAGACATTCGGAACACGCGTACACCCGTCGTCTTATACGACACATACTGGATGACACGCGACATCGTGACCAACACGAACAAACCGCACATGATCGGGAGCAGCAGGATCGTGTGGGTGGCCAAGGCGAAGCCGGCCAAGAGACTCCCGAGCCCCAAGGATCCGACGTCTCCCATGATGATCTGGGCCGGAGACGTGTTCCACCATAGGAAGCCGATGAGCGCACCGGTGACGGCGGCCGCGATCAGCGCGACGTCCAACGGGTCGCGCACCGGGTAGCAGGCAAGTTCACCGGAGTTGCCGCACCAGTGCCGGTATTGCCAGAACGCGATCAACATGAAGACGGAACTGACCGCGGCGGCCGAACCTCCGGCCAAGCCGTCGAGCCCGTCGGTCAGGTTGACCGCATTGGAGGTCGCCACGACCATGAGCACGAACAGGGCCACGGTGGCGATTTTTCCGATGTCGGCCCACGGCAACTCGCGGGCCAGCGACAGGTATTGGCTTCCCACGGTGTATCCGTGAGCGTTGGGCACGTACAACGCCAGGGCACCCAAACCCGCGCCCACGCTGATCTGCCCGACGATCTTGTATCGTCCGGCCAAGCCACCGGGGTGTCTCTTGACGACCTTCAGTACGTCGTCGAGCAGGCCGATGAAACCGCCGCCGACGAAGAGGCCCAGCAGGACCAGGCCGGTCATTGTGGGGCGGAAGGAGCCCGTTGACGCCATCATGACCAGGTGTCCCACAGCGTAGGCGACGACCGTGGCACCGATGAAGACGATGCCTCCCATGGTCGGGGTGCGTTGTTTCCCTTCGTTGCTGGCCAGCCCCAGCTCGTTGCGGATGGGCTGGTGCGCCCGCCTCAGGAGGCGGATGGCAAAAGGGGTGACCGTCAGTGCAAGTGCGAACGCACTGAAGGCACCGATGAGAACGGCGGCCATGAACTCGACAACTCCTCTGTAGGCAACGCTGACCAACGTAGCGGCAACCTCGGAGCCGTCCTCGGCGGCGGTGGGCGGTTACGTTCAGGACATCGTCACGGTACAGACGACCCGGTTCACAGGCGTTGCGCCGCCACCAGCGTCTGCCCGGAAAACGACAATGCCCACGCCTGGCCCGGATCCGTACGGAGACTGGGAAGCTTCACATCGTCGGAGTCGGCGAGGATCGCCAACATGTCGGCGATGACCGGTGCCTGGCTGCATATCACCCCGCCGCCGTCGACCGCGATCTCGCGAACCCGCGTTGCGGCACGTTCGGGATTACCTTCCTCGGCGTCGAACACCGACTCGCCGTTGACGGGTTGATTCAAGACGGAAGCCAGTGGAGAGACCGTTTTGACGCATCGAAGCGGTGTGGCGGAGAAGACGTGGGCCGGATCGTACAAGGCGAGAAGTCCGGTCAACTGTGCGACTTGAGCTCGTCCGGAGGTGCTCAACGGTCGTGCGGAGTCCGGGCCGGCGAACCCGTGGTCGGCGGGGGCGTGACGCAATAGCAGCACCGATGCGGTGACGGTGGGAAGCGACGTGAAGACCGCCAACGCCTGTTGGTCGCGCGGACGTTCCAGGACGGTGCCGGCCTCGGCCAACGGAATCCACCGTTGACGGGTGACCTCTTCGTTCGGGACGAAGGCGGCGTGGGGATTTCTGGCACGCATGGACCAGAAGTCGACCACCTTGGTGACGGGGCCCTCCGGGCGCGACAGTTGGTAGCTCGCTCGTGTCAGGTACACCTGGGGGACGGGCGAAAGACCCGTTTCCTCCTCGACTTCGCGACACGCCCCCAGAAGCAGGTGTTCCCCGGCGTTCAGTTTTCCCTTGGGGAGTGACCAGTTGCCCGGGGTCGGTCGGTACACGGCTGCGACCTCGATACCCGCTGCTCCGAGGCGCCACAGCACGCCTCCGGCCGCCAAGACCTGATTGGGCTGGTTGTTCACACCGACACCGTAGCCGCTGACGGCGCCGGACGAAAGCATTCGTCGTCAACCCGACCCGAACCGGCTGACGGTATGTCTACAGTGAGTCGTGCTGAGAGTTCTTCCACGGTATGGTCGGGATCCCGAGGGCCGTGACCAAGCCGGTGTCATCCCGTCTCACCCTTACCCGTTGCCCCAGTCTCAAGGTGAGCAGCCCCGAGGCTTCGAAAGCGCGGGCGTCGAACATGATGCGTTCCCCGGCATCACTCAGGACCGAGCCGCTGCGGGTTTCCAGGTCGAATACGGCCACGGTGGCCTGGAAGTCTGACATGAGTTAAGACTCTCACCGAGTAACCGGTATCTGCCAGCAGCCTGGCCGTATGCGCACCCAGGCCGAGCATCGTGGCATCGGCGAGATTGTCGGCGGTGTCGACATCGCGGCGCAACCCCGGCCAACGGCCGACCAGTTCGATGAACCCGGCACGGCGGTGAGCGCGGGCCGAATCCGTGCCGAACGCGGAGCGAAGAGCGTCGGCGCGCCCCGCCAACAGTACGGTGCCCGTGCCGTCGGCGTCGGCGACGAAGGAACGTGGTTTCGTTGTCGTAGCCGTCAACGCATCGGCGAGTTCGGGGCCACGCAGAGCGGGTAGATCTGAAGTGAGTACTGCGACGTGGCTTGTTCCGAACGAGGCTGTCGCGTGGCCGATCGCCTCGTTGAGCCCGGTCGCCGCGCCGTCGGTGATCACCTCGATGGACAGATCCGTCATCACCGCACGGACCCGGGGGTCGTCACACACCACTGTGACCGTGGTTACCGCTGCCGCAGTGAGTGCGGTGTCGACCGCGAAGGCCAGAGCCAGCTCACCGCGGTGGCAGTCGACGGATAGCGACAACCGCGATTTGGCCCGAGTCAGGCGTTTCACGGGTATGAGGACATGCGGAGTCCGGGCACCCGACACGGGCCACCCGGACTCTCGGCGACGACGGTCGGGTCCTTGACCGACCATGTCGGCAGAACTCGACAGGTCCACGTCGGCTAGGGAATCATCTTCCGTTCACCGCTTCCGGAAACCTTGTTTTTGACCTTCCCCCAGCCCCATATGGCGAATCCGACCGCGGCCACACCGATGGCCAGATAGAAAACCCATCCGAACAGCCAACTGACGATGTTCCAGACGATGATGCCCGCCAGGACGAGTCCCAGGATCGGTAGTGCGATCCAGGCGAGTAGCTTCAGGTTCACGCGGACTCCTCGTGAGCGTTGTGACAGTAACAATGACTCCATGATGACATCATTTTCAGGTCGCGGCTATGGGGGACCGCCCTGATCTTGTCCCCAGTAAGGTTCGTTGGACAGTTGTGGAGGTAACCCGTGTCCCCTGACCCAATGCAACCCGACGTGAAGTATTGGGGTCGCCGCCCCGGCGGCGATCGCTGCGGATTTTGGCTTCGTACCGCGGTGGTTGTCGTCAAACCCACGATGATGTTGATGTACCGCCGCACCTGGAGCGGCATGAGAAACATTCCGTTGACCGGCGGTGCGATCCTTGCGGTCAACCACATCTCCCAGGCCGACCCGATCTCCGTCGCACACTACGTATACAACAGCGGTAGAAACCCACAGTTTCTCGCCAAGGACGGCGTGTTCAAGGTCCCGGTCTTCGGGCCGTGGATCAAGGCGACGGGCCAGATCCCGGTATACCGAGGCGGCGCCGACGCCGTGAAGTCGCTCCACGCCGCGATCGAAGCCGTCAAAGGGGGGGAGGCCGTGATTTTCTACCCCGAGGGAACCACGACCAAGGAACCCGATCACTGGCCCATGCGTGGTCGCACCGGCGTCGCCCGACTCGCATTGGAAACGGGTGCTCCGGTCGTTCCGGTCACCGTGTGGGGCCCGCATCGCCTGTTCAACCCCATTACCGGGAAACTGAGACTGCGTCCACGCACTCCGGTCACCATCACCGCAGGCGAACCGGTTGATCTCTCCGCATGGCGAGACCAGCCGATCACCACGAACAGTCTGACCGAGGTCACCGACGCCGTCATGCTGCGACTGCGCGACCAACTCGCTCACGTTCGTGGCGAGGAACCACCGCCGCTGTACGACCACAGGACAGCCAAGCGAAAGGATGTCTGAGTTGACCCACGCCGCCGTACTGGGAGCCGGTTCATGGGGAACCGTTTTCGCCAAGATCCTCGCCGATGCAGGAAACCGCGTGCGGATATTGGCGCGTCGGCAGGAGGTCGTCGACGAGATCAACGACTCGCACACCAACTCCGGTTACCTCGGTTCCGTTCGTCTGCCGGATGCGATCACCGCGACGGCCGATCCGGCCGAGGCGATCTCGGGAGCCGACCTCGTGGCCGTCGCCGTGCCCAGCCAGACGTTGCGTGACAACCTGGCGCAGTGGAAGGACCTCTTTCACCGTGACGCGACGTTGATCAGTCTCATGAAAGGCATTGAGCTTGGCACCACCAAGCGCATGAGTGAAGTGATCGGGGAGGTTTGTGACTTCCCCGTCGAGCAGGTGGCTTTGGTGACCGGGCCCAACCTCGCGCCGGAGATCGCCGCGGAACAGTTGGCGGCGGCGGTCGTCGCGTGCACCGACGAAGAGCGTGCCCGTCGGGTTCAAAAGGCCGTCGCCACCCGATATTTCCGTCCCTACACCAACACCGATGTGGTGGGTTGTGAACTCGGCGGTGCTGTCAAGAACGTCATCGGTCTGGCGTACGGGATGGTCACGGGCATGGGCATGGGTGACAACACCAAGGCCACTTTGATCACTCGCGGGCTCGCCGAGACCCAGCGGCTCGGGGTCGAACTCGGTGCCGATCCGCTGACCTTCGCGGGACTGGCGGGGCTGGGCGATCTCGTCGCCACGTGCAACTCGCGGTTGGGACGCAACCGGACCTTCGGTGAAGAGCTTGGTAAGGGCAACACGATGGCTCAGGCCCAAGAGGTCACCAGGCAGACCGCCGAAGGTGTCAAGAGCTGCCGGTCCATTCGGGACCTTGCCTCCCGCCACAACGTCGAGATGCCCATTACCGAACAGGTTGAACGGGTTTGTCACGAAGGCGTACCGGTGAAAGAGGCGGTTGCGGCACTGATGGCACGTCAGATGAAACCCGAGTGACCATCCGTTATGACCGGAACATCACCTTAAGGAAAGACGCTAGGCTTCCAAGCAATGACAAAGAAGATCACAGTCGCCGTGGTGCTGGGCGGCCAAAGCGTGGAACATCCGGTCTCCTGCGCCAGTGGGGCGGCCGTCCTCGATGCTCTGAACAGTGACAACTTCACCGTGGTGCCGATCGGTATCACCGACAGTGGACGCTGGGTTTCGGTCGACCCGGAATCGGCGAAGCTGGCCATTGGCGACGGTCAGCTTCCACAGATCACCGCCGATTCCGGCTCCGAGGTGAGCGTCATGCCCGACGCGGGACTTCGTGTGACCGACGCCGCGGGCGGCACGTCGGTTATGTCTGAAGTAGATGTCGTTTTCCCCGTGCTGCACGGCGCATACGGCGAGGACGGCACCATACAGGGACTGTTGGAGATGGCGGGGATTCCCTATGTCGGTTCCAATGTCCTCGCGTCCGCTGTGGCCATGGACAAGGAGTTCACCAAACGGCTTCTCACCGCCGACGGCATACCGGTGGCCGATTATGTCGTCCTGCGCAGTGGCCGGCAACCGGACGCGGAGCAATGTGAACGTCTGGGGCTCCCGGTGTTCGTCAAACCGGCGCGGGCCGGTTCGAGCCTGGGGATCAGCAAAGTCACCGACTGGTCCGACCTGCCCGAGGCGATCGAGCTGGCGCGACGGGTCGACCCGAAGGTGTTGATCGAAGCGGGTTTGACCGGGATGCGAGAGCTCGAGTGCGGCGTTTTGGCCACCGAGGACGGCGGTGCACCTGAAGTGACACCGCCGCTGGAGGTGTTGAACTCCGGGCCGGAGGGCTGGTTCGACTTCGACAGCAAGTATTTGGCCAGTGAGTCACCGTATGACCTGGCACCCGAGTTGCCCGAAGGAGCGGCCGAGCGGATTCAACGGCTTGCCGCTCGTGTGTTCACGGCGCTGGACTGCTCGGACATCGCCCGAGTCGACTTTTTTCTTGCGACAGACGGAACCGTTTACGTCAACGAGATCAACACGATGCCCGGCTTGACCCCGAAGTCGGGTGTGCCGCAGGCGTTCGCCTCCGTGGGGGTCGATTACCCGAGCATGGTTGCACGTCTGGTCCGTATGGCGGTCAAGCGAGGATCGGGTCTCCGATAGGGCATACCGACCCTGCCTAAAGGGGTGGGGCCGTCGGACGTACATCGAAGGACCCACCCCTGTTCATCCGTCCTGCTCGAGGCCCTCGTCCTCACCGTCGGGCCAACACCGGGGAGAGCGCACCACGGCTGTCTCTCGGTATGCGGTCGGCATTAGCGGTCTGCGTCGGGTCGGCCCGACCGCGCAACCTGCCATCATCGCGGCCTGCGTCTGCTGGGACCGTTACGAAAAGCTCGGGCTCCTTCGGCGAACTGAGGGATCATCGATTTCCAAGGTGCATCCACCTCATCGGCGTTTTCCGTCGTAACGGCCCGTCCGACCTCGGTCTGTTCGTCACGGGTCATGCGGCCGTCGTTTCCGGGAAGAACCAGTTCCTCGTCCGACAACGAAGCGCCGGGTACACCGCGCCGGGGCCTGCCGCCATGCGCCGCGGTTTCGATCTCGCGGATCAGTTGATACCCGTTATGAGGCCCTTCGGCCAACAGAGCCAGAATCGTGGCACTGACGTCACCCCCATCGTGCTTTGCGTGCGCTGGCGGTTGGGTCGATCCCGAAAGAAGGTGGGGGCGGGTGGGCGGCGGGGAACGGCATCCCATGGCCCAACCGGGCCACCACCTCGACCGCCGTGGCTTTGTGCGCTGCGCCGAGGATCGGGGCCAGGGGGCAAGTCGCCTCGCGGGCCGTTCCATGAGCGGTGCGCAGATCCGGACCACGGGCATATATCGTTATCGCGGCAATGGCTGTGCCACGGCGGATATTTTGTTCTGATCAGCGACGATCCCGGCTACGGTGCACCGGTGGGTACGCGTTATTACTGGAAGCAGCCGGTGGGTATCGAATCCTCATCGGCTGTCGGGATCTTCTCGTCAACGAACTCGGACAGAGCCGAGGCCAGCTGCCCGGAGGGCTCGTGCTCCGCAGGGACCGTCAACTCGACCGGATGCGTGCGGTCGACGGTCGTCCAAACCGTTACGTCCTCACCTTCCACCGCCAACCAACAGGTCGCGTCCAAGCGATAAACCCGATCGGTGTCGGCGACCTCAACGGGTTCCCCACCACAGAGCAGCGTCACCGCGGGATCGCCCCAGGCTGCGGACACCTCGGCGGCCCCGCCCTCCCCGGTCACACCTCGCTGTGGAAGGTCGCCGAGGTCGCCGGGCACCACCGAAATGAGGGCCCGACAGATTTCGAAGTCCTCCTCGGCGAGGGCCGGTACATCCACCGGTACGGGGTCTGTGGGGGCGCTCATTCGATCCGGCGTGTGGTCCTCGGCCACCGAGGAGACCAGGTTGAACGCAACGAAAACCGCCACAACGGTCACGGGAACGGCGATCAGCGTGGCGATGCGCGCCGCGTGGCGACGATCCGACCCGGCCGAAGAGTCGACCTTCCGTTTCGTCTTGTCCTCGGCCACGGTTGCGCGCTCCCTACAGGTGGACCACCGAACATGTCAACGTGCGGGTAATACCCGACACCTGTTGTACTTTACTGACCACCATCTTGCCGAGTTCGTCGACGGTGGGCGCCTCAGTGAGCACCACCACGTCATACGGCCCGGTCACCGCATCGACGTTCACCACGCCGTCGAGTTCTTGAATGGCCAACGCGACGTCACGTGCGCGGCCCACTTCCGATTGAATCAACACGTATGCCTGTACCACGATGACCAACTCCCTAGCGCCGTGAACGAAATCCACCCCTCGGGGGGCGATGTCGTTGCGAACCGGTTGCTCAGAGTTAAGTTCACCGCACGCCCGAGACATGCGCAACCCTTCGGGCGCAAAATAACCGCCGCACGCACCGTCGGCGGTTCGCCACGTGTCGGGGCGAGCCTGAACCGACGGCACGATCGGTGAGACTAGGCGGGTGGAAAGTAATCAAAGCGCGTTGGCGCACTCGGGCGAGTTCGGGTTCATCCGGAAACTGACCGCCAGGCTTGGCCAAGGCCCAGGCGTGAGACTGGGGCCCGGGGACGACGCCGCCGTCGTGTCGGCGCCCGACCGCAACGTGGTGGCCGGAACGGATATTTTCGTCGAAGGTCGGCACTTTCGGCGGGACTGGTCCGCCGGTGCCGATGTGGGACACAAGGCGGCTGCCGCGAATCTCGCCGACATCGCCGCTATGGGGGGCCGTGGTACCGCTCTGCTGGTCGGGTTGTGTGTTCCCGACGATCTGGCGATGGGATGGGCCGAGGAGCTGGCCGACGGATTGGCTGCCGAGGCGGCCAAGGTGGGTGCGTCGGTGGTCGGCGGAGACACCGTTGCCGGGCCGACACTGATGATTTCGGTGACGGCCCTCGGGGACTTGCACGGGAGAGCACCGGTCACTCGTGGCGGCGCATCACCCGGAGACGTTGTGGCTTTGGCGGGGCGGTTGGGGTGGGCTGCGGCCGGAACCACAATCCTGTCCCGGGGATTCCGATCGCCGGGCGCCCTCGTGGCGGCGCATCGCCGCCCTGCGGTTCCCTATGAGGCCGGACCGATCGCGGCCGAGCTCGGTGCCACCGCGATGATCGACGTCTCGGACGGCCTTTTGGCCGACCTTGGGCACATCGCGGCGATGTCGGACGTCGCCGTAGATGTCGATCAGGCCGTGTTGGAGGTCCCACCTCAGATGAGGAACGCCGGAAAAGCGTTGGGGGTGGACCCGCTTGAATGGGTCCTGACCGGGGGCGAAGATCACGCTTTGGTTGCCACGTTCGCACCGGATGTTCCGTTGGGCCCGGACTGGCGTGTCATCGGGAGGGTCGGTGCCGGAAAGGGCGTGACCGTAGACGGTGACGTCTACCAGCGCCCAACGGGATGGGACCACGGAAGGTCCTAAGGGCACAACTTTAGGCCGCCGGTGTGTCACCGGCGGCCCAAGGGGAAGCTCTAGACGCGGGAAACCTTGCCCGCCTTGAGGCATGACGTGCACACCTTGACCCGTTTGAGATTGTCGCCGGAGCCGGTAGCGGCGCGTATGCTCTGCAGGTTCGGGTTCCACCGACGGTTGGTCTTCTTCTTCGACCACGGGACGTTGTGGCCGAAACCTGGGCCCTTGCCACAGGCCTCACACTTGCGGGACATTGCTCGCACTCCTGCTGATTTCGCCGAAAGTTTTTTCTCAATCGCGCCTGCTGCCAGACAACCGGGAAAGTTTAGCCGATGCCTTGATCTTCCTCGCAGCTTGGGTCGCGTAAGTGGTTGTCGACCGAAACTCCGATTGTCGGTCGTGCACGGTGACCGTACCCTGCTCAAGGGTCCGTATGCGAACCGTGTAGCGCACGGGCCATGCCGATATTCCTTGTGTGAGAGTAACCTGATGACATACCCACCACCCCAAGGCCTGCCCGGAGATCCACACGGACAACAGCCCCCAACACCACCTTGGGACGGGTCCTATGCCCACCCTCCGATGAGCGGTGTGCCCGCGTCGGGTCAACCGGATCCGTACGGGCAACAGCCAATGGGGCAGCCCCCGGGGCACCCGGGGGCCGGCTATCCGGGCGCCGTTCCCTACTCCCCGTACGGTCAACAACAGTTGCCTCCGACGAACAACGGATCCTCCAAGGCGTGGATCTGGGGCGGGCTGGCGGGCCTCGTCGTGGTCGCGTTGATGGTGACGGGGGTGCTCTATTTCACCTCGTCCGGTGGCGACGAACAGGCCCCGGTTGCGGAAACATCCGAGTCGGCAGCCGAGGAACCGACCGAGGACCCCACCACCGAGCCGGACCCGAACACCGAGCTGTACACCGAACACATCACGGGACTGTCGTACGAACCGATGGAAGATCCGTGGCGTGAAGCCGTTGTCACCGGGATGCCCGGTTTCCACGGTGTCGTCGGTCAGTACCTCGATGTACTGGAGTTCGACAGTGGTTCCGGATGGGTGGCAAGTTTCCTGGTCGGCGAACTCGACGCCGACGCGATCGGCTACACCGGCGAGGATTCTTTGGAGGCCGCCGTCGAGGCCTTCGCCGATGTCATCGACGACAACAACTACCATGCTCCGCCCGACTTCACCGAGCAGCTCGACGGCTTCGAGCGCAGCGACATATCGATGGAGGAGTACAACGTCGAGGGTCACAACGGCATGTGGATGTCCTACCACCTGTCGTGGGACGACGATAGGATTGAGGAAACCGGTGAATCGGTGGCCGTCGGGGTTGTCGACGCCGGTGACGGTCTCGTGGCGGGGTTTTTCCTGAGTCTGCCGGATTCGGTGCCAGACAGCCGTCTGGATCAGATGCTTGCGGCGCTTGACAGCCTGACGTTTATCTGATGCGTGCTTAAACGTGACACAATCTGAACTCGGCGCCATGGGGTTGTACGGCGTAGACGCCGTACCCTGCTACATGTACCTCCGCATCGCCCGTCAGTCGGCTCTCTTGTGAAAGTTGAACGATGACCTACCCCCCGCAGCAGCCTGAAGACGGCTGGAACCGTCAACAGCACGGGCAGTATCCGGCCGAGTCCGGTCAGCAGCCTGGCGGCCAGCCGGGCCAACCACCCGTTTACGATCCCGCCCAACACGGTCAGCAGTACGACCCGCAAACCGGGCAGCCATTTCACCACGGTCAGCAGAACCAGGCCGGTTATGAACAGCAGCAGGCTTACGGCCAGCAGCAGTATCCGCCGGCGGGGGCGGAGCAGCAGGGGTATTACCAGGCCGGTTACGAGCAGCAGGCTTACGGCCAGCAGCAGGACCCACATCGTGAACTGCCCACAGACCAGACTCAGGCACTGGCGATGGGAGACGACCGCACACAGGTCATCGGGCAGCAGAGTCGTCCGGTCGATCCTCAGCAGCCTGAGCAGTATCCCTCCGAGCAGCAGCAGGCTTACGGCCAGCAGCAGGACCAGTACCCCGTTCAGCAGAACGACCGTAACCAGCCCGAGCAGCACCAGCCCGAGCAGTACGAGGAGCCGGTGCAGCCGTTCGCTTCCGATGAGCCGGTAGACCCGTTCGCTCCCGCGCACGACCCCGCACAGCCACATCCGCAGTATCAGCCGGAGCAGCCGTTTGCGCCTCAGGCTCCGGTGTCGGCCGGCCCGGCATCGGCCCAGCCTTACGCGGCTCCGGTGTCGGCCAATCCCGCATCCGGGCAGCCTTATGTGGCTCCGGTGTCGGCGAGCCCGGTTTCCGGGCAGCCGGTTTATCAGCCTCATCAGGCGCCCCCGGGTGTCCCGGAATCGCCGTTTGCGGTGCAGCCGTCTCATCTCCCGGCGCCGATCAGCGCCCAGCCCGCCTCGGGCCAGCCCTGGGGCGCGGGCGGGGTCCCACAGTTCACGCCCAAACGCAGCCGAGGCGTCCCCGGTTGGGTGTACATCGTGGGTGTCGTCGTGGTGGTCCTCGCGCTCGCCTTGGGCGCCGTGTTCTGGTTCGGGCTTCCCGGTGACGGTGAACCCATCGCGGAGGGGAGCCCGCAGGCGACCGCCTCGGCGAGCGAGGAACCGGCGATCGAAGGCGGCGGAGATCTCATCACCGACGAGGAGTCGGGTATGGGCTATCTTTCGCTCCCGCTCCCGTGGGCTCCCACCGGTGATCTCGAAGGATTCGAAGGCGTTCCGGGTTTCACGAGTTTCACCGGGCAGTACCACCCCGTTGAAGACGGCAGCGACGTTGTCGGTGTCATTGGCGCGGGTGGGTTGGACGTTGATGCGATCGAGTACCTGGGCACCGACTATCTTCGGCCCGCCGCCACCGAGTTGAGCGAGGCGATCGACTCCGGCCACTGGTCGGATGCCGCCGAGGTCACCCGGAGCTCGGACGCCTCATACGAGTACCTGCGTATCGATGGACGCCGCGCGATTCTGATGACCTATGAGATTGCGTTCGCCTCGGACGTGTCACCTGAGACGTCGGCGTCGGTCACGGTGGGCGTCATCGATTTGGGTGGTCAGAACGCCGCCGCGTTCGTCGCGTTGTTGCCGGGCTCGTTGGCCGAGACTCAGGGCCAGTTCATGCGAGACGGTGTGATGACCCTTCAGTTCTAGAACGAGGGAACGGGTGCTGTCCCAGGCGGCCGTTAAGCTCAGCAACTGTGCAGGAGGTTGACCGCTCGGTGTCGGGGGACGGAGTTGCACTGTCCGTGCTCGACGCCGATGCTCTGCGCCGCTGGTACGGCAACAGTTTGACGGCGTTGACGCGTTACCGACGTGTCGTCAACGATCTGAACGTCTTTCCCGTGCCCGACGGGGACACCGGGACGAACATGGTCACGACGTTGACGGCGGCGTGCGCCGAATGCGATCTGCGCGCCACCACTGCCGTGCCCGAGCTTGCAGCCGCTGCGGCGCGCGGCGCGCTTTTTGCCGCCCGGGGTAACTCGGGGGTGATTCTCGCCCAACTGTTGCAGGGCCTGGCCGATACATGGACCACCGAATTCGTTGATGCGGCGTTGTTGGCGCGAGGCCTGGCACGGGCCGCTCGGGTGGCGACCGAGGCGGTCGCAGAACCGGCGGAGGGAACGATCCTCACCGTCGCCGAGGCAGCCGCCGCGGCGGCTGTTCGCTGTGTGATCGACGGGGGTGACGAACGGTTGGTCGCCGCGGTCGTTGCGGCCTCCGAAGCGGCCGAGCAAGCGGTGGCGGCCACCATCGAGCAGTTGCCAGCATTGACCCGGGCCGGTGTGGTAGACGCCGGAGGGGTGGGGTTTGCCGTTGTCCTAGGGGAGCTGACCGCAGTCGTCACCGGTGAGGTACCGACCGGTGTGGACCAATTGTTGTCACGTGGCAGGTCGGCTCCGGTTGACGGTGTCCCACGGGAATCGGGTTCGCAGGCCTACGAATACGAGGTCCAGTACCTTGTGGACGCTGACGCTCGCGAGGTTGGTTCGCTACGCGCAACGTTGTCGACGTTGGGCGACTCGGTGGTCATCGTGGGGTCTACCGGTGACGGTGATACATGCCGCACGTGGAACGTGCACGCTCACGTCAACGACGTGGGGGCCGCGGTGGAAGCGGGGATCACCGCCGGACGTATTCACCGCCTGTCGGTAACCCGATTCGACGACACACCGCCGACGGCCGAACCGGCGCGACGCGCCGTCGTCGTCGTGACCGAGACCGATGCCTTGAACGGTGTGTTCACGTCGGAGAACGCCCACAACGTCACCGGACGCCACCTCACGGCAGTACAAGTCGTCTCAAGGCTTCGAGACACCGGGGCCGCCGAGCTGGTGGTGCCCGCAGACACCGTTCACCGCGACGCGGCCGAAACGGCAGCGCACCGGCTCCGAGCCGAAGGCCGCCGGGTCCAGGTCGTCCCGATTCAGGCACCGGTCCAGGCCGTCGCGGCCTTGGCGGTGCGGGACCCACGGCGTCGTTTCGAGGACGACGCCGTCGCCATGGCCGAGGCCGCCGGTTCGTGCCGACACGCCGAGGTGGTCCGGACCGAGGCCGCGGCTTTGACGACCGTGGGACGGTGTGAACCCGGTGACTATCTGGCGTTGGCGGACGGCGACGTTGTTCTCGTCGACGCGGATATGTCCGTGGCCGTGCGCGATCTGGTCGACCGTCTCTGTGCGGCCGGTGCGGAACTGCTGACCCTTATCGCCGGGCCCGCCTTCGGCGAACCGATGCGGCGAAACCTTGCCGGACATCTCATGACGACATGGCCACTGGTCGACGTTCAATGGTTGACGACCGAGCAGGGGGAGCAACTGTTGTGGATCGGAGCGGAATGATGGCCACATTCGATACCAGGCTGAGCGCGGTCGTGGGAGCACAGACCGCGTCGGCGTTGGCGGACCATCTCCAGATCGCCACGGTCGGCGATTTGCTGCACCATTACCCGTTTCGTTACGCGCAGCGGGGTGACCGCGCCGACTTGAACGCTCTCCAGGTGGGGGAACACGCGACCGTTGTCGCGCAGGTTCGGGCCGTGAATCGACGCCCCATGCGTAACCGCCGCGGGACCATGTTGAACGTGGTGGTGTCCGACGACAACGGCAGCACGCTCGATCTCACGTTCTTCAACCAGCCGTGGCAGGCCCGATATCTCAAGGTTGGACGGTGGGGGCTGTTCGCCGGCAAGGTCACCGAGTTTCGAGGCCGTCGACAGCTCAACGGCCCCGACTTCCGCATGTTGGCCGACGACGCGGACGACCAGGAGAACAGCGACCTGATCGAGGAGTTCGCCGGAGCTCTCATTCCCGTCTACCGGGCGACGGGGAAGGTCGCGACCTGGACCATCGCACGCTGCATGCGTATCGCGCTGGACGTCCTGGAGGACCCGGCCGATCCGCTGCCCGTGAACGTCCGACGGTCCAATTCGCTGATGGGGTATGGCGAGGCTCTCCGCGCGATACACCGCCCCGATTCGAATGAAGTCCTGTACGCGGCACGAAAGCGCCTTAAATGGCAGGAGGCGTATCTCCTGCAGGTGACGTTGGTGCGACGAAAAGCGGTGGCGGCGACGGTTCCGGCTACACCTCGTCGAGGAAGACAAGACGGCATTCTTGCCGCGTTCGACGCCGCGCTACCGTTCCGGCTCACCGACGGTCAGGTCACGGTGGGGGCGGAACTGGCCGCCGACCTGTCCGCTGCGCATCCCATGCACCGGTTGCTGCAAGGCGATGTCGGGTCGGGAAAGACGATGGTGTCGCTGCGCGCCATGTTGCAGGTCGTCGACTCCGGGGGGCAAGCGGTACTGCTTGCCCCGACCGAAGTCCTCGCCACACAGCATCATCACACCATCTGTGAACAATTGGGGGCGCTGGCCAGGGCCGGGCAGTTGGGGGCAGCCGACGTCGCCACCACGGTGGCCCTGGTCACCGGCTCCCAAGGTGCGGCGGCGCGACGCGAGGCGGCCGCACGTATTGCCGACGGAAGTGCCGGAATCGTCGTCGGGACTCACGCCCTGCTGTACAAGGGAGTGGACTTCGCCGACCTGGGGCTGGTGGTGGTGGATGAGCAACACCGGTTCGGCGTGGAGCAGCGGGATGCGCTGCGTGCAAAGGCGGACAAACCTCCGCACGTACTTGTCATGACGGCGACACCGATTCCACGCACGGTGGCGATGACGGTCTACGGCGATCTCGAGACCAGCCGACTCACCGAACTTCCCGCCGGACGCACTCCCATCAAGACCCATCGGGTCCCCGGCGGGGATCAACGGTGGATGAACCGCACGTGGCAACGAGTCCGGGAAGAGGTCGAATCCGGGCACCAGGCTTACGTCGTCTGCCCGCGCATCGGCGACGATGACGACGAGTCGACCGAGGACGGGCGACGACCACCGTTGGCGGTGATGGATGTCGCGCCGGGACTCACCGACGGGCCCCTGAGCGGTCTCCGCGTCGGCATACTGCACGGCAGGCTGGCTGCGGATGAAAAAGATCGCGTCATGAGCGAATACGCGGCCGGAAAACTCGATGTTCTCGTGGCAACGACCGTCATCGAAGTCGGGGTGAACGTGCCGAACGCCACGATGATGGTGATTATGGACGCGGACCGGTTCGGCGTTTCGCAACTGCACCAGTTGCGTGGTCGTGTCGGTCGAGGCAGCGCACCCGGCCTGTGCCTGTTGGTCAGCGAAGCGGGCGACGGGACACCGGCGGCCGAACGTCTCGATGCGGTTGCGTCGACCACCGATGGCTTCCGTCTTGCCGAGCTCGACCTGGAGCAACGGCGGGAAGGTGACGTGTTGGGCGAGGCCCAGTCGGGCGCCCGGTCTCACGTGAGACTTCTCTCGCTGCTGCGAGACGCGGACTTGATCGCAGAGGCCCGTGTCGAAGCCGAAACAACCGTTTCCGCAGACCCCGACCTGGTAAAACAACCGGTTCTGGCCGAAGCGGTTGCCGCGCTGGTCGATGAAGAACGCGCTCAATATCTGGAGAAAAGTTGAACATGCGTGTGAGGAAGCACATCCGATGACCCGCATCATCGCCGGTGAGTACGGCGGGCGCCGGTTGACTACACCCGCGGGCGACCGAACCCGCCCGACGTCCGACCGGGTCCGGGAGGCCCTGTTCGGGTCACTCGAGTCGGCTGGACGCCTGACCGATGCTGCGGTCCTCGACTTGTACGCGGGCAGCGGCGCCATCGGTTTGGAAGCGGTGTCCCGAGGTGCTGCACACGCGTTGCTGATCGAGGCCCATCAGGCCACCGGTCGCGTGATCACCCGTAACATCCGGCAGCTTGGTGCCGGTGACCGGGCGCGGCTGCTGATCGCCAACCTGCCGCAGGCGCTGCGGCGTCAACCGCCTCAGCGGTTCGACCTGGTGGTCGCAGATCCGCCTTATGGGGTCGATGACGGCGAAGTGGCCGAGACACTGGCGGCCCTGGTCGAGAACCATTGGCTGGCAGACGAAGCCGACGTCGTGCTGGAACGCCCGCGTCGCGCGAGTGAGCCGCCGTGGCCGAACGGGATCACCACCGTGCGCAGTCGTCGCTACGGTGAATCGACCCTTTGGTACGGTCGCGCGTTGTGGATCTGACACAACGCCCCGAGCCGAAGCCCGAGAACACCCCGGCTGCCCGCCGCGCCCTGTGCCCCGGGTCGTTCGACCCGGTGACCAACGGCCACCTTGACATCGTGAACCGCGCCGCAGCCTTGTACGACGAGGTGTTTGTGGCCGTATTCGTCAACCCGTCCAAGGGCGGGCTCTTCTCCCTCGACGAACGTATGGAGATGCTCGGCGAGGTTACCGCGCATCTGCCGAACGTATCGGTATCGTCCTTTCAAGGGTTGACAGTCGATTTCTGCCGCGCCAATGACATCGGCATCATTGTCAAGGGCATTCGCGCGGTCAGCGACTTCGACTACGAACAGCAGATGGCGCAGATGAACTACGGCCTCGCCGGTGTGGAGACGCTGTTCATGCCCACGAATCCGTTGTACTCGTTCCTGTCGTCGAGCCTTGTCAAGGATGTCGCCAAGTGGGGCGGGGACATCGACGGAGTCGTTCCGGCGCCGGTCGCAGCCAGGTTGGTCACCAGGTTGCGCGACGCATAGCGCAGAATGTTGTGGTGGGACGTTGGAGTCACACGCGGATGAATGGAGTTTCGGGTGGGGCCACTGGATCGTATTGAAGACATCGTCGGGTACGTCGAAACCGCCAAGGCCGTGCCCATGTCGCGCAGTTGCAAGGTGGATCGCGCGGAAATGATCGCCATGCTCGAGGAGCTTCGAGCCGAACTTCCCGGCGAGCTGCGTCGTGCCGATGCGATGCTGGCCGAGCGTGACAAGATCATCGACGCGGGCCAGCGGGAGTCGGAACGTATCGTCGCCGAAGCCGAGACCGAGCATGCTCGGTTGGTGTCGGCTCACGAGGTGACCGTTTCGGCGGAACACGAAGGTAATCGGATCATCGCCGAAGCGCGTGCCGAGGCCCAACGGCTACGCGACGAGGTCGACGAGTACGTCGATACCACTTTGGCTAACTTCGAGCAGTTCCTGCAGCGTGCGCTGGCCGGCGTGGAGCGGGGACGGGACAAGATGCACGCGCTGCGTGAGATCGGCTCGTTCGCCGCCTCGGCGGAAGAGGAAGACAAACCGCTTCCCACCATTTGACCGACCGCCCGTCCTTGACCCAGGTCGACGGGTCGGGGTCGGTTCGGGTAACCTTTAACGTCGGCCTGTACAGGCCGAGACGCGAAGTGATGACGATGAAGAAGACACCTCCACTGGATCCGAAAGCGCCCATGGTCGCGGACACGCGCACCATGTCGCGGGCACCCGGGACGGTCAAGGAGTGGTCGGCCGATCTCGACATCGACGACCGCCTCGGTTTGGACATGATCGCGATCCCGGCGGGAAGTACCGTGAAGGCACGGCTTAACCTGACGGCGGTCTCCGAAGGCATTCTCGTTACCGGAACGGTGAAAGCGCCGGTAACCGGCGAATGCGGTCGGTGCCTGAAAGCGATCGAGGAAACACTGGTCGTCGACGTGAACGAGCTGTACGTCTTTGAGGACAGCACTACCGCCGAGACGACCGATGAAGACGAGGTCATGCGGCTGCAGGGCGAGTTGATCGACTTGGAGCCCACGATTCGGGATGCACTGGTGTTCGCGATGCCGCCTACGCCGCTGTGTCGTCCCGACTGTCCCGGGTTGTGCCCCGATTGTGGTGCGACATGGGACGAGCTGCCCGACGACCATGGTCACGAGGTCATGGACCCGCGGTGGGCGGCACTGAAGAAACTGCTGTAACTAAGAAACTGCTGTAACTGAAGACCAGGTCTCGTCGTTCGGCTGGTGCCGACGAGAGACCCACGAGCATTCGGAGAAGAAACGTGGCCGTTCCCAAGCGCCGTATGTCACGGAGCAACACGCGTAGCCGCCGTGCCAACTGGAAGGCGGCCCCGGTGACGATCTCGGCATGTTCACAGTGCCGGTCGCCGAAACTGCCTCACACCGCGTGCGGCGTATGCGGCACGTACAAGGGTCGTCAGATCCTCGACGTCTGATCCTGCGAAACCAGGGTCAACCATGCGAAAAGAGTCGGGCGGACCGCCCGACGCCAACGCCAGCGTCGCGCATTTTCGCGCGGCGCTCGACGTCGTGATCGATGCCGACCTTCTTCAGTTGGCTTTGACGCACCGTTCATACGCCTATGAGCGGGGCGGTCTTCCCACGAACGAGCGCCTGGAGTTTCTCGGTGACTCCGTTCTCGGCCTGGTCGTGACGTCGACGCTGTACCGCAACTACCCGGACCTCCCGGAAGGCCAGTTGGCTCGTCTGCGAGCCAGTGTCGTGAACATGCGGGCTTTGGCCGGCGTGGCTCGCTCCATGGGCCCCGGCGGCGTTGGTCCACATCTGTTGTTGGGCAAGGGCGAGGAATCGTCGGGCGGTCGCGACAAAAACAGCATCTTGGCCGACTCGGTCGAGGCGCTCTTGGGCGCGATCTACCTTCAGCACGGTATGGACGTCGCCGCCGAAGTCGTTCACCGGCTGTTCGATCCGCTGCTGGAAGTTGCGGCGCGGCGCGGCGCGGCTCTGGATTGGAAGACGAGTCTGCAGGAGCTGACCTCCGGTGCCGGCCTGGGGGTCCCCGATTACCGGATCTCCGAAACCGGCCCCGACCACGCCAAGCGGTTTACCGCGTGGGCGGTTGTCGGCGGCGAGGAGTTCGGCGAAGGGACCGGCGGTAGCAAAAAGGAAGCCGAGCAGATCGCGGCCGAAGCGGCGTGGCGGACCATTAGCGACCGGTTGGGGAATGCAACACCACCGGCACGTTGATCATCCCGTCGGCGGCTGACACCGCGGACAGAAGAACGACGACCGGTTGGTGAATTTCACGCGTTTGATCGGTGTTGTGCATCGTGGGCACGGCTGTCCCTGTTTTCCGTATACGGCCAAAGAGCGATCGAAGTAACCGGATTCGCCGTTGGTGCGTACATACAGTGCGTCGAACGAGGTGCCACCGGCGGCCAATGCTTCGGTAAACACCGCCCGGAGATGTTCAACGAGCTCCTCAACCTGGGGCGGGCTGACGGTGTCCGTGGGGTGTTCTCCGTGTATGTGTGCTCGCCACAACGCCTCGTCGGCGTAGATGTTGCCGACACCCGATATCAGCGCCTGGTCCAAGAGTGCGCGTTTGAGTTGGCTTCGGCGCATACGCAGGGCCAACGTGAACTTTTTGACATCGAAGCGTGGATCGAACACGTCGGGCGCGATGTGCGTGATGTGTTCGGGGCCGTCGTCGCCGTTCGGACTGATGAGCATTTCACCGAAGGTGCGTTGATCGACGAACCGTAGCTCGTGGTCGCCCCGGTCCCAGGTGAAGCGGATTCTGAGGTGTGGTCCGTCGAGATCCTGCGGCGAGCTGATGAGCAGCTGCCCGGACATCCCCAGGTGACACAACAGGGTGTCGCCGGAGTCCAGTTGCAGCCAGAGGTATTTACCGCGCCGATGAGTGCCGGTGACAGTGGTGCCGGTCAACCGGGCTGCGAAGTCGTCGGCGCCCGCCAGGTGGCGTCGCACAGCGCGGGGATGACGCACTTCCACGCCGGTGACGGTGCGTCCGCTGATCCAGGTGTGCAGACCACGTCGGATCGATTCCACCTCGGGCAGTTCAGGCATGCCGTCGACGGTACTCATCGGGTGCACGCTTCAGCCACATCGTGTCCGGGCAGTGGGACGCCTCGCATCAGTGTCGTCGTCGACGGCTGTAGCCGGTCATGACAAGCGTCGCGGCCTCCAAACGTGAATGCACGCCCAACTTCGTCAGCACCTTGTGTACGTGGGAACGAACAGTGGCCACGCTGATGCCGAGATGCTGCGCCATTGCTCGGGTCGTATGCCCCGCGACGATCCCGGCGAGCACCTCTTCTTCGCGAGCGGTGAGGTTTTGCCGCGGCACGAAGCCGTGACCGGTTCGCGTACCCACTGTTGCCCACAGGAGAAGATGGTCGTAGTACGGATCTCCCTGCCGTATCCGATCAAGGGCGGTGTCGAGCGTTTCGGCGAGGCGGTGGCGGGAAAGGAGACCGACGGCCCCCACCGCCACCGCCTCTTTAAGGACGTGGCCGTCTTCTCGGGTGGTGACGGCGAGGATTCGAGGCCGGTGACGACCTGCACCGACCAACAGGTTCCATGCGCGGTGATGATCCATGATGTACAGGCGGTCGCAGGTCGTTCGGGCCGGCGGGATGCGAACCGTCCGTATACGGGTTCGTCGGTCGGAGACGGCCGCGACGACCGCGGCTTCGATGCGTCCCACTGGGTCGTACAGGACCACAAGCATGTGAGCCTCCGACATCGTCGAATGAGATGTGGAGTTCCATGATCGCGTCGTTCGGGCCGACGATCCAGGTCGAAGTCGGATGTCCGACAACCGTGCAGGTCAACCACGTGGGGTGCCGGGTCCTCGCGGTGAATCGTCGGTTGGGTTAAGCCGGGACGTCACCGACGGCCGAACATCTGAGTCCACAACAGGGTGCCGTCCGCGTCGCGGGCCACGCCGATGCCCACCACCTGGGCTTCACAGTTGAGCAGGTTCTCCCGGTGACCGGGAGAATCCATCCAGCCTTGAATTACCGATGCGGCGTCCTGGTAGCCCTTCGCGATGTTCTCGCTCATCACGTCCTCGTATCCGGCGTTGACGGCGCGATCGACAAAGGTCCTGCCGTCCTGGGAGGTGTGGTCGAAGTATCCGTTGTCGGCCATGTCGCGCGAGTGGTCGGTCGCCGCCGACGCCAGCTGTGCATTCTCTGTGACGTCGGTACACCCGGCCGCCTGCCGTTCTCTGTTGGTGAGAGCGGTGGCCTCGGCGGCCAGAGAGTCTGTCTCACCGTCGGCCTCGTCTGCACCGGCCTCACCGGATGGGTCGCTGGGCGTCGACTCCGATGGCGACGAGTCGGGAGTTTCGGCCGGTTGAGTAACTATTGCCGAGTCGGACGGTTCCGAAGAGGGTCCGTCGTCGGTGGTCAACGGCCGGGTATCGCCGACGCCGTGGGTGTCCACGGGCGGGTCGCTTGAGTCGGGCAGTTCCGCAAGCGCGATGCCCGCCCCCGTCAACACCGCCAAGGGCAGCACGATGCCCAGAATCCAACGCCAGCGTGCTTGTGTGGGGGCCCGGTGCGTGCCAACGCGCCGTCTCGTGTCTGAGTTCGCAGGGTCATTCGATCGATGGATACCCATATCTCCGGCAGCATAGTCCTGTCGAATTCATCACTCAACCTACGGCGAAAATCGACATGAAAGGGGTAAAGTTGCCTGTGTAGTCCCGATGAGGGAGTACCCGGGCCGCCCATGGGGGGCAACTCACCGTCTGGGAAACTTGACGACAGTAGTTGTGAGGCGGAAGATGAATATGTCGCAGATAAGCACTAATTCGTCTGCCACTCATGAATCGCCCGGAGCCACCGACTCGTCGAGGCGACACAATTCCAATTCACATGCGAAGCTGCGGGGCACGTCTCCAGCGTCGCCTCAGCTACGCGCTCGCAAGGAGAAACCATGGCGAAGGCCCTTTATGGCTACGTTGGGCACACACCGGATCGCAGGATGCTCGATGAAGTCACCCGATTGCGTGCCGAGGTACAAAGCCTTGAATTCGAGGTGACGAGGCTACGCGCAGAGAACGACCGGCTCAGTGCCGAGCTCGCTTCCACCGAGGAGGTCGCCCGGTTGTCGGAACCGGCCTTGACCTGACGTCCCTCACGCACAAAAGCGCGCCGACGACGAAATGTCGGCGCGCATCGTTGTGTCTGGAGGTGCACGAGCGGTCACCGTGGCGGCGCGGACGTGTGATGTGCGGGGTGAACCCATGAACGTCTCTGCAGGCAGACGGTAGGCTGCCCTATTGTTCGACAGCGAAACAACCGGTATGCGGGGGAGCGCGCGTGCATCTGAAAAGCCTGACGCTGAAAGGGTTCAAATCCTTCGCGTCCGCGACCACGTTGCGTTTCGAACCCGGCATCACCTGTGTGGTCGGCCCCAACGGTTCCGGGAAGTCCAACGTCGTCGACGCCATTGCCTGGGTGCTGGGGGAGCAGGGCGCCAAGGCACTCCGCGGCGGCAAGATGGAAGACGTCATCTTCGCCGGTACCACCGGTCGTGCACCTTTGGGGCGCGCCGAGGTCACCCTGACCATCGACAACTCGGATGGCGCTCTACCGATCGAGTACTCCGAAGTGTCCATCACCCGCCGCATGTTTCGTTCCGGCGAAGGCGAATACGAGATCAACGGTGATCGTTGTCGGCTCCTTGACATTCAGGAGCTGTTGTCGGACTCCGGTATCGGCCGGGAAATGCACGTCCTGGTGGGCCAGGGAAAACTCGACTCGTATCTGCACGCTCGGCCAGAGGACCGTCGTGCCTTCATCGAGGAGGCCGCCGGAGTCCTCAAACACCGCAAACGCAAGGAAAAGGCGCTGCGGAAGCTTGAAGCCATGGAGGGCAATCTCAACCGTCTCAACGACCTGACCGCCGAGTTGCGGCGCCAGCTCAAACCGCTGGGGCGGCAGGCCGACCTGGCACGGCGAGCCGCCGGCATCCAAGCCGATCTTCGAGACGCTCGCCTGCGGCTCCTGGCCGACGATCTGGTGCAGCTGCGCGGCACGCTGGCCAAGGACATGGCCGACGAGAACTCCGCGAGGGCGAAACGTGAACGTGTCGAAGCGGAGAACGCCGAGGTCGACGAACAGCTGACCACCTTGGAAGCCGAGCTGGCCGCCGATGCGCCTGCGCTGAACCGAGCACAGGAGACCTGGTACCGGTTGTCGGCCCTTCAGGAACGGCTGCGGTCTACCGGTCAACTTGCCGCTGAGCGGATCCGTTATCTCGGTGAGGAGACCGCCGAGGAACGTACAAGCCGGGACCCCGAACAGCTTGAGGCCGAAGCGATACGGGTGCGTGAACAGGAAATCGAACTGCGCGAGGCACTCGACGTCGACCAGGAACGACTGGCGGCGGCGGTCGAGCAGCGTCAGGAGATCGAGGAGTCTCTGGCACAGGCCGAGCAGGCGGTCGTGGCCGCCGTCAAGGCCGTTGCAGCTCGCCGAGAAGGGCTGGCGAAACTCACCGGGGAGGTAGGGGCGCTGCGCACTCGCGCGCAAGCCGCCGCCGACGAGATCGCCCGAGTCGCCGCGTCTCTTCAGGAAGCACGCGACCGGGCGGAGACCGCTAAAGCCGAGCTTGCCGTGGCACAGGACGATTCACAGGACGTCGAAGCGGGGGACTTCGACCTGTCCGAACGGCTCCGAAACGCGAGCGAGGCGGTGGAACGTGCTGCCGCCCGCGTGAAGGAGTTGGCCGCGGCCGAACGGGCCGCGCACGCCGAGGCCGGCCAGTGGAGTGCCCGAGAAGAGGCACTGGCACTGGGGCTGCGCCGTAAGGACGGAGCCGGTGCATTGTTGGGCCGGACAGATCGGGTGCCCGGGCTTTTGGGCAGCGTCGCGGCGATGTTGACCGTTGAACCCGGTTTCGAGGCGGCGTTGGCCGCTGCCCTGGGGCGTCTCGCCGACGCGGTGGTGGTCAAGGACGTGGCCGGTGCGGCAGCTGCGCTTTGCCTGTTGAAAGACGACGACGCCGGACAGGCGCACCTGATGATCTCGACGGTCGAACCGGACGGAGCCCAACGTGGTGAAGCACCACCGGGGGCCCGGTGGGCTCTGGACCTGGTGACCGTGCCCTCTCAACTGGCCGGTGCGGTGAAACGAACTCTGGATAATGTGGTGGTCGTCGCCGATGTGGAACAGGCACAACGCATCGTTTCGGCCGATCCAACGCTCACTGCGGCCACGACCGACGGCGATGTACTGGGCGCCGTCTGGGCCGGCGGTGGTTCTGCAGCGTCTCAAAGCTTTATCGAGGTGCAGGCCGCCGTCGACGAGGCGAGGGACCGTCGTGCCGAATCGCAGGCCAAAGCCGAGGAGCTCCAGGCGCAATTGGAAGGCGCGCGGGAGGAGGAATCCGCCCGTAAAGCCGAGTTGGCGACCGTCACCGGCACTCGTAAAGAACTGGATACCAAGCGCAACGAGGCTGCTCGGTTGCTCGCCGAACTTGGAGCCAAGGTGACCTCGGCCGAGGGCGAGGTGTCTCGACTGTCGGCGGCGAAGCAGGAGGCCGAGCGATCCAGGGACAAGGATCTTGCCGGCCTGGCCGAGTTGGAGGAGAGGCTCCGGCTGGCCGAAGACGTCCCCGAGGAGGACGAGCCGTCCACCGCCGAACGGGACTCTCTGGCGGTCTCGCTGCAACATGCACGTCAAAACGAGATGGAGACGCGGCTGTCGGTGCGCACGGCAGAAGAACGTGTCGCCGCATTGTCGGGCCGTGCCGAAGCCTTGACCAGGCAGGCGGCGGCCGAACGGCAGGCGCGCCAACGCGCGGCCGTTCGCAAAGCGGCGCGCCGACGCGGGGCCGCCATCGCCGAACACGTGGCGGAGGGCGTGGAACGCGCACTCGAACGGATTGCGGTGTCTCTGGAGACGGCCGCCGCCGAACGTGACGCCGCACAACATGCCAAGACGGCACGGGAGGCCGCGGTCACCAACGTGCGAAAACGGGCCCGGGACCTCTCCGCCGAATTGGAGCGCCTCACCAGTGCCGTCCATCGGGACGAGGTAGCTCGTGCCGAACAGCGCCTGCGCATCGAACAGCTGGAGGCCAAAGCCGCCGAAGACTTCGGCATCGATGTGGACACCCTCATCACGGAGTACGGTCCGGACCTACCGGTTCCCCCGGCCGCCGCCGACATTCAGAAAGCCGAGCAGGCGGGCGATCCCGAGCCGCTGCCCTCACCTTTTGAACGAGCCGTTCAGGAAAAACGTGCCGCGCGCGGCGAACGCGAGTTGAAACTCCTCGGAAAAGTCAACCCGCTGGCATTGGAGGAGTTCGCCGCGCTCGAGGAGCGATACCGGTTCCTGGCCGAGCAGCTGGAGGACCTGACTCGAACCCGCAAGGACCTGATGACGGTGGTCAAAGACGTCGACGACCGCATCCTCGAAGTTTTTACCGAGGCCTATTACGACACCGCGGCCGAATTCGAGAAGGTGTTCGGTGTGGTGTTCCCCGGCGGGGAAGGTCGGCTCGTGCTCACAGAGCCCGACAACATGCTTACTACCGGTATCGAAGTCGAGGCGAGGCCACCGGGCAAAAAGGTCAAGCGGTTGTCTCTGCTGTCGGGCGGCGAGCGATCCTTGACGGCGCTCGCGCTGTTGTGCGCGATCTTCAGGGCCCGCCCCAGTCCGTTTTATCTGATGGACGAGGTGGAGGCGGCGCTCGACGACGTCAACCTCGGTCGACTGTTGACCTTGTTGCAGCAGCTGCGCGACACGTCGCAGCTGCTCGTCATCACCCACCAGAAACGCACCATGGAGATCGCCGACGCGTTGTACGGCGTCACGATGCGAACAGGCGTGACACAGGTGATCAGCCAGAAACTGGGCCAGTCGGAGGATTAACGTCCGACGGTGAGCCCGCGGGTGCGGTGTGCGTGGGCTTGACATCGAAAGGACCGTGCCGCCCCGTACAGTGGTGGCCGACTACGCGTGGAGAAGGGTATGGGAATGGACAACTGGCAGACCTGGCTATTGGTCGTGTTGGTCCTTTTGGTTGTGGCCGCAACCGCCGTCGTGGTGGTGGCGCGGTCGCGCCGATCCAAAGAGCTCCCACCGCCTTCGACCACACCGACGACGCCGGTGGGGGAGAAACCCGCCGAAGCCGACACCGAAGCCGCTGCGGCCACGGCCACTGCGGAGGCTCCGGCAGAACCCGTGATCGACGTGGTCGAGCCGGTGGTGGAGACACCCGAGCCCACTGCCGGCCGGTTGGTGCGGTTGCGTACTCGGCTTTCGCGGTCGAACAACACGCTGGGCAAAGGACTGTTGAACCTTCTGTCTCGCGATCGTCTCGACGACGACGCGTGGGAGGAGGTCGAAGAACTCCTGTTGACCGCCGATGTGGGTATCGAACCCACGATGCAGATCGTCGAACGCCTCAGGGAACGCACTCGGGTGCTGGGGACCCGTACACCTGAAGAGCTGCGCCGGCTTCTGAGCGAAGAGCTCACCGAGGCACTGACCATGGACGCCGACCGGACTCTGAACACCACCGGGAGCGAAGGCAAGCCGTCGGTGATGCTCGTCGTCGGTGTCAACGGTGCCGGCAAGACCACCACGTGCGGGAAGATCGCGCGTGTACTGATCGCAGACGGCAATCGCGTCCTGCTGGGAGCCGCCGACACGTTCCGTGCTGCCGCCGCCGACCAGTTGGAAACCTGGGCCGGACGCGTCGGTTCTGAAGTGGTACGCGGCCCCGAAGGCGCCGACCCGGCAAGTGTCGCCTTCGATTCGGTCAAGCGTGGCATCGAGAGCGGCGTAGACGCCGTCCTCGTCGACACGGCCGGGCGGTTGCAGAACAAGGCCGGCCTGATGGACGAACTGGGCAAGGTGAAACGGGTCGTCGAAAAGCACGGACCCATCAACGAGACCCTCCTCATACTCGATGCGACGACCGGTCAGAACGGCCTTGAACAGGCCCGTGTGTTCACCGAGGTCTGTGATGTGACGGGCGTTGTTTTGACCAAACTGGATGGAAGCGCCAAGGGCGGTATCGTGATCGCGGTGCAACGTCGCTTGAACGTTCCGGTTAAGCTCATCGGACTAGGCGAAGGCCCCGATGATTTGGCGCCGTTTGAAGTGTCGCAGTTCGTCGATGCTCTGCTCGCCGAAGGTGACACGACTGCCGGTGGTTCAACGTCCCAACCGGCATAGACGACCGGGCAGGTTGTGGTGGTGACGGACCAAGAAATTCCACTGCATGGTGGTAACACCAGCACCGTGGTACGGCTGGGCGACACGGTTCGCCGAAACACCGGCCCATGGACGCCGGCGGTGCACGCGCTGCTGCGGCACCTCGACGCTGCTGGTTTTACCGGGTCTCCCAAGGCGCTGGGGATCGACGAGCACGGTCGCGAAGTGTTGTCGTATCTGGAGGGGGAATGCGGTAAGTACCCGTTGGAACCGCATTGGACCACCGATGAGGCGCTGAACACCGTGGCCACGATGTTGCGTATGTACCACGACTCGCAGTATGGCTTTCGTCCGCCTCCTGGTGCAGTGTGGCGGTCATTCGGTCCACCGCCTCCCGATACGGAGGTGGTGTGCCACCACGATGCCGCACCTCACAACGTCATCTGGCGCCCCGACGGCACTCTGGGGTTGATCGACTTCGACCTGGCGTCACCCGGCGCACGCATCTACGACGTCGCCTACGCCGCTTGGACGTGGGTGCCGTTGTTCTCGGACCGCGATTCCTACACGCTCGGCTGGAAACATCCCGACAGGCCTCGACGGCTACGGCTGTTCGCCGATGCCTACGGTCTCTCACCTCGAGACCGAGCCCGTTTCATCCGGGTCATCCGTAAACGGATCGTCGACCACGTCGAGGGGATCCGCCGCATGGCGGGACAGGGGGATCCGGCATTTGTGCGGATCGTTCGGAAGGGGCATCTACGTCGTCCGCTGCGGGACTTGAAGGTCTTGGATCACGAACGTTACATTCTTGATCACGCCTTGAAATAGCCTGCGAACTTTGTGGTGAGCGCCCGAACATCGCGTAACGGCTTCTAGCGGGTGAGCATCGAACGGACGCCCAAACCGATCAGAAGCAGCCCGCCTCCGCGCTGAACATGGGCGGTCACCGTTTTCAGTCGCCGTGATCGCCGTGCCGAGCCGACGACGAGTGCCCACAGGCCCAACCAGGGCACCAGCATGACGATGTGTAGAACGGCCAACAGGAAAGCCGCTGCCGCCGCAGATTCACCGGGTTGAAGAAACTGAACCGGAAGCGTCAAGTACACCAGGACGGCTTTGGGGTTGGCGATGTTGCCGAACAGCGCTTGAAGGAACACGTTTCGACCCGAGGTCTTCGCCGGGGTGTCGGTTTGTGGCGGTTTTTTCACCAGGAGATGGCAGCCCAATCCGATAAGGTAGACCGCTCCGATCACCTTGACCGTCATCAATGCCGTAACGGATGCGGTGATCAGGGCCGACAGCCCCAGTGCGGCCAGACACGCGTGCATACACAGCCCTGTACACGTGCCGAACATGACGGCGACGACGTCGCGTCGGCCGCCCGCCGCGGCGTACTGGGCGGTCAAAATTGCGCTGGTCCCCGGTGACAACACGATGGGAATCAACGCCAGGCCCAGGGCGACCGTCAGATGCCATGACATCTTGTCCTCCTCGATGCACCGTGTTACCTCCGGTTCTCCCGCGCCGGGGTCGGCCGTGGTGCCCGGACGTGTGCTGTCACAGAGGAGCCACGCTAACGCCGTTGCGCCGATTCGGCGACAAGGTGGGCGAGGCCGGTCGCCTCGTTGGGGGCATCGACGGCAACAACCGCGGTTGTTGCCGTCCAGAATCCTGGGCAGTGGCCTTCAAAAGGGGAGCCGTGAACCCGCTACGAGAAAGGGCCGCTCCGAGTGAACTGGTCCCTGATAGTTGGACTGGTTATTAAAGGTTAGGCCGCGAGGGTCCGGGCGCATTTGCGAAACCGCCGCGTCACCGATCAACTCCCGCCGTTGTTCGATGAGATGGTCGGCTGTCTCGTTTGCTGCGGGAGCCACTAAGGCGCCGAGCGGAGTGAGCGTCACCGGTTTGGCTCGGGTAAGGACGGATGCGGGCGCTTTTCGACATATCCGCTCCGGGCCGGTTCGTCGACCAACTGGCCGACGGCCTGTTTGGTGACTCCCAGGTGCTCGGCGATCTCGATGACACCCGCGTCTCCGGCGGCGATGCGGGCGAGCGCGAAACCGTGGGTGGGACGACCCGCAGCCGACTGCTCGCACGCGCCGGTTGATCCCGTCGACAAGGGTGCCTGACGTGGCGATGACCGGCGTTGACAAGGCACTGTTTGCCGGGGTTACGGTAATCGCATCGGCGGTCGACGTGTTTGACCAGCTGATGACGTCAAGCTGATTGACTAAAAAGTCACGCAGCTTGACCGCATTGAGAGAAGCACGACGGTTATCACCGCCAATCGGGAACACGAATACGACGGCACCGTTGGCGTTCTTTTATGCGCCCAGCAGCGGAAGCGGCCGACTATGCGCGTGGCGCATCGAGATCCCGCAGACAAGCGCATTGCCACCCATCGAGTAAACCGTGAAGAGGTGCTTTACCCGCTTTGAAGGCGTTCTTGCCGTCACGGTCGACGAATGCGAGCAAGCCTCCCGCCCGGGTGGCGCTGTTTCGTTTCCGTCGGTGTCACGATCCGCTTCGACAACCGGGAAACGACACCGGCGTCGGCATGAGTGGCAACCTCCACCTGCTTCGAGGCCACTTTTGAAGACGGCACCACCGTCATACCCGCCCGCCGGAGTCGCCGCGTGGTAGGGCAGGCCGTTAAGCTCATAGAGTCTGTGCTCCGGCCCGTGCTGCACATGGGGACGCGTGCACGCCGATGTGACCTGGAATTCACTGCACACAAGGATGTTTCGTGTTTGACTCGCTCTCCGAGCGCCTATCCGGCATTTTCGATTCGCTCCGAGGCAAAGGCCGCCTCAGCGACGCCGACATCGACGCCACCGCGCGCCAGATTCGGATGGCGCTGCTTGAAGCCGATGTCGCCCTGCCGGTGGTCAAGGCGTTCATCCACCGTGTGAAGGAACGGTGCCGTGGCTCCGAGGTCTCCAAGGCCCTCAACCCCGCTCAGCAGGTCATCAAGATCGTCAACGAGGAGCTCATCGCCATCCTCGGTGGCGAAGGACGCCGCCTCCAGTTCGCCAAGAACCCGCCCACGGTCATCATGCTCGCGGGTCTCCAGGGTGCGGGTAAAACCACGCTGGCCGGGAAGCTCGCCAAGTGGTTGCGCGGCCAAAACCACCAGCCGATGCTTGTGGCCGCCGACTTGCAGCGCCCCAACGCGGTGCAGCAGCTTCAGGTGCTCGGTGAACGTGCCGGCGTCGAGGTTTACGCTCCCGAGCCCGGCAGCGGTGTGGGAGACCCGGTGCAGGTGGCGAAGGATTCAATCGCCCACGCCACTCGTAACGCTCGCGACATCGTCATCATCGACACCGCGGGCCGGCTGGGTATCGACCAGGAGATGATGGCGCAGGCCGCCGCGATCCGCGATGCGACCGACCCGGACGAGGTTCTGTTCGTCATCGACGCGATGGTCGGTCAGGACGCCGTGACCACCGCGGAGGCCTTCCGCGACGGAGTCGGCATCACCGGTGTCGTACTTTCCAAACTCGATGGTGACGCTCGAGGCGGTGCTGCGCTGTCGGTCCGGGAAGTCACCGGGCAACCCATCATGTTCGCCTCCGTCGGCGAAAAGCTTGAAGACTTCGACGTCTTCTACCCCGAGCGTATGGCTTCGCGCATCCTTGGCATGGGCGACATGCTCACCCTCATCGAGCAGGCCGAATCGGCCTTCGAGGACGAGCAGAAGGAGAGGATGACTCAGAAGCTGCTCGGCGGCGACGGCTTCACCCTCGACGACTTCCTCGAACAGCTCATCGCCATCCGCAAGATGGGGCCCATCGCCAACCTCATGGGGATGATGCCCGGCGGCAAGCAGATGAAGGAACAGATGGCCGAAGTCGATGACAAGCACATCGACAAGGTCGCCGCCGTCATCCAGTCGATGACTCGGGAGGAGCGAGCAAACCCGAAGATCATCAAGGGTTCGCGTCGCACCCGTATCGCCAACGGTTCCGGTACCACGGTCAACGACGTAAACCAGCTGCTCACCCGTTTCACCGAAGCCCAGAAGATGATGAAACAGATGGGCGGGATGATGGGGCTGCCCGGCGGGGGACGGAAGGCCACCAAGTCGCCCAACATCAAACGTAAGAAGAAGGGCAAGGTCGTCAAGAAGACCCGCGGCGGAGGCAAAGGCGGCATGCAGGGGTTGCCGGCGGGTATGGCGGGAATGCCCGGGATGCCCGGGATGCCCGGTGGCGGAGCCGAAGGGGTTGACCCATCGACGATGCAGGGGGGCGGTGGAGCCTTTGACGTGCCCGCCCTCGATTTCAAGCAGCTGCAGGGTAAGAAGAGCAAGGGCAAGAAAAAGAAGAAGTGACCGTCGCCCGGGTCCTGCCGTGCCGACGCCGGTGGGGCCCGGACGTCTGTTTCACGCACACGAGGCCGCGCGGGGACACGCGTCGACGAGTACTCGTGGTGTTGCCCCACCGTGGTTTTCACCCACCCGAAAACGGTTCCACGGCTCGTCCTCGGTCCACGGCGGCTCCACGAGAAGCAACGACACGCACGAGGACCGTTGCGGGTGGGGCGGCGGAGGTGAATGTCGCGCGTGAACGGGTTCACACCGTCCGCCCGAGGGACAAACCGGCCATGAGATTGAAAATCCCGTGTTCAAGCGGTGTTCCAGCCGATCAAATCGATGCCGGTGGGGCTTGAGCCTTAGGCGACGAGGGGGCTCCTACGGCCACGTCGGGCCGCCGCCGCGTTGCTGGTTAGGCTGGGTGGGTGACTTCGCCTGCCTTGCACGTTCGCGCCGTCTGGCTTCCCGACGACACGGTCCGTGACATCTACATCGAGGGCGACCATCTCGGTTTCGAGCCGATTCCCGGCGCCCAGACGGTGGCGACCGCCGGATACGCACTTCCGGGACTGGTTGATGCACACTGCCACATCGGTATCAAACGCGGAGCCGTCCCCGTCGAGAACCTGGACGAGGCACGCGAGCTTGCGCGCATCGACCGTGATGCGGGAGTCCTGGCCCTTCGTGACGCCGGATCTCCCTATCCGTACCCGGAACTGGAGCATGAAACCGACCTGCCGCGCCTGGTGAGAGCCGGACGTCACCTCGCACCCCCAAAACGTTACCTACGCGGTGTCGCGATCGAATGCACCGCCGAGGAGCTTCCGATCCGTGCCGCCGAGCAGGCTCGGCTCGGTAGCGGGTGGATCAAACTAGTCGGTGACTGGATCGACCGCGCCGAGGGAGATCTGGGCCCCACCTACGACGCGGACGTTCTCAAGGCGGCCGTCGATGCCGCGCACGCGGCGGGTGCGAAGGTCGCCGTCCACACTTTCAGCGAAGCCGCCGTGGCCGCGGTGGTCCGCGCGGGCGTCGATTCCGTCGAACACGGAACCGGTCTGTCCACCGAGCTCATCGACCAGATGGCTCGCCAGGGTACGGCGTTGATTCCCACGATGATCAACATTGCGACGTTCGACGACATCGCCGCCGTCGCGGACCCGAAGTTTCCCGTTTACGCCGACCACATGCGGCGGTTGAAGGCGGGGTTCCCCGAGGTGGTACGTGCCGCCCACGATGCGGGCGTTCCCATTTACGTGGGGACCGATGCGGGTGGCGGTATCGACCACGGTCTGGCGGCAGAGGAGATGCTCCTGTTGCGTGACCAGGCAGGTATGTCCACCGCGGACATTCTTGCCGCGGCCAGCTGGAATGCACGCCGATGGCTCGGGCTCGGCGACGACGAACATCACCTGGGCGACCTTGTCCTGTACGAGGAGGACCCTCGAAATGACCTGCGAGTCGTACGTGCTCCCTCCCGGGTCGTTTTGCGGGGCAGGCTGTTGGCGTGAGGACGGAACTTGCGCGTGGTGTAACGCCTCTGTGATCCGTGGAAGCCGGACGCCTGAACCGGAGCATCCGACAGGGGATCGCGATGGGCGTGGGAACAGGTCGCCCACTACGGTCGGTCCCGTCGGGATACCGACACCGGGCCACATGTGGAGTTCCCGTGGGGTACCGGAACCAACCGCCGGAAGAGGTGTACCGATGCCCGGATCACGACGAGCACGCGACCTGGGGCTTGTTCCGTCGCCCGGAGTCACCGGAGAGGCCAACGCGATCACCGATGTCGACGGTGTGTCGGTCGGCCAGGTGACGATTCGACGTGAGCCCGATGTTCATA
>DXGR01000139.1 GCA_019113825.1 Candidatus Stackebrandtia excrementipullorum | reverse complement strand
GGTCGAGCGCCGATGACGGGACGTGTCAGGCCGTTTCGCGGTGGCGTCAACGCCGGACGTGGCGCCATGCCACCCGGTCGGGCCCCGATGACCGGTGGGGTAACCGGTCGAACGGGAACGAACACACCCGGAGGTACGGCGCCGCCGGGAGGCGGCGTGGGCATGGTGCCGATCGGTGGGCCGGGAACACCCGGGCCCGGGACCGGTAGCTGCGGTCCGGGTCCTTGCAGGCTCGGACCGTCTGGTGGTGAGACCTCGGGAAGAGTGACATCGGGTGCCGGCGGTGGAGCCCCGATCGGGGGAGGAGCCGGCCGGTCACGGTTGAGCGGCGGGCCCGGTTGCGTGTGTCGTCCGTTGCCGCCCGGGTTGTTCCATCCCCCCGTACCCGGACCGTTCGGGCTTGGAATGCGGGGCCCCTGGTACGGGACCGGAGTTTTCAACCCTTTGATCGTCGTGTGGTAGAAGCCGGCCGCGTCGACCATGATGGTCCGCGCATTTTGGTCGTGGTGCTGTCGAATCTTCGCCGCGACCTCAGTGGGATCGGTCGCCTTGTAAACGGCGAGATCCGGATGCTCGGGATCTTGAGCCGCCAGTTGGAGCGCTATGTTGCGTGTCTCCCGTTCAGCGACCAACTCGTCGTAAACGGTCTCCACACGGTCGGCGATGGCGTTGAACGACTTTGTCTGTGGATCGATCACGGGTAGATTGCCGTCACCGCTCTCCACCAGCAGTTTCGTTTGCGCAGAGGCGGCATTGGTCGACAGGCTCTCCATAAAGCTCTGGAGGAAGGCCCCGAGGTTCAACAACCCGGGTATTCCACCGGTTCCCTGGGCCGGAACCGGAGAGTCCATGGATATGTTGCCGTCGATGTGGGAGTGCGCATCGCGGGTAAGGGCCACACTGTCGGAAAACTGTGTGATCAGGCTTTCGACGGCCAGGGCCTGTTCCCGGATCTTGTAGGCGTTGTTTTTGTCGGGCCCGGCAATCTGAATGATCTGATCCAGATCGAGGTCTTCGTAGTTGTCGCTCATGAGTCGCCTTCGCCCTCCAGCTCATTGGCTTCGTAGGGCCGCATGTCGGCATCGCCCAGGATGGTCACCAGCTCGTCGTAGTTGATCTGGTCCTGTTCGTTCAACGAATTCTGGATGTTGGTGGCGAGCTCGGCCATTGCGCGGGCGCCTTCCTCCACGCTGACGATGGCCTCCATGCTGGCACCGATCAGAGCCGCCATGTCAAGGCCGGCCTGGCGCCCGGCATGGTCGTACTCGGTTGTGCCGAGGGTGACCTGGACGCCGTCGGCCCACTTCTCCGGGCCCGAGCCACCGGAGAGAGTTCCGGCGTAGGGCATGGAACCCGAGTTGCGGCTGCTCTCGATGGCATCGGTCACGGCGGTCATTTTCTGGATGAACGCGGTCAGCGCTTCCTGGTCGATACTGACCATTCGCACGGCGGTCTCCTTTCCGCGTCAAGTTTCAAGCCGGCCGGTGTGTGGGGCCGGTGGGCGTATTGAATTTTTATCCGGCCACCAACGTGGCCGTCGATGTGGAGTGACCTGCGTCCGTGCTTCCCCCGAGGAGCCTCGTACGGAACAACGGGGCTGTTCCGTCCAACGACGCGAGTCGCGCCACCGGTGTGGGAAAACGGGCTTTCCAACCGATGACGATGTATTGAGGTGTCAGGTGTGTTTCTTGGATCTTTTATGAACTCTTTGGGCGATAACTCACCTTCTTCAGTTTCCGATACCGTGTCAAGCCCTCTGTGGGGCTCGGACGAACCCTCACCGACTGTCGGTGGCATGTTGTCGAACGACATGGTCTCGGCTTCCCCCAGAGCGCTTCCGACGCACTGGTTCCAGCTGTGCGACAACCCGCGCAGCCGTTGCCACAGGCCCCGGTAGGCGATATCGAGAAGCTCCTGATCGTCGCCCGGGTTCACCGACTCCCAACCGGACCGTTCCGCGTGCGAACGCTGGTCGGTGTGAACGTCTTGGATGCGTTCGACGGCCTGACGGATGCGTTGAACGTGCGACTGCCCGTCGGCGCGAGGCGAAGTGGCCGACTCCACGGCTTGCACAAGCATGTCGTCCAACAGGCTCGCAGCGGCCATGCCGTCGTCGTGAGAGGACTCCAGCGACCACAGCAGATTCGAGACCGTCTGACGGCTGTCGGCGAGTAGATCGAGATAGCTACCCGAAGCGTCCGACTCCCAGTAGTCGGGAATCCGAACGGAATGGCTTTCGAGTCCGTCGCGGAGTTCGGTGAATCCGGTGACGGCGAGACCGGTCAGCTCGATGTGCGACGTCACCATGTTCGGGTCCGTCTCGGTGAAGTCCGACAGATGCCGACTCGGTGGGGCGAAAGACAGGTCGTCGCCGTAATGTTGCGCCAACAAAGACTCGGCCTCGTTCAACAACACGGCGTGCTCGGACGCGAAGGCGTCCAGACCGGACCGGCCCGGCAGAGCCCCGACGGTCGACGGAACCAACAGGGCCGGTAGGTCACCTGCGGTTTCACCGGATCGATAATCCGCTTCGAAACCGTCCCCGCCGGGAGCCACCACATGATCGTCGGTCGTCGAAGGCGCCATGCCATCCTCGTCGGCATCGGATACCGCCGCCGAGACCACGATCTCGGCCTCGGCGAAGTCCGCCGCAGTTTGCGCCAGCCGGGACGCCTTACTGCTCAAGCGATCTCGAAGCGCATACAGGTGATCCTCATAGCTGTTCCACGCGTTGCTCCACCGAGCCTCCAACAGCCGACCCGCCGATGTGGGCCCCCACGCGGAGGACGGAGGCCGGACCGCTTCCGGCAGATGCCGGGCCAGCCCGTCGACCACACACGCGTCCTCCAGCCGATCGCGTGCATCGGACGTCAACCTCTCGACATTGACCTTCATATCCGTGGCTCCTCGGATCTGCCTGTCGGCGTCAACATCGACCGCCGGAGCAGGTTGACGCGTTGGTGGTAGTCGCGACCGAGGTCGGCCAGTGCGGCCTGAATCTCGGCGACCACCTCCTCGCCACTCCAACGCTGAAGGGTTCCTTTGCGGAGCTTGACCTCCATGAGATCGACGGGCACGCGACGGATCGTGACCGCCGCACGTGGTGACCTACCGGTGGCCGCCAACTGCTGAAGCTCCCGGTGAAACCGCCGGCGAGCCGCGTCGGCGGCATGCAGCGGCGCCGGAGGCTCTGCAGGGGGCAGGTCGGGATCGACGTCGTCTATCTCCGACACAGCGGCGAGCAGAATGTCCCGGCGTTTCTTGGCCTGCCCCCGCATCATCGCGGTGAACGCGGCACTGAGTTCGTGAGACATCGACGCCTCGGTGTGGAAGTCGAGTGAGCCTCTGGAGAACTCGATGTGCAACATGCCGCCTCCGGTCACATACAACCGGACCGTCTGGTCCGGTGACATGACTCGGAAAGTCATGGTGTTCAAGCGGTCGGCGAGAATCCCCATCTAGCTCGTCCCCGGGGCCGGTCGGAATGGGCTATCGCTTTGACGTTAGGAAGCCCAGTGGTGCGGCGCCTCATCCTTTCGGTCAGGCTTGAAAAAGTCACAGCGTAGGCCCGATACGGTGCGGCCACTTTCGTGGGACGGCCGCGCATCACGGCATCGGGTGTCCGTCGCGTGGCGCGACCGCCGCGACGTCACCGTGGGCGGTGCAGACGTACTGATCCGTCAAGGCGGCTCCCACCGGATAACCCGGCTTCGCGATGTGGCGACGGCCGCGTCGTAGTCGACGGAGGTACGACGCAGCTTGCCACCGTGGCCCGGCAGACTTCGGTGTGCGAACGCTCGGTGGTTAGGTATGCCGCCGCCTCCGAGGCGATCACGATGATGGAATCTCGACCTCATAAACGGCAGGTGGGTGTGCCCACACGCGGGTTTTGAACCTGTGGCGGTACTCCTTCAGCACCTTCTCCCATCGCCGCGTGCCGTTGTGGTCGTACCGCGTTCCCGTTGCCGCGAACCAACACCACCGTGTCGCCCCCCCGGCCCTCGGTCGGATGCATCGGCCAACCGAGGTCCGGCCACCCGCCTCCCGTTAGGGCGTTTTCGTCCGTCGCCTGGACATCGGGTTCGGTAGGCACCGCGCCCAAGACGGCAAGCTCTCTGTGGATGTTCGACAGGACGGCAACGCGCTTGAACACGGCTCGACGTAGGCATACCGGTGGTGTGGCGGCGGGTTTTCCGCCGCCGGTGGCCGGCGCCTGCCACCTGCGACGAAACGACCGAAGGACGGTCTGTCCCGTTCGTTGCCTGACCGAACGGGGGATTTGCCGCCGCGGTTGTACCCGCACGATGAATCCGTACCGCAGCGGCCGGACCAGGGAGGTGCGATGGGGCGTTACGTGGACATGTTGAAGAAAACCGTTGTCAATACCACCTCGCCCGACGGAACCGTCAGGGTCAGGCTCGAGGCGTCCGGTATGAAGCCGACTTTGGCTCCCGGCGCCTGCGACCGCCACAACGAGACGAGCCTCGCCGAACAGCTGGGCGCCGCCATGACCGCGGCTCGTCTTGGCGCCGATACCGCCGTGCGGTTGCTGGCGAAAAAGCTGGACGGTCACCGGCGCCCGGAACCCGACGAGACCGATCGCGTTTTGGACGCGAAGGTGGCGACTCTCGAAAGCACGGCCGACTTCGATCACGGACAGGTGACGCGTCAAGGCGCCGCCGAGGTCATGGTGAAACTGAGGCCACGCACGGTCGGTTACGTCCCGCCCGATGACCTCGTCGGCCAGATCACCGATGCGCTCAGCCGGGTGGATCGGCAACACACGCGCCGGTGGCTGCGAATGCGACGTGATGTCTACCTAGGAGACCGATAATGCCCGACGAGAATTTGGTCGCCGCGCTGGACGACCTGTGGAAGGCAGGCGCGATTCAGCTGCCTCATATGGCCGTTCAGTACGCCCAGTCGAATAGGGACGCCCACAACGCCGGTTGGCGCGAGTCGGAGGGATTCGATCGGAACATGATCGCGTCCGGTCGCGGGATCTGGTACGAGGCATTGAAAACGTCCACCACTCCGTCCCCCGTCGCCGAGCCGTTTCAAGCCCTGAGGCAGCTGCTTCAACAGGCGGTCGGTCACACCGCCGAACAACTGGAGGCTTCGGGCCGTGCGCTCGTGATCATCGGCGAGTCCTATGCCGATGAGGACACTGCCACCGAGTTGGAGATCCTGCGTTCCGAACGGTACGACGCCGCGCCCGAGTACGACCTGGACACCCCGCCGGAGGAGATCCCCGAGGTCCGTGACGTCGATGACCCGCACGTGACGACCATCCGGCTGGAATTCGACGGGATCGTCCCGTCCGTGACGAAGGTGCCGACACGATGAGCCGGTTCACCGCCGGAGCCCTCAGAGCCAAGGGCAACGACGTGCGGGACGCCTTGACGGAGGCGCTTGCTCGGATGTTTTCGTTCGGCTCGATGACCTTGGACGTGGACGAGGTGAACGAGGCGTTCGGTCCCGTCGTCGAATGGTTCACCCGCTTCGCCGACAGCGACCCGGAACGGTTGGAGGCGATGCGCGACAGCCTCAGGCATACCACGGCGTCGCTCAAGTCTCCGGATCTGGAAAAGATCGACACCGTCCACGACACCGTGGCGGCCTGGCGGGGACCGGCCGCCGATTCCTTCTTCGAAAATTTTGTCACCCCGTTCGGCCGAATCCACCAAAACCACGTCGAACTGTCGATGGAACTGGACGCGGCGTTGACCGCCGCCATCACGATCATCGACAACGGTCGCCACGACGCCGCGACCGTCGCGGACAACGCCGTCGAAATGTTCAACGCCATGGACTCCGGTGGTGGAGGCGGCGGGTTGTCGATGGCGTTGACGATCGTCGGTGCCGTCGCCGGTGTGGCGGGTACCGTCGCCACCGGAGGTACCGCCGCGGTCGCCTGGGCGTTGATCGGAGGGACTGCGTCCGTCGGTGCGGCTGCGACCGCTCCGACCGCCACCATCGGTGGCAACAGCCTGGAGGAGGGGCTCGAATCGGTGCGCCTGGCCTTGGCGGATATCCACACCGCAATGCAGGAGGAGGAGGTCATCCTCGCCGAAGCCCTCCTGTCGGATCTTTCCGCGGTATCGAGTGACGATCTGTTCCTCCCCAATCCGGTGATCTTGACGAACCCGGGTAGCCGCACCGGCGAGTTCCGGTTGCCGGCGGGTGTGGGGGACTGAGCCTGCCTCATCATGAGGCGGACCCGGTGGTTCGGGTCGGCGCGCTCGCGACGACGCGCCGCCCTGTGTTACCGCCACTCGCCTGGCGCGGTCCGGTTCACGTGGACGATGTCGGCGCGGATGTGGTCGCGCCGTCCGACCGGTGTGCAGCGTTCACCGGCATGCGCGTTGAGCAGCGTGCGTCACCGCCACCCGAATGAGCCGCAGGGATGGGCATGAACGGTGTTGATGTCAACAGAGTGCGCTTTTCGACGGTGGGCGTCGCCGGCGTAGCGCCGACCGACCGGGCACCGCACGGTGAGCAACGGTGTCGGTGTGGCTTGTCGGTTGACCGGCCCCCGGACACGCGGGAGCGGTCGCGGTGACGAAGCCGCAGCGGGGCTCGGTTGGGCGATGCTTTGCACCGTCAGCGGTCGAGCTGGAGCCGCTTCCAGGTCCAGCACGTGAGCGCACCGAAAACCACGGCGACGCTACCGGTGAGTGCGAGGTGAAGTGCAGTGGCCCGGGTGCCGTGGGACATGGCCCAGATCGCCGGCGCTGCCGGAGGCATCCACGCGCCGACACCCGTGAGCGCACCGATCTGCGTAATGACCACGAGCGCCACGGTGCCGGCGACCCCGCCGAGGAGCGAGCGGGTCCAGGTGGCGATCCACGCAATGGGAATCGCGACGCCCGCTGAGAACATCGCCAATGCCCACAACCGACCGAGCCCGGCCCACGCGTGCGTGCTCGGCGCCCCGTAGCCGAACAGGACCCCGAGAAGCAGCACACCGAGTGCCATGGCGGTGCCGACCACGAACGCCCAGACGGTGTAGACGATGAGTTTGGCCAACGCGATGCGGCTGCGACCGACCGGCAGGGCGAACAATCCGGTGATCGTCCCGTCGGTGAACTCCCGGCCGAACATCCACGCCAGCACGATGCCGAAGCCGAGGATGCAGGCGATTGCGGTGATCTGCGCGGCCCCGGTGAGCAGACCGTCCCAGTTCAGTTCGGCGGCGGGGCCGACCTGCGCGATCAACTCGGGGTTCCCGCCGGCCACACCAAAGGTGATCCCACTCAGCAGCGCGACCGTACCCAGGACGAGGGCGAGGGCGGCGATCATGCCGACCAGCGAACGCACCAACTTGAGTGCCTCAACACGTACGGCCGCGATCATCGTGCTTCCTCTTTTCCCGACGGCGCTCATCATCAGCGCGAATATGTTCGAAGAATCTCCGTTCAAGGTCGCTTCCCGTTGTGTCGAGTTCTCCGATCAGCCGACCGGCGTTCATCAACAGCACACGGTCGGCGATCCGAGACACCTCGTCGAGGTGGTGGCTGCTGACCAACACCGCCGCCCCCTGTCGTGCCCGTCGCGTCAACTGGTCGCGCAGCAGGATGACCGAGGCCGGATCCAAAGAACTGCCGGGTTCGTCCAGCACGACCAGACCGGGATCGTGTTGGAGGGCCGAGGCCAGGCCCACGCGCTGCCGAGTGCCCTGGGAGAGGTGGCGGAACCGTCGCTCGGCGACCGACTCGAGCTCCCAGACCCTGAGCGAGTCCCGCAGGAGTGACGTGTCGGCGCCGTGGAGCAGGCAGGATATGAGGAGGTTCTCTCGGGCAGTGAGCTCCGGGTAGCCGGCCGGCGCCTCTATCAGCGTCCCCACTCGACACCAGGCTTCCGGGCGTATCGCATCCACCGGATGCCCAAGGAGCCGTACCGTGCCGTGTTGCGGACGCAGCATGCCGAGCGCCAGCCGCATCAAGGTGGTCTTGCCTGCACCGTTCAAACCGATCAGTGCCACGATCCGACCGGGTTGGAGTTGAAACTCCAGGTTGAACACGCCTGTTCCGTTGTGGAACACGCGGGTGACGTTCTCGAACGCGAGCATGTCAGTTCCCTCCCAGAACATCGAGGGCGTCGCCCAGCGCGGCGTTCACCGTGGTTGTTTCCGACCTCGCCCAATCCAGCAGCGCGGTGCCCAGTCCGGTGATCAGAGCGGTCGCCGCGACCCGGGCCTTCGCCTCGGCGACGCCTCGATCACGCAACGCCGCCACCAAAGCGGTCGCGGTCTCTTCGCTGCCGCGTTCGATCGCTCCCCGCAGTGACGGCGTCGAGGCGATGATCCGTAGGAGCATTCGCAGATCCTCAACGTCCTCCTCGTGAAGCTGCGCCAACGCCCGTCTGATGCCTTCGGTCAACGCCTGCATCGGCGGCTCGCCCGGTGGACGACCCCGCACGGCCTCGGCCATGAGCGGATCGAAGGGGTCGGCCGACAGCAGTGACTCTTTGGTCCGGAAGTGGCGAAACAGAGTCATCTCGCTTACGCCGGCGTGGGCCGCGATCTCTGTGGTCGTCGTCGCGTCATACCCGCGCTCGGTGAACAACTTCACTGCTGCTTGTCGCAACGCCTCATGTGTTCGATTCCAACGCTTCACGTCTGTAATGTTAGTTACTAACAATTGCCGACCGTGCAGGGCGTCGCAGGCGCCGGAAACCCGAAAGCTGCCCATCCGACCCAAGACAAGGACGAGGGGTGGCGTGTCATCGCGGACGCATGGCCCTGTGTTACCGCCACCCGCCTGGCGGCGGCCGCCGCCAAGCCGTATGATGACTCAGGCCGACGGTCTCGTCGGTTGCCTAGGAGTGTGGCGCAATTGGCAGCGCAGCGGTCTCCAAAACCGCAGGTTGCAGGTTCGAGTCCTGTCACTCCTGCCAGAACACCAGGTCACCGGCCGGGTTTACCGCTATTTGGTTAGCTGTGGACCTGGCCAGTACATATTTGGAACACCTCGCCGGGCCGATTGCAGGGCTGTCAGTCTCCTTTCTCAAGCGCGGACAGCGCGAGTGGCCTGCTCGCTCCATCACGTCGGCTTCGATCGCGTTGGCCGGCGTGTCTCTCCACCGGGGGAGTATCTGAACGTCCAGGGCCGTGCGGTAGCGGTCATGGTCGACCGTTTTGCGTCAAGCGTCGAATGCCGGTCTTCGGCGACGACGTGTAGCAACGTCTTGGCGTCGTCGGGCTGATCCGCTGCCGAGTCGGCAATGTGATCTGACCATGGAGGCGTTGATCCGGCGATGTGGAGGCATGGTCAACAAGCGGCATATCCGTGAGCAGGTCAAGATGCTGGCTGAGGTCGGCTTGATCAAGCGAATCGTGATTACGAAAGACAAGAACGGTAATCCGCTGTACACGGTTCCCGGCCGCGCGCCCCGGTTCGAGTTACCCCGTTGCCGGCCCCACCGGACTGCCGGTGCGGTTCTTGTGAAGGCGGCGCCCTACCGCCTCCTATGAATAAAGGAGGTAATCCACTGCCGTTGGGCGGCGGCCGGGTGCCCCCTACCCGGTCCAGTCCCGGCCGGGTGGAACCGGAGCCGGTCCCGGATCTTCGGCTTCACATGTCTTCGAAGCCGATGACTCTTCCCCACCATTGCCGTACGTGCCAAATGCCCGAGCCAAACAGAATCCACACCAACCGGAAGGCGGGTGGGCGATGACCGGGTGGTCACGGTGCGTACGCATGTCTTCGAAGAGGATCCGACCCTGACCGACCTCTACATTCCGGCCGGTCGCCGTGGCATCGGTCCACGCCGCTGGTGTGGCTGCTGTGGGCTTCCCGGGGGGCCGGGCAAGCGGACGTGGCCGGAGCCGCTTCCTCTGGCACCCGTAGCACGCCTGCTCGGATCATGAGTTCCCCTGCCGCCCCCGGCCATATAGCGCGCGTTGGACAATAGTGTGTGCCGCACTGTATTGTGTCGGTCATGGGATCCGAAGGGTTGATCGCCGGCCAGGTACAGGAACTGCGTCGGGGCACGGTCGTTCTCGCCTGCCTCGCCCTCCTCGAGAAGCCGCAGTACGGCTATGCCCTCCTGGAGACCCTGACCGCAGCCGACGTCAACGTGGACGGAAACACGCTGTACCCGCTTCTGCGGCGCCTCGAAAAGCAGGGACTGCTGACGAGCGAGTGGAACACCGACGAATCACGGCCCCGAAAGTTCTATCGGGTCAGCCCCGCGGGGCAACGGGCGCGAGCCGACCTGGTTCGTGAATGGAACAACCTCGTGGCCGCCATGGCCGTAATCACCAGGGAAGACTTATGACCACCTTGATCGAGCGTTACGTCCAAGAAGTCGTGCGACGGGTTCCCGCGGATCAGCGCGACGACATCGCCGCTGAACTCAAAGGCACTATCGCCGACACCGTCGACGCACGGCAGTCCACCGTTTCCTCCGACGCCGCCGAGCGTGAGGTACTCACTGAAATGGGCGATCCGGCTCGGTTGGCCGCAAGGTACACCGACCGCCCTTCTGTCCTTATCGGACCAGGCTTGTATCCCGCCTATACACGCCTACTCGCGATGCTTCTCACCGTCGTGCTGCCCGTCGTCGTGGTTGTGGGTGCCGCAGTGGAAGTCCTTGACGGAGGCGACGCGGGAGCCGCGATCGGCGGCGCCGTCACCACCATCATCACCGTAGGCGGACAGATGGTCGCGTGGCTGACCCTCGTCTTCGCCGCTGTCGAACGTTGGGCCCCCGGCACCAAGCTCGGAACCTGGACACCAGACCAACTACCCCCGATGCGTGCACCAGACGACAAACGAAGTGACGCCGTGGCACACATCGCCTGGCACACCCTTCTCATCGGTTTGCTCGTGTGGCAATCCACGGCCGGATCGGTCTCCACCGACAGCGGCGAGCGCATCGCCCTCCTCGACCCGGCCCTGTGGAACGGATGGATGTGGCCGATCCTCGTCGGCCTTGGTGGCCTCGTTGTCGTCGGTGTCCTGCGGTTGGCCGCCCGCCGGTGGACCACCGGACTGGTTGCGGCAGCCGTCGTCGCCGAACTCGTGTTCGCCGCGCCATTGGCGTGGATCCTGTACCAACAGCAATTCTTCAACCCGGTCTTCGTCGCCGACGTCACCGTTCACGACGATTTCTACACCCTCGCCACCATCGGCGTGGTCGCGGTCGCCGCCTACGAGATCGTCGCGCGACTGCGAACACTGCGGCCGTGACCTCGACGGGCCGGCGTCCCACGAGGCCGACGGTCCGTTACGAGAACACCACCGTAACGACATGTAACCGCCGTGGACATTGTTAGATCCTGAGCCTGTGGATAACCCGCTCACGGTGGAAAACGACGAACATCGCCCGGACCGGGCCACACTCCCAAGCCCCCGGTGACGAACGCGCGACGGCATCCGACAGGATCGATGACGTGGTCGACACAGGCACACCCGAAACCGCCACTTCGACGCCCCCGACTCCGTCGGTGCCGCGGGGCCTACGCCTCGTGGTGCCCATTGCGGCCGTCATAGCGGCAACGGTCACCGCCGTCTGGCTCCTCAACGTGGGCGGTGGTGTCATCACCGAGGCCGTGCTGGGTCTGCCACCCCGCGACACGACCGTCACCTGGCTCGTGCCGCTGCTGAAACTGGCCGATCGTCTACTCGCGGTCGGTAGCGTCGGCTGTCTCATCGCCGCGGCCTTCTTCGTCGACGGTGACGGAGGGCGCATACGCACCCAGGCGTACAGCTGGCTACGGATAGGCGGCTGGACCGCGATCGTGTGGGGCGCCGTCGTCCTCGTGCACATCCCGGCCAAACTCGCCGACGTCTTCGCGTCCGACCTGTCGATGGTCTCGCCCGAAGCGGTGTGGAGCTTTATCACCGATACCGACGACGGTCGTGTGATGGTCCTCGGGGGCTTTCTGGCGATATTCGCCGGAATCCTCGCCCTCAACAGCCTGACCGTAAACTCGGCGGCCTGGGCGAGCGTCGTCTCGGTGGTCGCCTGTCTCCCGACCGTGTTCACCGGCCATTCCGCCGCCGCCGGGGATCACCAGATCGCGGTCGACTCGATGCTTCTTCACGTGACGGGTGCCGTCCTATGGGCGGGAGGGCTTGTCGCGCTGTTGCTGGCACGCCGCACGCGCTTCACCGCGGCGCAGCGTTACAGTCGTCTGGCTCTCATCGCGTTCATCGCGGTCGCCGTGTCCGGGGCCGTCAATGCGGCGACTCGATTGACGACGCTCGATCACCTTGTCGGCACCCCCTACGGCCTTGAGGTCCTTGCCAAGATCGGGGCGCTGGTTCTACTCGGCGGATTCGGTTGGTGGCATCGCCGGGCGACGCTTCCTGCGGTCGAAGCCGGACGGCCCAGCGCCTTCCGGCGGTTTGCCGCGCTCGAGGTCGTGCTCATGGGTGCGACGTTCGGTGTCGCGGTCGCTTTGTCCCGCACCCCCTACCCGGCGCCGGAAGCCGCCGAGACCAGTGCTCAGGCGCGCCTCGGATTTCCCATGCCCGAGCCGATGACGGCGGCCACGCTTCTAGGCGACTGGTACCCGCAGATCCTCATCTGTACGGCCGCGATCACCGGTATCGGTTTCTACCTGGCCGGGGTGCGCAGGCTCTTCAAACGTGGCGATTCCTGGCCGATCGCGCGCACGCTCCCGTGGGTGGGCGGTTGGCTGCTGGCGGTCTTCGTCACCTCGTCGGGCATGGGCAAATACGGCATGGTGCTGTTCAGCGTCCACATGATGCAGCACATGACACTCAACATGCTCGTCCCGATCCTTCTGGTTCTGGGCGCGCCGATCACCTTGGCGTTCCGGGCGTTGAAACCCAGTAAGGAACGCGGTCTGCGGGAATGGATCACCGTGATCCTCCACTCCCGTTTTGTTCGTTACGCATCGCATCCGCTCATCGCCCTCGGCCTGTACATCTTCAGTCTCTACCTGATGTACTTCACGGGACTTTTCGAATGGGCCATGCGATCACATGCGGGGCACCTGCTGATGATCGGCCACTTCCTGGCCGCCGGCGGGTTGTTCTTCTGGGTCGTCATCGGGCCCGACCCCGCGCCGAATCGCCCTCCGTACGCCGCGCGTGTGCTCCTGTTCTTCGTCGCGGTGGTGTTTCACACCATCTTCGGGCTCACGATCATGCAGTCGACCGACGTGATCGCCGCCGGTTGGTTCGCCGAATTCGAACGCGATTGGGGAGCGACACCGTTGGAGGATCAGACCGCGGGCGGCGGCATAGCCTGGGCCTTCGGGGAGATCCCCAGCGTGATTGTTCTCGTTTCGCTGGTGTGGCAGTGGTCGCGAAGTGAGGACCGTGAAGGCCGACGCCTGGACCGTCTTGCCGAACGGGCAGCTAAAACCGGGCGGCTTGAGGACGACCCTCACGAACGCTATAACGCCTACCTGGCCGAGCTCGCCGACGCCGACCGTAAGGCCGGCCTGCGTGAGTGATTCCGTGACGGTGCGCCGAATCGGGAGGGCGTGGCTCACCGGCAGACGTGACAAGATCATTCACTGACTTGTCGCGGGCTACCCTTGCCGAACGGGTGGCACAGCGCGGTGCCGTCCACGATCGTGCGAGGAGTCGGTACAGTCATGATCAGCGTTTTTGATCTGTTCAAGATCGGTATCGGGCCATCCAGCTCCCACACCGTGGGACCCATGAGAGCGGCCCGCCTCTTCGTCGAGGGGTTGAAAGCCGACGGCATGTTGTCCGACGTCGTCCGTGTCCGAGTCGAACTGTTCGGATCGCTCGGCGCCACGGGGCACGGCCACGGTTCGGGGCCGGCGGTCCTGTTGGGCTTGGAAGGCGAAGAGCCCGAGACGGTCGACACGACGACCGTGAGCTCTCGCGTCGACGAGATACAGGGCACCGGACGCCTGAACCTTCTGTCGGTTCACCGCATCGACTTCGACTATGACGAGGACCTGGTTCTTCATCGGCGACGAAGCCTGCCGTTCCACCCCAACGGCATGACCTTCGACGCCCACGACATCAACGGTGCCGTGATCCGTGAACGCACCTACTACTCGGTCGGAGGCGGTTTCGTCGTCGACGAGAACGCGGCCGCAGGCGATTCGCCCATCAAGGTCGACGACACGCCCGTGCCACACCCGTTCACCACGGGCGCTCAACTACTCGACATCGCCACCGAAACCGGCCTGTCGATCAGCGACATCGTGCTCGCCAACGAGCGAGCCTGGCGTTGCGAAGCCGACATCCGCCGTGACCTTCTGAACATCTGGCAGGTCATGCGTGACTGTGTCCATGCCGGTTGCCATACCGAGGGCAGCCTTCCCGGCGGCTTGAAGGTTCCACGGCGCGCCGGTGACCTGTACCGGCGACTGCGGGACGATAACCGGGCCCAAAGCGATCTCACGAAACAAGCGACCAGTGACCCGCTCGAAGTCATGGACTGGGTGACGCTTTTCGCGTTGGCCGTCAACGAGGAGAACGCCGCAGGCGGCCGGGTCGTGACGGCACCCACCAACGGGGCGGCCGGGATCGTGCCCGCCGTCCTCCACTATTACTGGCGTTATGTGCCAGGGGCCGACGAAGACGGTGTGGTCCGTTTCCTGCTGACAGCGGCCGCGATAGGGGTCCTGTTCAAGGAGAACGCGTCCATATCCGGTGCCGAAGTCGGTTGCCAGGGCGAAGTCGGGTCCGCCTGTTCCATGGCGGCGGCGGGACTGACCGAAGTGCTCGGTGGTACCCCGGCTCAAGTCGAAAACGCCGCCGAGATCGCGATGGAACACAATCTGGGTTTGACCTGCGACCCGGTGGGCGGTCTCGTCCAGATCCCCTGCATAGAACGCAATGCGGTTGCCTCCATCAAGGCCATAACCGCAGCGCGCCTCGCATTGCGCGGCGACGGCGAACACACCGTCAGTCTCGACAAGGTCATCAAGACGATGCGCGAAACCGGCGCCGACATGAAGGTCAAGTACAAGGAGACGTCGAGAGGCGGCCTCGCCGTCAACGTCATCGAGTGCTGATTTCCGTTCGCTCAGGCTTCTTCCCGCAGCCTTGCGATCCGTTGTCGTGGGCGGCGCGTCGTGTGAGGTGTGGGGCCGGCCGGGTGTCGGTGGCGGTCGGCTCTTCCCGCCGTGCGGGGATGCGTGGCCGCGATACGTGAAGCGGTGTAACGCATTCCGCTCGTGTGAGCGCCGGTTCCCGATTCGTGGCGACCACCTGTTGTGCGTGAGGTGGCCCACTGCGTTACGGTCATGGCTTGAGAAGACGTTCCGAACAGCGAAGCCGGTGAGAATCCGGCGCTGTCCCGCAACTGTGATGGACATCGACGGGCCTTGAGCCTCGAGATGTCCTAAGTCAGGCCGCCTGTCCGGAGAGCGTCGCGAATTCACGCCGTCGAGGAACGAGCGTTCGCGCAGAGCCCCTCCTGGGCATCGGCGAGCGATCTCCTCGCCTTTGTCGCTAGGAGACAGACTTGAGCCACACCCCTCATCGCTGGCTGGCGGGTGCCGTTGCGGTATCACTGGCGGGCACCTTGGCCGCCTGTGGCGGTGGATCGGATGCCGACTCCACCAACGAAACCGCGATCGACAGCCCTTACAGTGCAGGCGATCTGACCCTTTCCGAAAAGCCCGAGAACATCGTGTCCCTGTCGGGTTCGACCACAGAGATTCTGTTCGCCATCGGAGCCGGTGATCAGGTGACGGCCGTCGACGTGCAGTCGACGTACCCGCCGGAGGCTCCGATGACCGATTTGGACGCCTTCGTGCCGAGCGCGGAGGCCATCACCGAATACACCCCGGACCTGGTCGTGTTGTCTCACGATCAGGACGACATCATCGCCCAGCTGGAAACGCTGGAAGTTCCGGTCTACTATGCACCAGCCGCCGTCAGCCTCGACGACACCTACCGGCAGATCAGCGATCTGGGGGCGTTGACCGGCAACGACGAGGCCGCTACGGCACTCAACGACGATATCGCCGCCGGCATCGAGGACGCGCTGGCGACCATCCCCGAAAACGACGAGCCGCTCAGCGTGTACTACGAGTTGGACGGTGAGCTCTACACGTTGACGTCGGACACGTATGCCGGTTCCCTGTTGGAACTGGCGGGGCTTGAGAACATCGCCGACGAGGCGGCCGACGCCGCCGAAACGGGCGGGTACCCGCAGCTGTCGGCGGAGTTCGTGCTGGACAGTGACCCGGACGTGATCTTCGTGTCCGGTGAGGAGGCTGTTGGTGACGTGATGTCGCGAGACGGTTGGGAGACGGTGTCGGCCGTCGCCGACGGCAACGTCGTGGCACTCGATCCCGACGTCGCGTCCCGTTGGGGGCCGCGCGTGGTGGAGTTGATGGAGGCCGTTGCGACCGCCGTCAACGCCGCGTGAGAAATCCGGTTTCGTCTTGATCGGTCTTAACCGTCGTCCGGCCGGCCGTGGGGAAAGCCCGCGTCCGGCCGGACTCAAGGTCGCATGGTTCGTGATTGCGACGGCGGCCCTGCTTGTCGTGGTCACCGTGGGGGTTGCGTTCGGGCCGGCTTCGCTGCCGTTGAGTAGCGTTGCCACCGAACTGTCCAATCGCGTCTTCGGTACCGGGTTCGACACCGGCCTTACCGCCCAGCAGGCGGCGATCGTGTGGAATCTGCGGGTGCCCCGTGTTGTGTTGGCACTGTTGGTGGGCGCGATGCTGGCGCTGGCCGGCGGCTGTTATCAGGGCGTGTTTCGGAATCCGTTGGCCGATCCCATGCTGTTGGGTGTGGCGGCGGGCGCGGGTTTGGCGGCGACCGGTTTCCTGGTGGCGCGGGCCCATGGGGCGCCGTTGCCAGCGGAATTGTTGCCGTTGGCGGCGTTCGTGGGGGCGTTGGCGGCGTTGGCGGCGACCTATCTTTTGGGCGCGGCGGGCGGTCGTGGTCAGGGGCCTGTGACGCTGATCCTCGCCGGGGTCGCGGTGTCGGCGTTTCTCACGGCGGCGCAGACCTACATTCAGCAGCGCAATGTGGACACTATCGCGAGCGTCTATTCGTGGCTGTTGGGGCGGTTGGCGGTCGCGGGTTGGGACGAGGTGCTACTGCTGTTGCCTTACGTCATCGTGACGTCGTTGATCGTATTGGTGCGTCGACGCGAATTGGACGTGTTGTCGGTGGGCGATGCCGAGGCGGCGGCGTTGGGCCTGCATCCGCAACGGTCGCGTCTCATCCTGTTGACGGCCGCGTCGCTGGGTACGGCTGCGGCGGTATCGGTGTCGGGCATCATCGGTTTCGTCGGGGTCGTGGTCCCGCACGTCATTCGTTTGTTGACCGGCCGCTCGTACCGAAGCATCCTCCCGTTGTCGTTGTTGGGTGGCGCGACGTTCATGATCCTTGCCGATCTGGCGGCACGGACGTTGCAATCCCCGGCGGAGCTGCCGATCGGGGTCGTCACCGCGTTCATCGGGGCGCCGTTTTTCATTCTGGTCATGCGTACCACTCGGGAGGTGACCCCGTGAGTGCGATCACCGTGTCCGGCCTGAACGTGAGTCTTGACCGCAGCCGCATTTTGTCCGATGTGAACTTGACGGTGGAGAGGGGGGAGTGGCTGACCGTCATCGGCCCGAACGGAGCCGGCAAGTCCACGTTGTTGAACGCGGTCGCCGGGTTGGTGCAGGCCGACGGCGTGGTTCTGTGGAATGAGAGGCCACCGGCGTCGATGAGCAGACGGCAGCGTGCGCGCCTGTTGGCCGTCGTTCCGCAGCGGCCGGTGGTCCCTACCGGCATGACCGTGCTCGATTATGTCCTTTTGGGACGCACGCCTCATATGCCGCCGCTTGGCCGGGAAAGTCGTCACGACCTCGACGTGGTGGGTGACGTGTGCGGTCGTCTGGCGCTGACCGAGCTGGCGATGCGCCGCATGGACACCTTGTCGGGTGGTGAGAGGCAGCGGGCCTTTCTCGCCCGGGCGTTGGCCCAGCTCGCGGGCGCGACGGATGCGGTGTTGCTGTTGGACGAACCGACGAGCGCGCTTGACATCGGGCATCAGCAGGAGGTGCTGGAGCTGGTTGATTCACTGCGGGCCGACTCGGGTTTCACGGTGCTGACGACGATGCACGAGTTGTCGATCGCCGGCGAGTACGCCGACCGCCTGGTGTTGTTGGCCGGTGGCGGTCTCGTGGCGTCGGGCCCCCCCGACGAGGTCTTGACGCAGCCCCTGTTGGCTCGGCATTACGGAGCGAGCGTCGAGGTCGTCGAGACCCGGTCGGGTCCGGTGGTCGTTCCGGTGCGGCGCGCTTGAGAAGCCGCGTGGCGAACACGACGGTTCCGGTCTAGAAGCCGGTGCCTTCGATGGTCGCCTGACCGGCGGTACCGGCGGACCGAAATCGCGGCTTTGTCACATCGGCAGGTTGCGTCCGGTAAAACCGGTGACGTGGCGAATTCACGCGGTTACCGTTTTCGATTGAGCAAGCCCGACGTCCGCGTCGGCCTGTTGTGCGCCGGGGCGGCGGGCTTGGTGTGCTGGGTCGTGTTGCTGGGCATCGCGGTGTTTACCGAACCCGCCGGGGTCGATTTCGACGGCACCTGGCTGGCTCTGGCGATCATCGCGGCGTTTCTGACGGTGATCACCGTACTGTCGTTGTTGCTGACTCACCCCGGCTGGGTGAGTGGGGCGGCGGGAACGGCGGCAGCCGTGGTAGCGGCCATCGGAGCACTTCTCATCTACCTGACCATGCCGGAGCCCGGAGTAACGGCGTTCATTACTCATCGGCACGCGCTGGCTTCGTTGGCCTTCGGTTTCGGAGTGGTCGGCGGTGGCTTGATCGTTCTGGGTGAGGTCGTGGTGGAGGGGGACACTTCCACGAAATACGCTCCGTCGAAATGGACACCGCGGGTGGGGGTGGTTGCCGCGGTGTTGGTCGTGATCGCCGCGGGGCTGGGTGTTCCGGCCATGCACGGATGGGCGGACGCGGCCAACACGGAAGCCTCCCAAGCCGGTTCGTATCGGCCGGGCGCGGCGGAGATGCGGTTCGATGCGCCTTCCTCGACCATGGACGGCAACGTCTTCGCGGCCACACCCGGTGGCCTGTTGACGGTGGACAACACCGGCGAGGGCGCGGCGGTGGCCGTCGCGATGCACGATCCCGGTACGGGGGAGGAGCGTTGGCACCATCGCCGATGGAATCGCGAGGCTCTGCAGCCGCCGGTGTTGACCGATGACGGCAACCGCATCGCGTTGGTCGGCAAACGCCGGGACGACACCACCCTCCAGCATGTGACGATGCTGGACAGCGTGACCGGTCGGGTGGTCGCCGACATCCCGTTCGACGGATCGCCGGGCGAGCTGAAACTGGTGACCGACGAGACGTTGTTGTACTTCACCGGGCCCGAGCAGCAGACTGTTGTCGGCCGTTCCTGGACCGGTGAGGTTCTCTGGCAATACGAGGTGCCGATCAGCTGTGTCGCGACCACGGGGGCGGCAGCCGGGGACCATATCGCCGTCGCGTTGGCCTGTCGTGCTGAAGACGGAGCCACGGAGCAGACACGAGTGGTGGCGTTGGACTCCGCCTCGGGTGCCTCTATCTGGGAGTGGGAGGCGGAGCCGGAGGGCCGCATCTACGAAGGCGGCATGGTGGTGGCGCTCGACCGGATCATTGTGGATGTTCGTCGCGACGAGTCGCCCAACGACGGATTGTTCGCTGCGCGCATGTTTCGCCACGACCTGAACGCGATCACCGTCGCCGACGGTGAAACCGAGTGGCGCCAAGAGGACCTCGACCTGGGCAATACCTACGCGACCGCCTGCGTTGGCACACTCCAGGTCGCGGGGGTGTCGTCCTCCGCCGGCGGTGACGGCGAAGGCGAAGGCGATGTCGAGCCCAGGGTCGTTCTGGGCGAATGCCACCAGATGCCGGGCACGGCCGGCGCCAGGCTGGATCTGGTCGCCTATTCGGTCGAGAGCGGGAAGAAGGTGTTCAGCACCTACGCCAAGTTGGGGTACTCGCCAAGTCGGGACGAGGACGCCAGCGGATGGTTCCTGGGGTTGCCCGACGGGCGTGTCGTGGGCGCCGTCGACGCCTCGCTGAACTCGGGGCAGCCCGATTGTCGACTGTTCGTTGCCGGGCCCGGAAAGAAACAGAAGAAGGCCAAGCGGCTCGACGTCCCCGAGGCCATCGCAGACACCGGGTGGTGCCGACAGGCCTCATTGAGTCTCAGTCCCGAGGGGGTCGTCGTCGGCTATTCGGTGGACGACCGGCCGCAGTACTTCGCCCTGTCGTGAGGACGCATCGACGCGTTACACCCGGCCGGGTTCCGTGCCGGCCGGGTGAGCTCGGGTGTGAGTGCGTGCCGAGGGTGGTGTGTGAGGCCTACGCGCTTGCGGCGGGAGCAGGCTTGTCGGCCTTCTTCGTGTCCGACTTCTTCTCGGACTTGGTCTCGGACTTGGTCTCCGACTTCGTCTTGTCGGATTTCTTGTTCCCGGAGTCCCCGGAGTCTGTTTTGGTGCTGTCGCCTCCGCCGCCCGCACGGGCGTCGGCGCGGGAGTCGGTACGGTAAAAACCACTGCCCTTGAACACGACACCAACCGAGCCGTACTGTTTGCGCAGCGATTCCTTACCGCAGGCCGGGCAGTCGACCAGAGGTTTGTCGGTGAACGACTGCTTTGCCTCCAGGTCATGGCTGCAGCTGGTACACGTGTATTGGTAGGTGGGCACGATCCCCTCCGAATTGGCACTCGAATATGTCGAGTGCCAATTGTGCTCCATGGCCGTTGATTCCGCCACACCCGGTGGTGTCGTCGTGTCGAACCACATAGCGGCCCAGGTCAAACGGGCCAAGAGGTATGCCTGTCGTTTCGGTTTCAAAAACCCTGATAAATAGTATATTTCGGACATGAATCGGGATCGATGGTTGAGGAGTTCACAGAGCGATTGCGACGAGGCCGGACGTCGGTGTGATAACGGCGTTCACCGGTCGATCGTGTGCCTGAGCCGGAACGGGATGGGGCCACTCACCGTCGTACAGCAGGGCGACAACCGTCGCATCGCGCCGAACCCGCGTCAACGCGCGGTCGTAACTTCCGCCGCCGCGCCCCAGCCTGGTTCCGTCGGAGGCCACCCCCAAAGCCGGAACCAACACGATGTCGGCGTCGGCCATCGCCTCCGGCCCCAACGGCGGACCCGCCGGTTGCACGAGTCGTCCCGGTCCGGGCGTCGTCTCGCCCGTGTGCAGCGCCCAATCAAGGTCGTTGTCCGGCAGGAGAAGAGGAAGAAGTACATCGTGGCCGGCCGCTACCAGCCGATCACACAGGCCCGCGCCGGGCTCATCCGACATGGCCCAGTACGCCGCGACGGTGACGCGTCGCTTCAGACGTGCGCCCCATCGGTCCGCCTCCGCCACCGCCGCGGCCGCGATCGCCGCATCCGCCGACCGGCGCACCGCAGGGGGCATGCTGCGACGCGTAGCCAGGATCACGCGGCGCAACGCGACCTTACTGGGACGGGAATCGTTGTGTTGGTAGGAAAAGCCCATAAGGCCTCCGTCATTCGGATCGATTTTTCACCGGAAGTCCGGCCCATGGTGCGGAAGTAGTCGCCCTGTGTAACGCTCATCAACAGACGATCCACCGAAATCCGTGGTGGAAGGAGGAACTGCGGTGCCCTTGCGAGCACGGTTGACCGCGGCTTTCCTCGTCGTCGTGCTCGGCCCGGTTCTCTTGGGCGCCATCTTCATCGGTGCCGCCGTCAATGCGGTCAGCGAGGGCCGTGCCGTTGACCGGCTTAACGCGGCGTCCGACAGCGTGGCCGCCGCCACTCAAAACAAATGTGACCGGTTGACCTCCACCGCAGCCGCAGTCGCAGTCCTGTTCGGCGAGGATATCGCGGCGATATCCTCCGCGGTCCGGCGCGCCGTGGGGATCGACGGGTTGGAACGGGTATGGCTGGAAGACAGCGACGGTGAAATCGTCGCCGAGGCCGGCTCGGAAGCACACGCAAAACGCCAGGTCAGCTGTGAGATGCCGGAGAAGGTCCTGGGCGTCGACAGCCTCGTCGCCGAGGTAAAGGTCTACGACGTCAACGGCACCGAGATCGGCAGCGCCCTGGCGTCTCTTCGCGTCGACGCGAAGTTCATCGATTCGCTCGCCGAGGTCGCCCGCACCGACGTGATTCTTGCCGACGGCCGATACCCGCCGTTGTCGTCCTACAGCGACGACGCCGCCGACGAAGCCCGACAAAGCCTGCGGTTGGCGGATGCGGCCACCGAATCCTCGCCGGTGGTGACCGGCGAGACGGGCCTCATGGCCCGCACCGTCCCGGTTGGGGAATCCGCGCTGCCGTACGTCGTATCTCTGAAAGAGGACACCGGCCGGGAACTGTTCGGCGTCCTCGTGATGGTGGTCGTCGCCGCGGGTCTCCTGGCGGTCGCCGCAGCGGCGTGGCTGGCCCGCTCCACCACCCGCCCCCTGGCGCAGCTGGGCGACGGGGCGGAGGCCATAGCTCGGGGAGATCTGACAGTGCGCGTACCGGTACACGGGAACGACGAACTGGCCGGCCTCGCTCGCAGCTTCAACCGGATGGCCCGCGAAACGCAGGGGTACGTGCATGCATTGACGGCGAGTCGAGACCAGTTGCGCGGCCAAATGACGCTCCTGGGCGAAACCCTTTCCAGCACACTCGACCTCGAACGCATTTTGGAGGTCATCGTCGACACCGCGGTCGTCGCGACGGGAGCCCGCGCCGGCGTGATGGTGTTGGTCGACCCCGACGATCCGAATCAGTTGACGGGCCAAGCCTCCGAAGGCATGGCCGAGCGAGGTCTTCGCCCCACGCGCATCCGCATCCCGATCGGTGAGGGAATGCTCGGCGAGGTCGCGGCCAGGACGCGTTCCCTGTGGGGACGGGTGGGGGACACCGGAATGCCCGTTCTGAGCCCCAAGGAGCCCGGCTGCGCTCGTTTCATCGCGGTCCCGGTGGTGTCGGTGGCCGGACGAAGCGGCGACGGGACCGACCCCACGGCGACTCCGTCGGGACTGTTGGGTGTACTCGCCGTGTACGACCGTCCCGGTGACGACGAGTTCGACGACACCGACCTGACAACCCTGCGCACGTTCGCGGGCCAGGCGGCCGTCGCGGTCAGCAACGTCCTGTCGCACCGGGAGGCGCAACGGTTGTCTCTGACCGACCCGCTGACCGGGCTGTGGAACTACCGCTATCTTCGGGTCTCGTTGGCCAGAGAGGTGGAACGCGCCGGGCGTTTTCACCGTCGTGCCGCCGTCATTGTCATCGACTTGGACAAGTTCAAAGAGGTCAACGACACCTACGGGCACCTCGCGGGAGACACGGTACTGGCCGAGGTCGCCCAGCGCATCAACGGTGAGGTCCGCGACGTCGACCTTGCGTTCCGTTATGGAGGCGAAGAGTTTGTCGTGCTATTGCCCGAAGCGGACGCCGTGGGGGCCGAAGGAGTTGCGCAACGGCTCTGGCAGGCGGTCAGGAGAGAACCCGTCCGGGTCGAAGGAGGCGTCGGTCAACCCGACCGGGTCATCGAAGTCACGGTATCGCTGGGAGTGGCGGTATACCCCGATCACGGAGAGAACGGTCCCCAGGTGCTGTCGTCGGCCGACGAGGCCTTGTACGCGGCCAAAGCAGGTGGTCGCGACACCTGGCGGGTGGCCGGTGGATGACGCGTCGGACGGTTAGTCTCGATTCATGTCAGCTGTCGACACCACCCGCATCAAAGCGGTTATCCCTGCGGCGGGAATCGCCACCCGGTTCCTCCCCGCGACCAAAGCCGTCCCCAAAGAACTGTTTCCGGTCATCGACCGGCCGGTTCTTCAACATGTCGTCGAAGAGGCCGCGGGGGCCGATATCAGGGACATTCTCCTGGTAACCGGTCGAGGTAAGACGTCCATGGTCGACCATTTCGACCGCCGACCCGACCTGGAACAGCGGCTCATCGACCGCGGTAACACGGCACGTCTGTCAGCCATTATGGAGCCGGCCGACCTCGCCGAGATATACACGTGTCGGCAAGCTGAACCGTTGGGGCTCGGACATGCCGTGTCCTATGCCGAGTCCCACGTGCAGGGCGAACCTTTCGCGGTTCTGTTGGCCGACGAGTTCACCGACCCGAACGACAAACTGTTGTCGCGCATGATCGACCTTCAGGCGCAAACCGGTGGCATCGTCCTGGCATTGCTGGAGGTCCCGCGCGACGAGGTCAACCGATACGGGGTCGCAGCCATCGAACAGACCGACGAAACCGATGTCGTCCGGGTAACGGAGCTGGTCGAAAAACCTGAAATCGACGAAGCGCCGAGCAACCTCATTTTGATCGGCCGTTACATCCTTCCATCGGCTATCTTCGATGCAATTCGGGTGACCGGGCCCGGTAAAGGAGGAGAAATACAGCTCACCGACGCCATGGCCCGCATGCTGGCCGACGGCACACCGGTCCACGGCATCGTATTTCGCGGAACACGCCACGACACCGGAGAGCCCGGTGGCTACCTGCGGACCATCGTCGAATTGGCGATGCAACGTGACGACCTGACGTCGTTCAAGGAATGGCTGACGAATTTTGTGGCACAACAAGGCGAAGGTTAGGTGTACCGCGGCCGGAACGCCGGACTGTACAAACGGGGGATGAAAAGTGGAGAACAGTGAAGAGCCGGTCGCGTTGGCCGAGTTCCTGGCGGGGGCATTGGCCAGGGTTCGGCCACTACCGACCATCGACCTGGATTTGACCCAGGCGTGCGGATGCGTGCTCGGCTCGGACGTGCCCGCTCCCGGGCCGCTACCGGCGTTCGACCATGCCTCCGTGGACGGATACGCGGTTCGCATGGAAGACGTGGTGGCGGCCTCGGTCGACCGTCCGGTCAACCTCAAGGTCCTCGGGGACGTGTCGGCGGCCAGCTGGCGACCCGTGCGGCTTGTGGCAGGGACCTGTTTCGCCGTCGCCGCGGGTGCGGCATTGCCCACGGGAACCGACGCCGTCATCCCGTTGAGCTGGACCGACGAGGGAATGGCCGCCGTCCAGGTTGTTCAGGCGCCCAAACGCGGTCACGGAGTTCGCCGCACCGGCAGTGAACGCGCATCCGGCGACATACTGGCGCACAGCGGCCGTCAGGTCACACCACAACTGGTCGCCTTGTTGGCGGCGGCCGGGGTCGGCGACATCATCGTTCGTCCGACCCCCCGCGTCGTCGTCATCGCGACCGGCGACGAACTGATGGACACCGGCCGGGTGAGCCAGCCCGGACAGCTGGTCGACGTCAACTCGCATGCATTGACCGCTGCCGCCTCCGAAGCAGGAGCTCACGCATACCGGGTCGGCATTTGCGACGATGAACCGGAGGCGCTGCGGACCGTCCTCGACGACCAGACTCTGCGCGCGGACCTCATCATCACGACCGGCGGAACCGGTACGGGTCCCGGCGACATGGTGCGCCGCACCTTCGGGCGTGACCGCACCGTCCAGTTTTCCCCGGTCGCGGTCTACCCGTGTAACACGATCGGTTTCGGCAGCATCGGTCCCGAGGAGGTGCCGATAGCGTGCCTGCCCGGAGATCCCGGGGCCGCGATGATCGCCTTCGAGGTCTTGGCGAGACCCGTGATTCTCCGGCTGGCCGGTGCCGAACCGGTCTTTCGTCCCAGCGTTCGGGCCAATCTGATCGAACCGGTCAGTTCTCCGATGGGGTTCAGAGAGTTTCGCCCGGTCCAGGTGGCCGAGCGGCGTGGAGGTGGCTATACGGCGACGCCGCTGCCCGAGGGGCCGTACACTTTGTCGAGCCTGGCAGAGGCCACCGGGTTGATGGTCTTGGGGGAGAAGGTCAACACAGCCCCTGCGGGCTCCACCGTAGACGTCTTGTTGTTCGATAGGCATCGATGAATCTGAAGAATCCGGGCTGGCCCGTCACCCTCGTACACGACCGGGTCAGCCTGCGCCCCTACCGTCGCTCCGACGCCGAGCACTGGAGCGCTGTGCGCCGCCGAAACGAAGCCTGGCTTGCACACTGGGAGCCGACCTCCGGCGTCCCCTGGCGAGAGGCCAACTCGCCGGCCGGGTTTCGCGCCATGTACCGCGACCTGAAGCGCAGCACCAAATCCGGTTCGACCTGGCCGTTCGCGGTCTGCTACGACGACGAACTCGTCGGTGGGATGACCGTTGGCAACATCGTTCGCCGCGCGTTCTGTTCCGCACACGTGGGTTATTGGATAGACGAGGCCCATGCGGGAAAGGGCATCGCACCCACCGCGTTGGCGTTGATCTGCGACCACGCGTTCACCGCCGGACGACTTCACCGCATCGAAGTGAACATCCAGCCACATAACGCGCCGAGCCGTCGCGTGGTCGAGAAGCTCGGATTCCGCGAGGAGGCACTGTTCAAGGCGTATCTCTACATCGACAACAAATGGTGTGACCACATTGGATACGGGATGACCGTTGAGGACGTCACCGAAGGCGGTGTGCTCGCCCGGTGGCTCAACCGCCGGTGAAACGGTGCGGCGCCCAACCGGTAACTTGTGGAGTGAACCCGCCGTCGAGTTGGGGTGCTTTCCCGGAGATTCGGGAAAACGAAGCGTACTCTCTAGTACACGTGTGACGCATCCACACGAGTACCAGCGACGGTGGCCGTCTTCGGTGAGGGTGAACGCACCGGTACGAGCACCGGCACGAGTGCGATGGGAGGGGACATGCCGACGTCTGTTCTATTGGCCGTTCTCGCCGGCGCCGGTCTTCTGGCCCTGGCGCCCGCACTTGTTCGTCGCTACGACGCCGACGAGCGCATCGCCGCCGATCGTGAACAGTCCGAAGCCCGTGTGTTGGAACGTAAGGAAAAAACACGCACCGGCCCGGGTGAACACCCCGTCAATCCGCCGTCCTCAGACGAGCCCGAAAACGCAGTCCACGCCGAGACACCCGCCACCGACGGAGCCGACATCGAACCGTCGCAGGATGAGACCCGTTCCGCCAAACCGAAGCGCCGCCGAGCCTGGGAGCGTAGCGGTGCACGGGATGCACGATCGGTAGCCTTGACGGCGACTCGGTCCCGATCACAGGAGGGTGGGGAAACAGCCATGACGTCGGCGCGGCTGCGAACCTGGTGGCAGCAGCGGTACCGCCGCGTCCTGTACGTACTTCTCGCGTTGCTTTTCGTGGAGATCGTCGGCGTGGTCATCGTCGGGCCCGGTTTCTGGGTCGGCGTCGCGATCTCGCTCGGGCTTCTGGTGGCGTTCCTGCGTTTCCTGCGCCTTCGCGCCGTCCGCGAGTCGAAACGTAAACCGCGTGGCCCCGCGCTGGCTACGGGACGTCAGGTTTATGTACCCCCACAGACCGCCGGTGACGAAACCCGAACCGAGCGAGAATACGACGACCCCGCCGGTGTGGTCCCCGGATTCGACGACGACGCCGATGACACCGAATCGGAAGCACCCGAACCTCCACCGCGCCGCCGCACCGGTGGTATTCGCGGCCGCTCCTATGAATCGCCCGCCAATTTGTGAAGGCCGACGAATGGGAAATCGGTTGATATGGGGCAGCGCCACCTTCACAAGGAACGAACAACAGTGGTGTTGTTGTCGCACGACATTATCGGCACGCATTCGTTACCGCATCATTACCGTCTGAAGTTGTTGCGTCTCAAGACTTTCGGCAATGGACAGAGTCCGTTAACCTAAGTTGTCGACCCCTCGGCAGACAAGGACGTTAATGAATAAGCAGGGTTCTCGGAGGGCTCTGGCGACTCGATCACCCTGGTGGGCGAAGATCATGCTCGGTCTCGGTGCCATCGTCATGGTCGTTGCCGGCACCACCGTCGTCTACGCCAACGTGCTACTCGACTCGGTCGACGATGCGGTCGAACAGGCGGACCTCCTGGGAGACGGCGACGAGGACACCGGCGAACCCATCGAGGGGCCGCTCAACCTCCTGATCGTCGGTACCGACCTGCGGGTAAACGACTCCGATGGCCAGGATCGTGCCGACACGATCATGATCCTGCACATCAACAAAAACCTTGACAAAGCCACGATCGTGTCGATCCCGCGCGACTTGAAAGTCGATATTCAAGACTGCGGCGAAATCTTTGAAAGCCCTTGTACATACAAGGTCAATTCGGCATATAACGCAGGGCTCGACAACTGGACACGCGAGGAAAAATTCATGAACCTCGCCTCCACGGTGTCCGATCTGACGGGTATTGAAAAATTCGACGGCGCCGCCATTCTCGGTTTTGAAGGCTTCTTGAACGCGGTCAAGACCTTCGGCGGAATCGAACTCTGCCTGCCGATCGACATGTACCTCGAACAGCAGAAACTCGAGGAGGACACGCCTCGCCTCTTCGAAAAGGGTTGTAACGAGTACAACCAACAGGAGGCTCTGTGGATCGTCCGCGAGCGTTACGCCTACGACGCCAACAACCCCGACTTCGACGTCGAATACGGCGTGGGTGATTACGGCCGGCAACACATGCAGCAACACTTCATCAAGCAACTGATGAAGAAGGCCGACGCCGAGGGATACATCACCGACCCGACCAAGGTCAGCACTCTGATTTCCGACGTCGGATCCTCCCTGGTCCTCGATACCGTCGGAGGCAAATCCATCGCCGACATGGTCGTGGCGTTGCGAGGCATTAAACCATCCACGATGGAAACGGTTCGGTTGCCAACGGAAACGTCGATCGAATACTTCTCCGGCAAAGAGGAGTCCTACGAAACGGTCCTCCCCGGTTCCGAAGAGGAAAAAGTCATGGACGACCTATTCGACGCGTTGAACAACGACTCGATGGACGAGTGGTTGGCAAAGAACAAAGACCTCATCAACAGCGACTGACGGGCCGTCTCGATGTGACGGAGCGGGGCCGTCGGTATGTCCTGGAGCACGGTCCCGTTCCGGGATGGCGCTCCAGGACACCGCGACGTTGTTCGTCCGGAACATCGCCTCATCACCGGACGAATCGTCTTATTCGGTGAGGAAGCCCTCGTTGCGCAGCCAGGCTTCGCACGCGTCGGTCCAGGTGGCGGTGTGAGTGTTCTCGGCGATACAGACGTGACCACGCCCGCCGTATTCGACGCCGTCGGCCAAGCCGATGCCGTGTCCACCGCGCGGATAGACGTGAAGCTCGACCGGTACTTCTGCCGCGGCCAACACTCTGGTCCATTCCAACGCGTTGGGTAGCCCGGGCGGGTCCTGGGCCGTTGCCCACACAAACGTTGGACACACCGAGGAATCCACATGTCTTGCGGGGGACAACTCGTCCTTGATCGATGCCAACTCACCCAGTAGCCCCTCGACTGCCGGCGCCGGGAGCAGGTCGAGATCGGCGAGAGCGTACGCGAGGATCGCGAAGTCGGGCCGGGGAGGGGCGACCACACCCTTTTCGATGGAAAGGACCGTGCCGGTCATGAGAAGACCGGCGAGGTGCCCGCCCGCGCTGGAGCCGATGACGCCGATAGGCCCGGTGTCGAGGCCGTGGTTCCCGGTTCTGATGTGTTCCAGTCCTGCCCGGGCATCCTCAAGAGGGGCGGGGAAGCGATCCGGAAGAAGCCGGTAATTCAACACGAATGCGTGCAGTCCGATGGAGGCGAGCCACCGGGCGTACCCTTCGCCTTCGTGTGGTGGGAGTTCCCGGTATCCCCCGCCGGGAAGGACGAGGATCGACGGCCGAGGACCGTTGAATCGGTTCTCGGCGGGGTAAACGGTGATGAATTCCGAGATGTGCTGTTGTGACGTGGAGATGGCTCAAGCCACCTTTCAATCCGGCGCCTCCATGCCTGACGTTCGTCCGCCACCGGCACGCGACGCTCCGCAGAGGATAGCGCCCGTGCGGGGCTAAGGCCATCCCGCGTCGGTATCAGGGGGCGGGCGATCGGACGCCGTGTTGTGACCGCTGTGGTCGCCCGCCGACAAGCGGGGCGACCACAGCAGGGGCGCGCTCTACCGCCAGCGCGCCAGCGGGGTCTCGCCGCCCACGACCTTCTCGCCCGGAGCGACCAACGCGTCGGCGGTGTCGGCCGGCAGGTAGACGTCGGTGCGCGATCCGAAACGAATCAGGCCGAAACGTTCTCCCTTCGCCAGCAGCGCGCCCGGCTGGGCGCGGTTGACGATGCGGCGCGCCACGAGACCGGTTCGTTGCGCGACCGCCACACGGCCCCGCGTGGTCTCCAGCACCGTGTAGCACGCGACGTTGTGTTCGGCCGCGGCCTTCATCGCGGGTGCGTAACCACCCTCTTCGCGGAAGACGTCGACGACCCGCCCGGCCACCGGTGTCCGGTTGACATGCACATCGAGAACGGACAGGAACACCGCGATACGGAGCCATTCGCTGCCGGCCTCACCGGTGGCGCCACCGAAACGATCGTCGGTGACCCGCTCGACCGACAGCACCTTTCCGTCACCGGACGAGACGACGTTGTGAGGGTCTTCGTCGATCGTCCGGTTGGGGTCACGGAAGAACGCGGCGGCCGGGAGCGCCGCGACCGCGGGAACCATCCACAGTTTCGACTTTGGACGTACTCGTTTGGTGACGCCCGCCAGACCCAGCAGGATCGCACCGACCGCGAGGCCGTTGGAGTCGATGTTCATTTTCGGTGTCAAAGGGACGCTACTCGGCCGGAACGCGGGCGCGAGGTCGTCGGCCGCCTTCAACGACGCGGGTTTGAACCGGAACCGGTGAATGCGAAGCGGCGGCCGGTTACGGAGGACCAGGTCCTGTTCAACACCGAATTCGCTCACGAAGTCGGCGAGGCCGTCGCTGGAGACGTTGAGCGGAACCGGCAAGGTCATGGTCCCGCCGGCGGCGGTGAGCTCACGCAGCTCGGTCAACGTCTTGTTGACGTCACCCTCACCGCTCAAAGGCGAAGCGACCATGACGACGTCGGCGGGTGCCGCATCGGCGGTGGAGTTCACCAGTTTGACCCGCTCGGTGACCCAGTTTCCCTGGTCGGCGAGGTACGTTTCGACGCCCGTACGTTCGGCCGGATCGACGACGACGGTCAGCCTGTCGCCCGGCAGAAGCGCGTCGACGGTGGCGGCGAGAACAGGGCTAGTGCTGTCGGCTCCGATGACCAGGCCGGTTTTCGGCCCGGGGTGTCGAATGAACTCATCGGTGACGATGCGCGCTACCCGGCGACTTACGCTGGCGGTGAATGGCATGTGGAATCCCCAAATCCTGGTCAGGCGTACCGGGCCATGATAATCCCGGTCTTCGAATGCTCCCGCATACGACGGGCCGCGCGCGAGCGGCGTGGCCACACGCCCCATTTACCTCAACGGTTCCAAGATCATTGATATCGCGCGGTGCGAATAGAGCGGTGTTAGCCTTTAAAGATGCTGGTCGATAGCGCTTTCGACCACGTGAAGGCCATAACTCAACAGGCCGTTGAGGTGTTTTCATGGGACGCTCCTCAACGCGGTGTCGAAAAGTCCAGGTGTCGACAACGACGGTGTGGTGACGCGCCGCAGACGCCACACCGATCAGGTGCCGTGGACGTCGTACCGCGATCGTCGTGCCCGCCGCGCGCGATCGGCCAGATACGGCGAGCCGGGGTACCGCGCGCAAGCTACCCCGGTTCGTCGTCTGCGTGGTGAGCGAGTCGACAGCCACTACCGACCGACAACGAAACGACCCACCCGGTGATGAACCGGGTGGGTCGTCTCATGTCGTACCTATGCCTCCTCGGTGGAGGATCCCGTATCGTCGGATCCGCCGCCGGTGAGCTCGACCGGAGGAACATCCGGCACCTCGACCGGCTTCTCCGAACCGGCGAACGTCAGTTTGGCGTTCTCGATATCGGTCGGGTCGCCCTCGCAGTCGATGACGATGATCTGGCCCGGCGTGAGCTCGTTGAACAGGATCTTCTCCGACAAAGTGTCCTCGATCTCGCGCTGAATGGTCCGGCGCAACGGTCGAGCACCCAATACCGGGTCGTAGCCCTTGTGTCCCAGGAACTCTTTGGCGGCCTGAGTGATCTCCAAGCCCATGTCCCGGTTCCGCAGCTGTTCCTCGATGCGAGCGATCATCAGGTCGACGATCTTGATGATCTCGCTCTGCGACAGCTTCGGGAACACGATCGTGTCGTCGATACGGTTCAAGAACTCCGGACGGAAGTGCTGCTTGAGTTCGTCCTGAACCTTCAGCTTCATCCGCTCGTAGTTGTCGTCACCGTCCTGGTCTGCCTGGAAGCCCAGCGACACCGCCTTCGCGACGTCCTTGGTACCCAGGTTCGTGGTCAGGATGATGACGGTGTTCTTGAAGTCCACGATCCGGCCTTGACCGTCGGTGAGACGACCGTCCTCCAGGATCTGCAGGAGCGTGTTGAACACCTCCGAGTGGGCTTTTTCGATCTCGTCGAAGAGGACCACCGAGAACGGCTTACGCCGCACCTTCTCGGTGAGCTGCCCACCCTCGTCGTAACCGACGTACCCGGGAGGCGCACCCACCAGTCGAGACACGGTGTAGCGGTCGTGGAACTCGCTCATGTCCAGCTGGATGAGTGCCTCTTCGGAACCGAACAGGAACTCCGCGAGCGCCTTGGAGAGCTCACTCTTACCGACACCGGACGGGCCGGCGAAAATGAACGAACCGGCCGGACGCTTCGGGTCCTTCAACCCGGCGCGGGTGCGGCGGATCGCCTGCGCGACGGCCTTGACGGCGTCGTGCTGCCCGATGATGCGCTTGTGAAGCTCGTCCTCCATGCGCAGCAGGCGGGACGTCTCCTCCTCGGTCAGCTTGTAAACCGGGATGCCGGTCCAGTTCGCCAACACTTCGGCGATCATCTCGTCGTCGACCTCGGCGACGGTGTCGAGATCTCCGGCCTTCCACTCCTTCTCCCGGTTCTCGCGCTGCTCGATGAGCTGCTTCTCGTTATCGCGAAGCTGCGCGGCACGTTCGAAGTCCTGAGCGTCGATCGCCGATTCCTTGTCCCGGCGAGCCTGGGCGATACGGTCGTCGAATTCACGCAGGTCCGGCGGCGCCGTCATGCGACGAATCCGCATCCGAGCGCCCGCCTCGTCGATCAGGTCGATCGCCTTGTCGGGGAGGAAACGGTCGGAGATGTAACGGTCCGCCAGGGTGGCGGCGGCGACCAGCGCCCCGTCGGTGATGGAAACCCGGTGGTGCGCCTCGTAGCGGTCCCGCAGCCCCTTGAGGATCTCAATGGTGTGCGCCAGAGAAGGCTCGGCCACCTGGATCGGCTGGAAGC
>DXGR01000138.1 GCA_019113825.1 Candidatus Stackebrandtia excrementipullorum | reverse complement strand
GTTCGTCGACGAGGTGCAGGAGGTCGACCCGGCACAGTGGGAACTGTTGGAACTCATCGCCTCCGGTGGCGGCAATCTCATCGCCTTCGGCGACTCCGATTCGGCCACGTACGGCTTCGCCGGCGGTGATGTGTCGGCCATGCGGGAGTTCGGTTCGCGATTCCGTACGGTGACCGGCGCATCGGCTCCGGAGGAGACACTGCCGGTGTGCTACCGCAGTGCCAAAGCTCCTCACCGCTCGATTTCCGCGGTCGCGTCCCGGCTGAGAGGCGGCAACCGGCACCGGATTCACCGTACGCCCGAAGAGGTCGGAGACGGCGCCGTCGACGCGGTCGTACTGCCCTCCGGCACCCAACAGGCCGCCTACATCGCGCAGCTGTTGCGCCGGACCCATCTCGTGGAGGGCGTCCCCTGGTCACGGATGGCGGTACTGGTGAAGTCGCCGACCGAGCACCTGCCACAGATCGAACGATCGCTACGCCATTCCGGGGTCCCGGTCCATGTACCCGCCGACGACACCGCTCTGTCCGCAAAACCCATTGTCGCGTCCCTTTTGACGATCATCCGGTGTGGTATTTCTCCGGAACATCTGGACGAGGCGACGGCCGTGTCCCTGCTCCATTCGCCGTATGGGCGTGCCGACGCCTTGAGCGAGCGACGACTCCGGCAGGAGCTGCGACGACGGGCCGTCAGCTCCGACAGCTTTCGCGACAGTGGCGAACTGTTGACCGAGGCACTACACCACCCCGATCTTCTTGAGGCCGACACGGAATGGGCTCGGCCGGCACTGCGTATCGCCCGGCTCATGGAGATCGCACGGTCCGCCCGGGGAAGCGTGGAGTCCGTGTTGTGGCAGGTGTGGGACGCCACAGGACTCTCCGACGAACTCGCCGCGCGGGCGCTGTCCGCCGACAGCCGAGCGGTTGCCGCCGACCACGACCTCGACGCGATGATGACGTTGTTCGAGTGGGCCGCCGGGTTCACCGACCGTTTTCCCGGAGCCGAGGCCGACGTGTTCTGCGATCACGTCATGCAACAGGTGCTGCCTGCCGATTCACGCGCGCGTCAAGGACATCGGGGCGAAGCGGTTCACGTGACGACCGCCCACCGCGCCAAAGGTCTTGAATGGGATCTGGTCGTGGTCGCCGGGGTACAGGAGGGCCGTTGGCCGAATCTGCGTCCTCGAGGGTCGCTCATGGGCGCGGAGGCGCTTGTCGACGCCGCCCGTGGTGACTCTCCCGACGAGCTCAACACCATCGCGGCCTTGTTGGAGGAGGAGCGTCGCCTCTTTCACGCCGCGTGCGGACGCGCCCGTGATCGCCTGGTGGTGACCGCGGTCGACGACGGCGACGAGTCACAACCGAGTCGTTTCGTCGATGAGCTCGACGTCGACCTTCACGTGGTCACGACGTTGCCGGAACCGCTGACCCTGCCCGCGCTGGTGGCCCGGCTGCGCACAACGGTCGTCGATCCCGACCACCCGCAACGTTCCGACGCCGTGGCGGCGTTGAGTCGGCTGGCCGCGCACGGTGTCCCCGGAGCCGACCCACAGGATTGGTGGGGCCTGCGCCCGCTGTCAGACGATCGTCCGCTCCGACTTCCCGGGGAACGGGTCAGGGTAACACCGTCCACCATGGAAAAAATTGACCAGTGTGGGCTTCGTTGGGTTCTGGAACGCCACGGCGGCAACGAATCGGCCGGGCTGCCTCAGCGGGTCGGCGACCTGGTACACGCCGCTGCCGAACACGCGGCCCGGCATCCCGATCCGCGCGAGGCGATGCGTACTTTCGTGGACCGACGACTCGGCCTGCTTCCGTTCGAAGCACCGTGGAAGGCGGTCGACGACACACGACGTATCAACGACATGGTGGACAAGTTCGGCGGATGGTTGGCCGACAACAAGCGGACGTTTGTCGCCGCCGAGGCCGATTTCACCGTCCCTCTGCCACCGACCGCCGACGGGGTGACCGCCGAACTTTCCGGAAGTGTCGACCGTCTGGAACGCGACGAGCAGGGCCTCCTGCACGTCGTCGACATCAAGACCGCACGGTCGCCGATCTCCGTCAACGATGCCGCGACAAACCTCCAGCTGGCCGCCTACCAGTTGGCGGTCGAAGCCGGTGCCTTCAAATCCTTGACGGAGGGGACCCGACCCGGCGGTGCTTCGCTCGTGTACCCGGGCACGTCGAACAAACAAGCCGCCGAGCGGACGCAACCGCCACTGTCCTCGTCGACGGATCCGTCGTGGGCGCGGGACAAGGTGACCGAGGTCGCCGAAAAGATGGCCGGCGCCACGTTCCTCGCCGTTCACAGTAAAAAATGCGACACGTGCGCGGTAAAACAGGCATGCCCGATCAGTGGTAACGGGCGACCCGTGACTCGGTGAGCGAGGTTGTTCACTCGGGTTCCACAGCCATGTCCGGGGATAACGCGGTGGCAGGAACGCTCCTGCGGGCGGGTACGGTCAAACGCTATGAGTGAGCGGCGCTTCTCCGCACGTCGGCTGGCCGCATTGCTGGGCGACGAACATCCTCCGACGGCACAGCAGGCGGCCGCGATCGAGGCACCGGTCGAACCGCAGCTGATCATCGCGGGTGCGGGCTCGGGTAAGACGGCGACGATGGCGTCGCGCGTGGTGTGGTTGATAGCCAACGGCCTCGTACGCGGCGACCAGATACTCGGTTTGACGTTCACCCGCAAAGCCGCCGGCGAACTGGCCCGGCGAGTGCGGACCCGGTTGGCCCGACTGGCCGGTGTGGATGGTGTCGTCGTGCCGGGTGGGGCACCGTTGACGGCCGAACCCACGGTGTCGACCTACCACGCGTACGCTGCGGCCCTGGTAACCGAACACGGATTGCGGGCCGGCTTGGAGGCGGGCGCGTCGGTATTGTCGGCGGCTCAAGCCTGGCAGATCGCCTACGGAGTGGTACGCGGTTACGACGGGGACATGTCGGCTGTCACGGTTGGTGTCGAGGAGACGGTCAAACGGGTCCTGTCGTTGTCGGACGAAATGTCCGAGCATCTGCGCACACCCGAGGAGCTGGTCGGATTCACCGAACAGCTGTTGGCCGAACTCGATGAACGGATCGCCCGTCCGACTCAAGACCTCACCACCACCGTCAACGGTTTGAGGGCGCGACTGCAACTGTTGCCGTTGATCGCCGAGTACCACCGGCGAAAACAGGCCGTTCCCGCCTGCGACTTCGCCGACCAGCTATCGCAGGCCGCCATGCTCGCACGAACCGTGCCACAGGTCGGCGAGATCGAACGGCGCCGTTTTCGGGTGGTGCTGTTGGACGAATATCAGGACACCTCGCATGCCCAGGTCGAACTACTGCGACACCTGTTCGGCGACGGACACCCCGTAACGGCGGTCGGTGACCCGTGTCAGTCCATTTACGCGTGGCGCGGCGCAAGCGCCGGGACCCTGGCCCGTTTCGCCGACGACTTCCCCGCCACGGCCGATCGGCCTGCTCGACGGTGTGAGCTCACCGTGTCCTGGCGTAACACCGCGGCTGTTCTGGAGGCGGCAAACACCGTGTCCGAGCCGCTGCGTTCGGCCGGTCTTACCGTGGCAGAGCTTGAACCCGGTCACACCGGGGTCGGCACCGTCGAGGTGGGCCTGGTCCGTACCGTCGAGGACGAGGCCGTGTGGGTCGCCGACCGGATCGCGTCGGTGTGGGACACCGCAGAGCCGCCGTCAACAGCGGTCCTGGTCCGTCGGCGTGATCAGATCGCTTCCCTTGAGCGGGCTCTACGGGCCCGTGCGTTGCCGGTCGAGGTCGTCGGTATGGGCGGGTTGTTGGACGCGCCCGAGGTGCGTGAGGTGTACGCGACGCTGCAGGTTTTGGCCCGTCCACAGTCGGGCCCGGCGTTGGTGCGGTTGCTGACGGGCCCCCGCTGGCGGATCGGTCCTCGAGACCTCGCGGCGCTACACGGTCGGGCCCGCTCTCTCGCACCCGACAGACGCGGCTTCGAACCGTCCACGGACGACCTCGACGAGGTCACGCTCAGCGAGGCGCTGGAGGATCCCGGGGACCCGGACGATTACAGTCCGGCCGCCTGGGAGAGATTCGAGTTGCTCCGCGGTGAACTGGCTCGGCTTCGTTCTCGAGCCGACCAGTCGGTGGGTGACATGGTCGCCGAGGTCATCCGTCTGTGCGGGCTCGACGTCGAGGTCTTGGTGCACCATGAGGACGCGGGGAGACTGGACGCCTTCGTCGAACAGGCGGCGATATACAGCGGACATGCGGCCGCCCCCAGCCTGGCGGGATTTCTGTCCTATCTGGAGGCGGCTGAGGAACGGGAGCGTGGCCTCGAAGTGAAGGGGGCCGCGGTCCATCCGACCGCCGTGCAGATCATGACCGTCCACGCGGCGAAGGGCCTGGAATGGGACTGCGTGGCGGTTCCGGGGCTGACCGCGGAACGGTTCCCGGGCACAACGCGGGACGCGAACTGGTTGACGGCCACCGGCAAGCTGCCCTACCCACTCCGAGGTGACGCCCTCGAACTGCCCGCGCTCAACATTCGTGACGTCGCCAAGCCGGCCGACCTTAAGACCGCCGTCGCGGCGTTTCAACGGGATCTGAAGGCCCATCACGAGCTCGAGGAACGCCGACTGGCGTATGTGGCGTTGACTCGGGCACGCCACCGACTCTGGGCATGCGGCTATCACTGGGACCACGGGTCGGCCAGGAAACGCGGTCCCTCGGTCTTTCTGGAAGAGGTGCGGCGTCACGCGTCCGAGGAGACCTGGGTCAC
>DXGR01000137.1 GCA_019113825.1 Candidatus Stackebrandtia excrementipullorum | reverse complement strand
CCCGCGTCGCAAGGCGCACGCGGCCGCCGCCTACGAAGTAGGTAGGCAAGGCCGCGAGCAACGTAGCGAGGCGGATGCCCGGGGTACCCCAAAACCCCGCCGTCCGCGCAACCCAAGACCGCGCCGTCCGGGCCCCGCGTCGCAAGGCGCACGCGGCCGCCGCCTACGAAGTAGGTAGGCAAGGCCGCGAGCAACGTAGCGAGGCAGATGCCCGGGCAACACGGGACCGCGCCGTCCGGGCACGTTCATGACAAGGCGCAGGACCGCGCCGCCTACGAAGTGGGTAGGCAAGCGGGACTGCAACGCAGTCAGGGACGCGCCCGGGCAGCGCGGAGGTTAGTCGTCTTGGTTTTTGGTATTGGCCATGCCTTCTGAAATCAGTTGCATCACCGCAGAGTCTTGGAGGGTTGTCACGTCTCCGAGGGAGCGGTTTTCCGCCACATCGCGCAGGAGACGGCGCATTATTTTCCCGCTTCGGGTTTTGGGCAGTTCGGGTACCACCATTATTTGTCGTGGTTTCGCTATGGCTCCGAGTGTCTTGCCCACGTGTTCGCGCAGTTCGGCTAGAAGATTTTCGTCGCCTTCGGCGCCTCCTCTGAGGATGGGGAAGGCGACGATGGCTTGACCGGTCACCGGGTCGGTGGCGCCCACGACCGCGGCTTCGGCGACCGCCGGGTGGGAGACGAGTGCGGATTCGACTTCGGTCGTCGAAATGTTGTGTCCGCTCACCAGCATGACGTCGTCGACGCGTCCGAGGAGCCAGATGTTTCCGTCGTCGTCTCGTTTGGCGCCGTCTCCCGCAAAGTACATGCCGGCGAAGCGGGACCAGTAGGTGTCGATGTAGCGCTGGTCATCGCCCCAGACGGTTCGGAGCATTGAGGGCCATGGTTCGCGGAGGACGAGGTAGCCGCCGCCGCCGTTGGGTACGGAGTTGCCTTGGTCGTCGACGACGTCGGCGTCGATTCCGGGGAGGCCGTGTTGCGCCGATCCGGGCGTGGTGGAGGTGACTCCAGGTAGCGGCGACACCATGATGGCGCCGGTTTCGGTTTGCCACCACGTGTCGACCACGGGTGTTTTGTTGTGGCCGATGTGTTCGCGGTACCACATCCAGGCTTCGGGGTTGATGGGTTCACCGACGCTTCCGAGGATGCGTAGCGAGCTCAGGTCGAACTTGGCGGGAATGTCGTCGCCCCACCTCATGAAGGTGCGGATCGCCGTTGGTGCGGTGTAGAGGATCGTCACCTTGTACTTGTCGATCAGTTCCCAGTACCGCCCCTTGTGGGGAGTGTCCGGGGTGCCTTCGTACATGAGTTGGGTGGCGCCGTTCGCCAGAGGGCCGTACACGATGTAGGAGTGCCCGGTTACCCAGCCGATGTCGGCGCCGCACCAGAAGACGTCGCTTTCGGGTTTGAGGTCGAAGACGGCTTGGTGTGTGTAGGCGACCTGGGTCAGGTATCCGCCGGAGGTGTGCAGGATTCCCTTGGGTTTTGCCGTGGTGCCCGAAGTGTAGAGAATGTACAGCGGGTGTTCGGCGTCGAACGGTTGTGCCTCGTGTTCTTTGTCGGCGGCGTCGACGACGTCGTGCCACCACACGTCCTTGTCGCCCCATGCGATGTCTTGTCCGGTGCGACGCACAACGATGACTTTTTCAACGCTGGGGCAGAGCGGGACGGAGTCGTCGACGGTCGGCTTGAGAGCGTTGGGTTTTCCGCGACGGTATCCACCGTCGGCGGTGATGACCACTTTGGCTTGTGCGTCGTTGATGCGGCCGGAGAGCGCGTCGACGGAGAAGCCGCCGAAGACGACGGAGTGGGTGGCGCCGATGCGGGCGCACGCGAGCATCGCCATGGCCGTTTCAGGGATCATCGGCATGTAGATCGCGACACGGTCGCCGGCGCGTACTCCGAGTTCGGTGAGGGCGTTGGCCGCCTTCTTCACCTGCGTCAGCATCTGGGCGTAGGTGATGGTGCGGGTGTCCCCGGGTTCGCCTTCCCAGTGAATGGCGACACGGTCACCGTTTCCGGCTTCGACGTGGCGGTCAAGGCAGTTGTGGGCGACGTTCAGTTTTCCGCCGACGAACCATTTCGCGAACGGCGGGTTGTCCCAATCGAGCACACGGTCCCAGGGGGTGTCCCAATCGAGGCGGCCTGCCTGTTTTGCCCAGAACGCCAACCGGTCCGCCTTCGCCTCGTCGTATGCGTCGGCTTTGACGTTGGCTGCTGCGGCGAGATCGGCCGGAGGCTCGAACTGTCTGGTCTCGCTGAGCAGGTTGGCAAGGGTCTCCTGTGGTCGTGTCTCGTTCACTGCCATCTCCTCTATGTCACGGCCAGACTGACACCGGTCTTGTGAGACCTTCGTTCCGAGTTTTTCACGAAAGGGCGTGTTTCCGGTCTCACCGGACGACGATAGTCGTCAGCCTGTTTGGTGTCTACTGCACCCAAATGCTCATTTGCAGTCAATATTGCGCAGCCATCGAGCATTAGTGAGCAAGACCGATCATATTAAAGGTGCCTCCGAATGATCTAACCGTCCTGCCTTACCGGTATGGTCTGAGATCGTGGATCCGCTGGCCCCCCTCCTGGAACTTGCCGAGGTGGCGGACGCGCTGGAACAGTCGCGCGCCGCCGTCGACCGTACCCTGTGGCACCGTGCGCTCCGTAACAACGGCGCGACCGTGGCGACAGAGGTTTCACTTCAGTCGGCCGTGGCATCGGCCGCATTGGACGGCTCGGAATTCGACCTTGACGAGGTCCGCAGTGGAACGGTCACCGATCCGATCGTCCAAGGTGCACTGCGTGTGGCGACAGAGCTGCCCGGTCTGGTCGACACCTGGCAACAGGCTCCTCGTCAGGTCCTGGCTCGGTTGCACCTGTTGGCGGCACGTGACCTGGCGGATCCCGACGCCCTGGGACGCCCCGTCGTTGACGCGGACGGTTCCGTACGGCTGGCGACCCTGTGTGTGCTCATCACGAGCAAGACCACGCTGCCGGCGGCTCTCGTCGCCGCCGTCGTTCACGGGGAACTGCTTGCGCTGCGCCCGTTCCCGACCGCCGCCGGTGTCGTCGCCCGCGCCGCCGCGCGTCTGACTCTTGCCGCACGTGGGCTGGACCCCCGGCTGCTCATCGCCATCGACGTCGGTCACGAAGTCCGTTCACCCGAGTACGTCGGTGCCTCCAGTGCCTTCACGACCGGTACCCCGGACGGCTTGCGTTCCTGGCTGAAGCACTACGGGCAGGCTATGGCGTACGGCGCCGAGGTCACCACCGGTATCTGTAACGACGTGTAGAGCCTTGGGGCGCATTGGCCCGCCTCGCAGGTTCATCATGACCATCGGTGGATCCTGTTGTCCCCTCAACACGTCCGGGAAACGGCACTGCGACGTCGACACGTGATGTCCACAGGCTCCCATTGCGCGCCAACGTGACAGCGCCCCCGAATGAAGCCCCCTCGACGAGGAAACGGATCGAAAGTCGACGATTCCCACTACGTTGCCGCGGTCAGCGGCCGCGCCGAACCCGCCCCTGCGTCGGCAGGGAAATCAAGGCTCGCCGCGGCCGGGGTTGCCGGGCGAGTTATTCACCTTGCGGTCGGTGGCCAACATCTGTCCGCCCAACATGGATTGACGCGTATCCGTCAAGCAGCCTCGGCCGGGTCCGAAACAACGGTGAAATCCGAGGTGCCGTCCGAAGAGACGCCGAAGAAATGCGCGGACAAGTCGGATATACGGCGGTCCCTGTGAGGCGTTTACCGGCGGAGGTCATCCTGATGCGGCCCACCCGATGTGCCACCGCCGTGGCCGCACCGGTCGCCGAAACCGTGATTTCGCGACGCTCCTACGGTCGCGTCCGCACGGTGACACGGCAGCAAACACCGCAGGTCCGGTTTTCTGCAGACTCGACCGTGTCAGTCGTCCTCGTCCTCGCCGGCCAGCTGCCGACGCAACTCGTCCTTGCGTTTGCGCCGATGTTGGACGGTCTTGTCAACGTCCTCGACCATCTCGACGCGCCACCGACGCAACAGGACCAGCGACAGCAGGAACGAACCGAGCAGCGCGATCATGGCGATGACCGCCAGGCTCAAACCCGTCGGGATCAAGACGGCTCCCAGGCCCACGAACAGGCCGATCCGGCCGAGCATGTACTTCCAGGTAGGGCTCATGCCTCGTGGTCTCCCATCATGCGCATTCCCACGAACCACAGGACCGTGTACATCAGCACGAACACGGCGGCGCCGATCGCGCCGTGAAACAGCGGCGCCCAGAACTCAGGCATCAGTCCACCGATACCGAGTCCCCCAACGGCACTCAACAGTAGAGCGCCTCCACCGACGACCCAGCGAATCCGGTAGTCGATCCAGGCCCGAAAATCGTCCAGGAACACGAACATCGCCAGCAGCGCGCTGATCCATCCCGAGATCTGACCGAATTCCCCGAACCCGAGGAGCCAGAAGAGGGCGTCGATAGCGGAGAGCATGACGATGCCGACCGCCAACAGCAGGAACACGAACAACAACATCTCGACGAGGGAGACGATGCGGCCCGAGCCGTCGCGGCGGGGAAATTTTTGAGTGGCCTGTTCGGTCATGTCCATACCTTCTGGGGCTCGGCTCGACGTACCGCCGCGGGCACCGGGGGGTCGAATTCGCATACCTGCCCGAAAACGTCGTCACGGTGGACGGGCGTGAATCCGGCGTCCTGGATCAGCTCTACCACGTCCTCCTGCGCCAACTCTCCGTCGACGAGGTCGGTGTCGTGGGTTGTGCGGTAGCGCGTCAGGGAGCCGGACAGGTCGCAGGCGCCGAAGTTCAACGACAACCCTGCGACGTCCAACCCGTGCGAGGGCCAGTGACTTTGGACATGGTCGATGTTGTCGATCATGAGTCGCGCCACCGCGAACGCCCGCAGCGCTTCTGCGGCCTGGGCCATCGCCCCGGTGCCGTCAGGGTGTTCGCCCCGTAGCGGTGCCACGGCGATGAAGCCGCCACCGTCGTCCTGTAGGTCGCGCAGTCGCAGCAGTCGGTCGACCCGGTCGGTCGTGCTCTCACCGTGGTGCACAGGGACGGCGGCCACAGCAAGACGGCCGTCGCCACGCGTGGTCGACCACGCCTCCCAAGCGTCGTCGGAGGCAACGTGGGTACCGGCGATCCAACGCCCGTCGGACTCGGTACAGAAAGCACAGCGCTGGGGGCACGTGGACTCGTCACCGTGAACGAAAGTGACCCGATCGGGGTGGCACGCCGAGCGTGCGCCGTGAGCCATCCGTCCCAGCCACACCAGGTCCTCGGCGTCGAAAAGCCGAATCCCGTCGGCGCGTGTCAGGCGCATCCCTTCGCCGAGTTTGGCTTCGATATCGCGCCGAAACCCGGCGTCGGGGTGATCCGTGTCGTTGGTCATCGTCTCCACCTCGTCCGCAGTCGGTTCGACCCTAATCGATGGTCGCCGGGTGCGACCGCGTCGGTGCATACGGGTGTGATCGCTCCCAGAAACACCCAAACGCCCGTTTCAAGTGATACCGGAGCCGGGTTTGAGGTGGCTAAAACAAGACCGTTACCTGTGACCACTGGTGTCCACGTGCCCAAGGGCCGTATTGTGTCTATCGGTATTCGTCGATAACCCCGGCTGAACCCCAAGGCAGGTCATGAGAGTCACCCCATGGAGTCATCGCCTCGGTCGTGCCGTACTGATATTCGGCACCGCTGCAGGTCTGCTGGTGACGGCCCCCGCGGTCGCCATCGCCGACCCGCCCGAGGTTCAGGTCCCCGACGACGGCGCGCGCCCCAATGGGGACCCCGGCACCGTCGGCGCGGACCCGTTGCCGTCCTCGGGTGACACTCCTGTGGCCGGTCCCGGGGTCAGCCGGGGGCCATATGCCAACCGGATCGCCGAGATCGCGCGTAACGTGGCCGAACTCGGTGAAGCCACAACGGCGGCCGACGAAGAGGCCCTACTGCGCTCGGAGGCCCGTGTCGCCGCATACGACCACTGGGTGGATCGTCAGGCTCGCGCCGATGAGCTCGCCGAACTGGTGTCCGAGATGGCCGCACACGCCTACCAGGAGTCGGGTTCACAGATCCAAGGGGTCACCGACAGGTTCGAGGATCTGTTTAGGCTGTACCCGGGGTTGTTGACCGACGACCTGACCGCGATGCAGCAGAACGCCCGGTCTGCGGCGTCCGATGCGGATGTCGCCATGGCCGGGTTCGATGCGGCGCAGGCGTCCGAGGCGATCGCAGCCACGAAGCGAGACGACCTGGCCGACGAGCTCGAGAGCCGTAACAAAGAACTTGAGGATCTGGTCGAGAAGAACGCCGAAGCCATCGCGCTCCAGGAGGAGCAGGCCGGCCGCGACAACGACAAGCACCGCGACGACATCGGCACCGACATCGACGGCTGGCAGGCGGCGCCGTCCGCCCAGGACGCGGTGCGGTACGCGCTCGATCAGGTCGGTAAACCGTACGAGTGGGGCGCAGAGGGCCCTCACACGTTCGACTGTTCAGGGCTGGTGCAGACCGCTTACGGCAAGCAGGGCGTGCAATTGCCGCGCGTGGCCAACGACCAGTTCCGAGCGACGCGGACGATGGCGGTCGACGTGTCGAAGATGCTGCCCGGTGATCTGATCTTTTACGGCGATCAGCCTGGCGTATGGACCTCGGTGTATCACGTCGGGATCTACATCGGTGACGGCAAGATGGTGCACGCACCTCGGCCGGGCGACGTGGTGAAGGTCGTCCCGGTGTGGTTCAGCGACTTTTTCGGTGCTCACCGCGTCGTTGCGGCCGTGAAGGTCGACGGCTCCGGCGGCGACGAAGACGAGGCGG
>DXGR01000020.1 GCA_019113825.1 Candidatus Stackebrandtia excrementipullorum | reverse complement strand
GGCATGAAACTTCGTCAGGTAAATGCAGGTCTGGAGATCGTTCACCGATGAACCATTCACACCCACGCCACTGCCGCGATCACGAGCCAGAGGTGCCCGTCGATCTGCCGAATGTGGTCGTCACCGTCGCTGCGGACGGAACTCTCACAGCCACTATCGATGGCATCACTCACCCGCAACCTGCTGCGGGGGCGTGGACTCGGGCGACGTTCGGGCCGCTGATGGATGAGATCACGAAGGACCGCACCGTGTCGGTCCGGGTCGAGGTGCGCGAGTGCGACGGTGGAGTGTTCACCGACATCATCCACGCCCGTAAACGAACTCCACCTGTCCGAGTAACAGAGCAGGAATCGGTACCGGGCATACGGCGAGGCCGCCGCGCCGCCACGCCCCGAGCACCGCATCTGATGGAGGTGGAGGGCGACGGGTTTGTGCCTGGTGAGGAGGTCACCGTCGCGGTCATCGTGAGCCACACCGACGCCGCCGGAACTGGCACTGCGCGTGCGCTGGTCGATCTCGACGACCTCCCGACAGACACGACGGGCGAAGTGATCCTGTTCGGGCGAATCTCGGGCACGACCGCGATCCGGCGGCTGCAATGAACCCGAGACAGGGCGGGAGCATGGGCGACGAACTTACCAACGCCGCCCTCATCGCCCTGATCGGAGCCTTCGGCCTCGCACTCGTCCTCCGAGGAGCCGGCTCAATCGCTGCGTTCCTCTCTGGCACACCCGAGCCCGAGACTGGGCCGGCTTCAGGTCTCGGAGTGCTGTTCAGCCCAGCAGACCCGGCAGGGGTTCTCGACGCCCCAGGGCTCAGTCCTGTCGTCTACTGGATCGTCGCAGCCATACTGCTCGCCGGGCTGATCGCCACGGTGACATGGGTCTGGTTTCTGCTGCGCCGACACAATCGCAAAACCGACACTGACCCGCACAGGTTCGCGGGGATTGCCACCGCTCATGAAGTCAAGACCACTGCATCGTCGAAAGCTCTCCTGCACCGCGCTGGAACCCTGCGACCATCGCTTGCGACACCCTCGCCCGCTGACGTCGGCTACCTGCTCGGAACCAGCCGCGGGACCGGCGTGTGGGCGTCGGTGGAAGACTCGATCCTGCTGATCGGCCCGCCCCGCTCCGGCAAGGGACTGCACGTCGTCATCAACGCGATCCTGGACGCACCAGGGGCCGTCGTCACCACCAGCACCCGACCAGATAATCTGACCGCCACATTGCGAGCGAGGCGCCGTAAAGGCGGACCCGTTGCAGTATTCGACCCCCAACGCCTCGCCGAGGGCATCCCCGCTGGTCTGCGATGGTCACCGGTGCGCGGGTGTGAGGACCCGCTGACCGCAATGATTCGCGCAAACGGACTCGCCGCCGCCACCGGGCTCTCCTCTGGCGGAGTGGAGTCCGGCGGGTTCTGGGAAGGTAAGACCCGAACCGCGCTCCAAGCCTTGCTCCACGCCGCAGCGCTCGACGGCAGGCCGCCTGCTGAGTTGTTCCGGTGGACCCTCGACGCCAGCGGCGCAGCCGAGGCCGTCGCGATCCTGAACTCGAACCCGAACGCCGCGATGGGGTGGGGCGACTCGCTCGGCGCAATGATCGACGCCGACCCCAAGACCCGCGACAGCATCTGGCAAGGCGTCTCCCTCGCCCTCGCAGCCCTCGCCGACCCCCGCGTGCTCGATGCCGTCACACCCGGACCCAACGAACAGTTCGACCCCGAAACCTTCCTCACCCAGCAAGGCACTCTCTACCTGCTCGCCACCGGAGCCGGGGCCGGCGCATCCGCCGCGCTCGTCGCCGCGTTTGTGGAGGACCTCATCGAGACCGCCCGACGTCTCGCCGCCCGGTTACCCGGTGCCCGACTCGACCCGCCTCTGCTGCTGGCGCTCGACGAAATCGGTAACCTCGCACCCCTGCCATCGCTGCCGATGCTGATGGCCGAAGGCGGCGGCACCGGGATCACCACCATGCCCGTCTTGCAGTCCCTCGCCCAAGCCCGCGACCGGTGGAGTGAGCACCAAGCCGGTGCGATATGGGACGCCAGCATCGCCAAGATCATCCTCGGCGGCGCGTCCAACAGCCGCGACCTCCAAGATCTGTCCACCCTTATCGGCGAACGCGACGAATACACCAACAGCGTGACCCTCGGTGATCGCGGCACCCGATCGAACCAGCGCTCCATACGGCGGGTTTCAATTTTGCCACCCGACCGCATCCGCACCCTACCCTTCGGCACCGGCGTCACCCTGCTGCGCTCCACACCACCCATAGTCACCGACCTCCGCGCCTGGCCCGACCGCTCCGACGCCGCCCAACTCCGCAGCGACCGCACCGAACTTGAAGCCCTCCTACGCCGCCCTGCACCCTGACACCACGGTCTGAGTGCGGGAGCGCACCTGCCTGATACAGCGGCCACGACGAGCTGGCTGCCTGAGATCAGGAGGAGGCCATCATGGCCATTCGCACTCATCAATCCATTTCGGGTTTCGTCGCCTCGGAGCCGCAGCTGAGCTACACCCAACGTGGGGACGCGCGGCTCTACATGAAGGTCGGCATCGAGCACTACCGGAAGGAGCCCGACAACACCTTCACACAGTTAGAGACCACCTTCCACGACCTCATCGCATATCGCGGGGCGGCCGAGCAGGGGGCCGAGCGGATCGCCAAGGGCGACAACATCATCGCCGACGGCCGTGTACGGGAGTACTCCTACGAGCGCAACGGACAGCGCTACGAAGGTGAGGAGTTCATCGCAACTCGCATCGGCCACGACCTGGCGCGCACGCGCTACGAGGTAGATCGAACCGAGCGCAACTCTGGCCGAAATGGCGCTGCCTTCACCGCGCCACAGCGTTCCGCTCCGTCGAACGCCGCGACCATCGGAATGTGAGCGGGGAGACCATGACCGACTCGCTCGGCCCCGAACACGATGACCTGCCGCCCGAGGCAGAAACACGGTCGCCTCGTTTCGATACTCCTGAGCCGCCGCATCCGGTCAACTGGAATCTACTCACGGCTAATGATCTTGAAACGGAGCTGCTCGAACTCAACCGCTGGGTGGACTGGCTTCGCCACACCTACGGTCTTACAGCCAGCGTCGTGCCGCCGTACTGGCATCGGCACCCCGAACTCCTCTGGGAGCTGTCCGCCCTGCACCTGCACTGGTTATCCGCCTACGACGCCGAGCAGGACGGCTCAGCGCCCCTCGGGTGGCACCGCGACTTCGCAGATGCACGAGCCCGGCTTCGAGACTGGGTCGCCGCCTGCGGCACACGCCTTGACAGGGATCGGCCAACCCGCCAGACGAGTTGGCCCGGAGAAGACCCCGCCGCGCCCGTCGAGGACTTACCCATCACAGACCGCGACGAAGACTTCGTGCGGTTCGTGCTCGATCAGGTCGCAGCGCGCCAGGAGGCCGAAGATGCCTTCTTCGCGGCCTTCGAATCTGACACCGGCGAGGTGTGAGCATGACGCGGCGGTACATACGAAAGACCGGGCAGCGTCAGCAGAGCGAGCGCGAGCTGACGATCCGCGCCGACTTCCACGAACCCCCCGACCTCGACAAGCTCAGCGAGTTACTCATCCGTATCGCGCTCCAACGGTCCGGGTCGTGCCCCTCGGGAGGAACGACGACATCGAAGCGCCCGCGTGCTTCAGTGGAGCCTTCGTCGTAGAATGTATGCATCCGTCGCGGATGGCGGATGTTGTGGTCCTAGCGCTTCGCCCTTGTGGCGAGGCAAAGCAAACGTGGCCGACTCGGCCTAGTCCTACAGCCTTCGGGCTCTTCTTACGATCAACATCCCTCGACTCATCAGTCCGCGTCGGCAGAACTAGTGACTGTGGAGAAGAGCCATGACGACCACCGATGCGAGCCGCGCCGCGATAGACAGTCTCGTTGCCCCAACACCGTTCGTTGGGGCGATCGCCGTCTCCTACCTCCGTGTCTCGACCAAGGAGCAGGCAGAGAAGGGCGGCAGCGCCGAAGGCTTCTCGATCCCAGCCCAGCGCGAGGCCAACCAGCGCAAGGCCGACCAACTCGGCGCGACCATCGTCGAGGAGTTCGTCGACGCGGGCGAGTCTGCCCGCAAGGCCGACCGGCCAGAACTGATGCGGATGATCCAGTACGTCACGAAGCACAAAACGAACTACTGCATCGTCCACAAGGTCGACCGGCTGGCCCGCAACCGCGCAGACGACGTGACCATCCACCTCGCGCTCAAGGACGCCGGGGTCACCCTGGTGTCAGCGACTGAAAACATTGACGAGACGCCCTCGGGGATGCTGCTGCACGGCATCATGTCGTCGATCGCCGAGTTCTACTCGCGCAACCTGGCCACGGAGGTCGTCAAGGGTCTGTCACAGAAGGCCGCGCAGGGCGGGACAGTGTCGAAGGCACCTATCGGATACCGCAACATCGGAGTGCGTGACGAGTTTGGCCGTGAGGTGCGCACCGTCGAGCTGGACGAGGAACGTGCACCGCTGGTTCGGTGGGCCTTCCAGGTGTTCGCGTCCGGGGATTGGTCGACGAGCCAGCTCCACCACGAGTTAGTGGCGCGGGGGCTGACGACAGCACCTTCCCCGCGTCGTCCTTCTCAGCCCATTGGCAAGTCGTCGGTGCATCGGATGCTCACGAACCCGTACTACAAGGGCTGCGTCCGCTATCAAGGCGTCACCTACGCCGGAGTCCACGAAGCGCTCGTCCCGAACGAGGTGTGGGATCAGGTGCAGACCGTGCTCGGCACTCACCGGTCGGCGGCGGACGCGACGCAAGTGCACGATCACTACCTGAAAGGCTCTGTGTTCTGCGGGCAGTGCGGCTCGCGCCTGATCGTGTGCAACGCGAAGAGTAGCCAGGGCACGATCTATCCGTACTTCGTGTGCGCGAGCAGGCACGGCGGTAGGGGTGACTGTACCCGTCAAGCGATGCTCATCGAGCACGTCGAGCGACTCGTGGAGCAGTTCTACGATCACGTCCAGATCAGCGCGGAGACCAAGCAGGCGCTCTCGTCGATGCTGCACGCACGGTTCGACGAGATGATGTCCGAGGGTGCCGCGGAACTGGCGGACCTCGCCACGCGTCGGACCCAGCTCGAAGACGAGCAGGAGAAGCTGCTCCGTGCTCACTACGCGGGAGCGGTCCCGTTGGAGTTGCTCAAGCGGGAGCAGGATCGGATCACGGCATCGCTGGAGACGATCCAGAACCGGATCGACGCCCACCACGGGGAGTACGCCTTCGCTCGGGCGAACTTGGACGACGCGTTGACTCTGCTGTCGAATGCGGCCGACATTTACAAGAAGGCTGACGACGCGAACCGTCGTCTGTGCAACCAGGCGCTGTTCACGGCGATTTATGTCGATGAGGACAACGACGTTCGGGTCGGCTACAAGACGCCGTACGACGGGCTGAGCATCGAAGGCTTGCAGGCCGACGCCCTCACCTGGGCCGCCGAGGCAAGAAAGTTGAGCCAGGCTCGAACCTCGACCAAGGGCGGTCCCTTGGTCGAAAGTTCAAACCTGACCCATTTGGGGTGAGTGACGGGACTTGAACCCGCGACTTCCTGGACCACAACCAGGTGCTCTACCAGCTGAGCTACACCCACCGCGGCTGGTTCAACAACCAGCGACGACCAATGATAGACAGACGCCCGCAAGCGTCCGCAACCGGGTTTGATCGGTCACGTATTCGCAGGTCACCGGATGTGGTGGCGCATCCACTCCCAAGCCGTGAAAGTGGTGTCGGCTTCCACGGCCACGCCACGCGAGAACGGGTATTCCCGCGCGTGACAAAGAAACAACAACGCGGCCATGGCGGCAGCCACCGCCGGTCCATCCGCAACCGTTCCGAGTCACCGTGCAAACCACTGCGGCGGCCGTACCCGTGACCGGCCACGCTTTGGCGATCTGCCCCCTCACTCAACAGACCATCGGAGCCCGTCCCCGGCTCGTCGATCCCCTCCGGGTCGCCGTCCGGAACGACCGCGCCGTCCGCCCCGGGGACGTCCGGCCCCACGACACCATCCGCCCCGGTCGTTCCGTCAACCGTGCCTTCGGTCCGGTACGACCTCACAACCTCCACCGGTCCCGAGCCTCGCGCGCACCACATCTACCTTCCGATGCGCCACCACAATTGCTCCCACACCGACGTCATCGGCGGAGGCCCCTCGGCGACACCGCGGTCGGCTTCCGCCGACGCCGTTTACTCGACGTCGGCGGAAGCACCGGTCGGATCAGCCGACTCGACAGGTGCCCTGCGCCTCTTTTTGAGGGGGGGGCACGTCACCTCGAGGACGAACGGATCGCGGTCGGTCGGGTGATCCTGCGCAATGGGCGCCGCCGCAGGGACAAAACCTCGACCGAGCGTTCCGGTGTTGCACCGAAACCCGATCAGGCGGCGGCCCGCAGTGCCGCGACCAGCCACGCGTATGCGGCCGTCGACGACCGCGAACCGGAGAACGACGGGTAGCCGTTGAGGACGGCCCACAACTGCCAGTACCGCTCCACTCTGTGGTCGGAGAACATCTCGATCACCTCGGCGGCTTCGTGTTTCTGCTCGGCGGACAGGCCCGCGACCCCGAGGTCGGCGAGGACTTCTGCGGCGGCCGACGAGTCGGGCGTCGTGCCGTCGACGACGTCCGACGTTACGACGGCGAGCACGCGTTCGTGCTCCACCGGGCTTTCGGTTTGGTCGCGCTCGGCGCCGGCGAGGGCCATCTGGCGGCATCGTGCTCGAAATTCGGGGTCCCGAACCAGTTCGGCCAACTCGATCCAGGCATCGACCTGCTCGGTGGTGGGTTCGTCGGGAAGTTCGGTCGGCAACCGACGCATTCGTTCGGCGATGCCCGCGCCCGGCGACTCGGGGTCGGCTCCCTCGAACGCCTCCGCGACGAACTCCTCCAACAACCGCCTGCGTTGCGCCGCCGAGAGTTTCGCCAATTCGTGCATGATTCTCATCTCCTCGCTCGTACCGTCACGTTGAGCGACCGACGCCAGCACGGCACGGTGAGTCTTCAGAGTGCGTATCTCCTCGCCCAGCGCCTTCGCGTGAGCGGCTGCGACGTCGGCGATCGTCACCTGTTCCTCCAGGACGGCACGCACCGTCGCAAGGTCCATACCAAGGTCCCGTAGCGTCTTGACCAGGTCGATCCTGGCCACGGACTCGGTGTCGTAGAGCCGGTACCCGGTGCCGGTGCGTCCTGAGGGAGGCACGATGTCGGCATCGGACCAGAACCTGATCGTCCGCACACTCAAGCCGGTGCGTACGGCGAGTTCACCGATCGTGAAGAGTCTGTCGTGGTCTCTCATCGACACCAACCCTCACCCCTCCAGCCGCTGGAGAGTCCAGCGGCGGTTAATGTGTCCTCGGACACACGACGTTCCCGTAGAGGCCCACAAAGAACCGCCGGCATCGTCGAACATCGGGCAGCCGAACGAGCCCGCACGGCCACCGTCACAGTTCGGAGACGACGACGTCGATCACGTCACCATGCGTCTCCACCCGGTATCCGAGATCCTTCAGTGCCGTCGCCAGTTCGTCGGAGTTTTTGCACTGAACGTTCTCGGTCAGCAACGTCGCGGCGAGGCGCCCTTTCGTCGCCTTGTTGAAATGGCTGACGACCGACCGCACAAGTTCACCGTCGACCTGACGTTCGTGAAGTACCCGAATCGCCACCGAGGCCGCCGGGCGCCACATCGCCGCGTAAGCAGACGATCGCAGGTCGATGACGAAACCGTCGTCGACCAGGTCGTTCAGTGCGCTTGTCAGACGCGAAGCCCAAAAGCGCGCCACCGTGGTAGTTCCTTTAGGCGACAGGTCTGGCAACTTGACTCCGGCGGAACACCGGTAGGACGGTATGGCATCGTCCGGACGGACCACTCCCCACAGTCCAGAAAAGATGAGCAACGACCGGTCTGCTCGTCGCCGGGCCGCATCCGGCAACCGTGACAGTCCCAACGCGTCGAACATCACGCCGGTGTAAACCGTCGCTGCAGGCGCCGTCGGCGCGGTCGGCAACGCCGCGTTCACGGCCACCAGATCGGCTTGGCTTTTGCCGAGCTTCAAAGTCGTCGCGGCACTGTCGGGCGCGTCGATACACAGCTTGACCAGCGCGTTCAACACCTCATCCCGTCCGGACACGTCGACGGCGAAACCTGCCGGGTCAACCGGTGGGCCCTCATCTGGTGGCGTTTTCCCCTCGGACGGGGGCAACAAAATCTGCATCATCGGCTCCTCAGCCTAGACCCGCCCTGAACAAACACTTGGTCGTCTCCAAGTACGCTGTCGCTGTGGCGTATCGAACGCTTCGGACCCGCCGATGCCCAAGGCCGACAGGTCGTAGCAGAATAAGCGGGTTCAACAGAGGAGGGCGAAGCGGTGGATCCGACCGAGGGGCGGTCGTTGACGTCGGAAACAGTGCACCAATGGCGGCACCTGGCTCATCGGCATCACATCGGATGGGGCGAAACGCTCCTGATAGCGCTCAACATTCACGGTTTGCGTAACCACGCCGAAACCGGCACCAAGGTCCGGCTGAAGGTTCAGCCGCCCGAAGACGAGGTGTACCAGCTGGTGGTTCCCACCGGTGTCGGGACATCCCCGTTCACGGTCGTCGACGGCGAACTGCTCGTGGACGGCACGGCCGTCGCCAGCGTCAGTGAACTGCGCGGCGATACGGCGGTCGGCGGGTATCTGCGGGCCGGGGGGCGGGCCGCCACAATCCACCCGTTCGGCGACGGCACAAGCGACCCGCAGGCTGCCGAGATGGGGTATTCGCGGCTTCTCGCCGATCTCGCCATCAGTCTGCCCGCCGGTAACACGCTCGCCGACCTCGACGAGGTCACGGTGACGGCGTCACGGTACGGCGACGAGGAGACGGCGCTGACCGACCTTTCCCGACTCCGAACGGCCATGGCGGGTCTCGACATGACCGCACGTATCGGTCTGTTGTCGTCGGTGGTGCGCAGCAAGGAAGGGCTGCAGCAACTCGCCGATCACGTGGCACCCTTCACGCTGTTCCTCGACGCCGACGAAGAGGCCGCCGGCCCGGCCGACGACACCGAGACGGCGGGGGTTCTCGCGACCGCGCGTGCTTGCGGGCACGACACGTCGTTCACCTACACCGTAGGTGTGGAACCGCTCGACGTCATGCGTGAGCGACTGTTGCCTTTGGCGCAGTACACCACGGTGTGGCCGTCTTTGTACATTCTGCAAACCGCGGACCCCGACGGCGACGAAGACCACATCGCCGAACCCGCCGACCGGCTCGACTTCTTCCTGCAGGCGCGCACCATGCTGGAACGGATTTTCGCGCCCACATCACTGGTTCCCGAACCGTGGCGTTGTTACCGCGGGTTGTGGTACCGCGAATACTCCGGGGACCCGCTGCCGGGACCGTGGATCTAACAGGCGGCTAATTCGCCTGGGAATAGTTGTACGCGACGGCCAACAACAAGGCGATGACTCCGACCAGGAACGCGAGCCGCTTGATCTTGAGGCGAGACCGCGGGGAGGCGATCCAGAAGATCGCGGCCACGACCATGCCCATGCCCACCATCGCGTAGAAGCCCTGCATCGTCGCTACATCCCTTCGCACAGAACGGTTCCTTCGAACAGTCTGCCGTGGCCTCGTTGCGAGCACAACGGGTCGTATACACCGACCACTCGCATCGACGCCTAGACCGATTCTTATACGCTGCCGCGATGCCGGTTGAAACCCCCACAGCGGACACACCCGTTCAGACACCGACCACCCCGACTCCTCCGCAGACGCCGTCGGGGCCGGTGAGCGCCTGGTGCCACAGGGTGGCCGAGGCGCGGGGTTTCCAGCTGTTGTCCACCGGTGTCATCGTGTTCAACGCCGTCCTCATCGGCGTGGAGACCTATCAACACATGATCGACCGGTTCGGGTGGCTTCTGCGAATCCTGGACGAACTGTGTCTCGCGTTCTTCGTCATCGAACTGGTGATCCGGTTGACTGCTTTCGGGGTGCGCCCGTGGCGATTTTTCCGAAGTGGTTGGAACTGCTTCGACTTCGCGGTGGTGGCTGCCGGGCTGCTGCCGGGGCTCCGAGAAAACGTGACGCTGCTGCGCCTGATTCGGCTCGCGCGGATTGTTCGACTCGTCCGCGTGTTTCCGTCGTTGCGGGTTCTTCTCACGGCCGTCGTCCGCAGCTTCCCGGGTGCCGTCGGGCTGGTCATGGTCGGTGTCGTCGTGCTGTACCTCTACGGAGTGTTGGGGTGGATTCTGTTCGGGCGGGCAATGCCGGACGAGTACGGCACGATCGGCGAGGCCGTCCTGACACTGTTCTTCCTACTGACCATGGACAACGTCGGCGCGACCGTTCGTGAAGGTATCGACGTCACCGCGTTGGCACTCCCCTACTACGTTTCGTTTATCCTTTTTGGTGCTTTTGTCCTGATCAATCTGTTGATCGGCGTGGTAATCACGTCCATGGAAGAGGCTCGGGCGCTGGAGGACGAAGCTCGGCAGGCGACGGAGCCGGGGAGCGTGCCGACGGAGCGGGAAACCGTGGACCTGGTGGAGGTGCAGGCGAAGATCCTCGAGCTCCAGGCCCTCGTGTCGCGTCTCGACCCGTCGCCTCCCGAGATCCGACAACGCGACCCCCGAGAAAAATAGGTCGTCGACACTCGTCCCGGCTGTTAACTTCGGCGATCATGGACATCTCCACGGTCGACCCGAGTGACTCCGGGGCCTTCAACGCCTGGTACGCGGCATACGTTGCGGCCACCTCCCACGGTCGCACCGACACGCCGGTGTGGGAGAAGGGAGAGCTGCTGGCGTTGCTGCTCGAAGACGACGACCATCGCACCTGGGAACGGGAGATCGCGGCCGCCGTCGACGGCGATACGGTCGTCGGGTCGGCATGGATCGATTGGCCGATGAAGGACAACCTCAACCGTGGCGAGTTCATCTTGGGAGTCGTACCCGACGCCCGTCACCGTGGAGTCGGTGCGGCACTGTACGAACACGTCGCCACGCGTTTGGCGGCTCGACACCGCACCGTTCTCGCTACCAGGGTGAATCAGCCGGTCGACGGACCGAGTGCACCCGGTTCACGGTTCCTGGAGCGCCGCGGGTTCACGAAGGTCAACGTCGACGCTCGCCGAGTGTTGCCGATGCCCGTCGCCCCGGAACGACTGGCACGCCTCCACGACGAGGCGGCGGGCGAAGCCGACGGCTACACGATCACGACCTGGGTCGGCGCCTGCCCGGAACGCTACGGGGCACAGTACGCACGGCTGAAATCGCTGTTGAGTACCCAGGCACCGTTGGGCGATTCCGTATACGAACCCGAATCGTGGGACGTCGACAGGCTGCGCAACGAGGAAAGGCTTCTGGCGCGACAGAACCGCGTCTCGGTGACCGCCCTTGCCGTAGCCGACGACGGCGCGCCGGTCGGGCACACACAGATCGTTCTGCCCAAAGGCCGGGACCACGCCTTCCAGTGGGACACGCTGGTGCTGCCAGAACATCGAGGACATCGCCTGGGCATGCTCCTGAAGGTCGCCAACGTTCGGGCACTCAACAACCTGGACGCCTCATGTCGACGGGTCACAACCTGGAACGCGGTATCCAACGACGCGATGAACGCCGTCAACGACGCTTTGGGGTATCGAACCGTCGAAGTCACCGAAGACTGGGAGAAACAGGGTCGGGAACCGTTGCCCGCCATGTAATCCAACTAAGAAGGCTCCGGCACGACACCTCGCGTACGAGCCTCTGCCGGCGTGTCCGATCGTTTCTCCGTCCAGTTCCAACCGTGCACAAACCGGCACCGAACCCTGGGATGTTCTCGGCGGTGGCGCCACCGATATCCAGTACTTCTCACAGTGCGACGCGTCCATGCGAACCGCTGCACACTACGAATCTCGTCCGAAGAGGCCGTTCCCGCCCGCCGCGACCGGGCCGCGCGCGGTGATCTCGAACGGTCGGGCATCCTGCCCGCCGCACGATGACGATCGAGCCCATTCTCAGGGCCGACCGCCGGGGTTTCCGACGGCTGCCGCACCCGCCTCACACGCAAGCCGGACGGCGGTAGGCGAGTCGGCGCCGGACAGTCGAGCCGCCAAGAACGCACCGGTGAACGCGTCCCCCGCCCCCACCAGGTCGACGACCCTCGCCGAAGAGGCCGGACACCACACGGGTTCGGCTCCCTTCTCCACCAGCAACGCACCGTCGGCGCCCAGCGTCACCGCCACCAGGCTGTAGCGGCGCGACAATGCGACGGCAGCCGCCTCCACATCCGACTCACCCGCCAGCAGGCATGCCTCAGCGGCGTTGGGAAACAGAAAGTCGACACCGGCGGTTCCGGCAAGAAACCGGTCGATTCCATACTCACGTAGGAAACCCGTCGACGCCGGGTCAACGCTGGTCGTGATGTCCCGTTTCCCGGCAATCGTCGACAGTTCGGTCCCCAATCGGGCACCGGGATCGGCAAACCACAGGTAACCGGACATGTGTAGATGCTCGACATCGGACAACAGCGCGTCGTCCCAGTCGTCGAGCCCCAGTTCGGCCCCGGCACCACGGTCGGTGAGCATCCCGCGTTCCCCATCGGGTGCGATCACAGCGATCACCACGGCCGTCGGTCGGGTCGGGTCGACGCGGAGTCGCGAGTCCACACCGTGCTCGGTCAGATGGTCGCGGTGCCAGTCGGCGCTATCGGCCCCGACCCTGCCGAGCATGCGGACCTTCGCGCCGCTGTGAGCCGCCCATGCCGCGGTGTTCGCGCCGGAACCTCCGGGTCGGGTGCGTATCGCTGCGGTGGTGTCGGTGTCGGGCGCCGGGGGCGCAGCGGGAACCGCAACGATGTCGGTGACGACGTCGCCGACGACCAACAGGCTACCGGTCATGAGGCGGCGGCGTACGCGGCCGCGATACGTCCGGCCAGGTCGACGTTGCCTCGGACCGCTGCCAAATTGGCCTCCAGCGAGGCTCCTTCGGTGTGTTCAACCAGGTAGGACAACAGGAACGGGGTCACGTCCTGACCGGTGATCCCGTCGTTTTCGGCTGCGGCCAGTCCGGCTGCCAGCACCTCATCGTGCAGGACGGGATCGAGTTGTTCGGATGCGGAGACGGGGTTGGCGACGATGAGCGCGGTCTCGGGGCCGGTCAGGTGTGTCTGTGCACGCATCACCTGCGCCACCCGCTCAGGTGAGTCGAGATTCCAGTCGACCGGTTGTCCGGAGCGACTCAGATAGAAACCGGGGAACTCGTCGGTGTGGTAACCGGCGACCGTGACGTTCAAGGTCTCCAGACGTTGGAGTGTCGCAGGAACATCCAAAATGGATTTGACGCCTGCGCAGACCACGGTGATCCGCGTGCGGCTGAGCACGTTGAGATCGGCGGACTCGTCCTGATCGGTCGTCCATCCTCGGTGCACTCCACCGAGGCCACCGGTCGCAAACACCGAAATTCCGGCGGCGGCGGCCAATTGCGCGGTGGCCGACACCGTGGTCGCTCCGCTGGCCCCACATGCGACCGCAGCCGGCAGGTCTCGGTATCCGAACTTGCGCATCGTGTCGTCGTTGGCGATCCGGTCGAGTTGCTCCGACGACAATCCGACGTGAGCCACACCGTCGAGAACGGCGATCGTGGCGGGTACCACGTTCCGTTTACGGAGGATGTCCTCGAACTCCCGGGCGACCTCGAGGTTGCGGGGCCTCGGGAGACCGTGGGAGATGATCGTCGACTCCAATGCGACCACCGGGTCACCGGCGGTGAGCGCGGAGGCGACCTCCGGAGACAGGGACAACGGATCGACCATCAGCGCGCTCCTTATACAGGTGACGGGAGCGCCGACCATACACCGAGGATGGTCGGCGGACACGGTACCTGCACCGCGGTGAGACGATCGTCGCCGCCGAAAGGTGACACCGGGTGTTTCTCGGCGTAGAATGCGAGCACGGCATCCGGTGACCGCATCGAACTCTCAACTGATCGGTTCGTCGTGTTGGACATCTCCGTGGCGGTCATCGTGGACAGCCTGATTATTCTCACCTTCCCCGCACTGCGTCGCCGCCTCGAACGCCCACTGTGGTTGGGACCGTCGCGGACACGAATGTTCACCGGCTTCGGCCTGCCGGTATCGTCCCGGTCGTGGCCGAACAGATCGTCGACATCTACACCGATGGCGCCTGCCAGGGCAATCCCGGGCCGGGCGGCTGGGGCGCGCTGCTCCGTTACGGACAACACGAACGCGAACTCTACGGCGGCCTCGCCGACGAGACCACCAACAATCGGATGGAGCTGACCGCCCCGGCCGAGGCCCTCGAAAGCCTCAAACGGCCCTGCGGTGTTCGCCTGTACACCGACAGCACGTACGTCAAGAACGGCATCACTTCGTGGGTGCCGCGGTGGAAACGCAACGGCTGGGTCACCTCGGCCCGACAACCGGTCAAAAACGTCGACCTGTGGCAGCGCCTGGACGAGGCGATGGCCCGTCACCAGGTCGAATGGCTGTGGGTCAAAGGCCATTCCGGGCACCCGGAGAACGAACGCGCCGACGCACTTGCGGCCCGGGGGATGGCCGAGGCGCTGGCCGCCGCAGCAAACACCAACGCCTGACCGGCGGCCGCCGCGATCGCGTGGTCTCGGTACTCGGTCACGGCCATCGGTGTCGGCCACACGCCGCCGACGCCCAAATATTGCGGAAAATCTGTGACGGGGCGATATCCCCGCTCGAATATTAATATTCCAATATGGCCACACCCGTCCGTGTCAGGAGTTGTCCATGTTGATCCGGCTCATCGGCCCGGTAGAGGTCAACACCGGGAAACGAACACACCGGCTCGGCGCGCCGAAGCTCGCGTGCGCGTTGGCCACATTGGCGGCCACCCCGGGCCGGCCGGTGGACCTGCCGACCCTGTTGACACACGTGTGGGGCGACGATCCTCCCGAGTCCGCCATCAGCGTGTTGTACAGCTACATGACACGGTTGCGCGCCGTGTTCCGTGAAACGGACCAGGCCACACTGGGACGAGCGGGTAAACACGGCTACCTCCTTGACACCGCCCTCGAAAACATTGACGTGCACGCCGTTCGAGAACTCACCCGTCGCGCCGACACACACGCACGTAACGGTGACCATCATTCCGCCCTCCCGTTGTGGCGCAGCGCAAGCGAGCTGGCCGGCGGTGAAGCACTGGTGGGTGTCGGCGGCGACTGGGCCGCGCACTATCGCTTGAGCTTTCATCGGGAACGGCTGCACCTGCTGGCCGGGCGGTTCGACAGCGAGTTGGAACTCGGTTACCACAGCGCCGTGGTCGACGAGATCGCTGCCGCGGTGACACGTGAACCGCTGTCCGAGCCCCTCGTCAAACATCTGATGGTGGCTCTCTACCGCTGCGGCCGTACGGTCGAGGCTCTTGATCGGTATGAAGCGACCCGTATCGCCATGCGCGAACGGCTTGGGAGCGACCCGTCACCCGATTTGCGTCGGCTGCACACCCGGATTCTCCGGCAGGACGCCTCCTTGACGATGACGTCGAACGCCACCGGCGTTCGCGCACCCACCGCCACCGCGTCCCCACCCGTGCCCGCCCAGCTACCGCCACGAACGGCGGGTTTCGTTGGCCGCCAAGGCGAGATCTCCCGCATCAGAAACCATGTGGGCAACCATCGCCCCGTGGTCATCGACGGCATGGCCGGTGTCGGTAAGACCGCGCTGGCCGTCCACGTAGCCCACCAACTGGCCGCTGAGTATCCGGACGGTCAGCTGTATGCGGACTTGAGTGGCTTCTCGGCCGGGGTCGAACCGGCCAAACCCGGCGATGTGCTGGCGAACCTGCTGCGGGCGTTCGACGTCGAGGTACCCGATGACGAGGTTGAACGTTCGGCCGCGTTTCGCACGGCGTTGGCGGGTCGGCGAGTGCTTCTCGTGCTGGACAACGCGCGGGACGTGAGCCAGATCGAACCGCTGCTCCCCGGCTCGGGCGAGTGCGCGGTGATCATCACCAGTAGACAACGGCTGATCGACCTTGTCGATGCCCGCCCGGTCTCCCTGGACAGTTTGACCGCCCAGGAGGCCGTGGAGTTGTTTACCGCCGACGCCGACGTTTCGATCACCGACGGCGACGTCACCGTCGTGGACGAGATCGCCGAGTTTTGTGGGCGTCTCCCGTTGGCGCTTCGTATCGCGGCCTCACGGCTGCGACACCGCCCCTCATGGCGGGTGGGCGATCTCTACCGACGCCTGGTCGACACCCAAAGCCGTCTTGCCGCATTGGGCACAGCCGATCGTGGTGGAGTGACCGCCACCTTTGATCTGTCCTATTTCTACCTGTCGCCCCACGACCGACGGCTTTTCCGGCTTCTGAGCGTGACACCGGCCGCCTCGTTCGACAAACGGGTGGCGGCCACACTCTCGGACACGACGGTGCCGGAGGCCGAGGACGCACTTGAACGACTTGTCGATGCACATCTGGTGGTTCCCGACGAACAAGGTTTGTATCGACTGCACGACCTGCTGCGTGACTACGCCGCCGTGCACGTGGACGAACAGGAACGAAGCCGGGCATGGCATCGACTCGTCGTCTATTACGTGTCGTGGTCACGCGTCGCTTCTCGCCTGATACACCATGATTTCGATCCGTCGGTCACCACGGGGGACCCCGCGAAGGGGCCGACCGACGCCGCCGAGGCGCGACAGTGGTTTCAACGCGAACTGCACACCGTGGTTCACATGGTTTCACACGAAGTGGCACGCGCCAACCATGCGACGGTTGCCGACCTGTGTGCTCCCGCCGTCACCTATCTCCTCCACGCCGCCTCCCCCTCCCTCCATCGTCAACTGGCCGAATACGGCGCACACGCCTGCGTCGCCCTCGCAGACGTGAACCGCACCGCGAAATTTGAGAACCACATAGGACTGGCCTACCAGGAACTCGGTCTCCTCGACAGGTCGCTGAAGCACCTCACAAAGGCTCTGTCGGCCGAGCTCCATCCGACTCCACCCGCCGACATCGATCATTCCGCCGTGGGCTACCTGATTATCAACATCGCCACCATCCATTGGCATCGGGGCGACGCACGTCAGGCCGTCGATCAGTACAAGAGCGCCGCCGAGGCCGGTGCCGCCGCGGAAGCCGCCCGCGTGGAGGCGATGGCGCTGTGCAATTCGGCCGACCCCCTGACGGCCCTGGGGCGGTTCGACGAGGCTCGACAGGCCCTCGACCGTGCCGAGGACCTGTCCCGTCAAGAGGGGAACCGGGTGGAGCTCACTCGCGCCCTTTTCAATCGCGCCCTCATCAGCCACGCCGAGGGGCGGCATGGAACGGCTCGTGATCAGTTCACCGAAGTCCTCGCCTTCTGTCGCGATCACACCGAAACCGTCGGGGAACTTTCAGCTCTCTGCGGTTTGGCCGATGTCGCGGTAAGTACCGGCGACTACGAAGAGGCCCGGGAATTGACCCAGCAGGTGCTGAGCGTGTCCACCACAGCCGACATCCCCCTGCTCGAGGTGGACGCCCTGACCCTGTTGGGCCGAGCTCAAACCGGATTGGGCAAATTCGACGACGCCGCCGAAACCCTCGAGGCCGCGATCACCCTGGGCACTCGAACCGAACTGTCACGGCTGCGCGCGGACGCCGAGTTCGCCCTGGGCGAGCTCCTGGCGGAACGCAACGACGTGCCTGGGGCTCTAAGGCTTCTGACCCGTGCGGCCGAGTTCTTCGGTAACGGCGGCTATCCGGTGGCTGAAACGGTTCGTCGACGCATGACGGAACTGTCGACATAACGGCTCACACGCCGACAGTGGGCACCGTACGTGCTCGCTTGAAGCGCGGGTGGGTCCACAGGAAGACGATCACCGTCGCCATGAAACCGGCGGCGACCAGCATCGGCAGTGGCGCCCACACGCCGTACAACGCGGTGGCCAACGTCGGCGCGATGATGAACGTCAACGCGTTGTTGGCGTTGATGAGGCCCGCCATACCGCCCTGCTCGGCCTTGTTCATCAACAGCGACGGGCCCGCCGTGTAACCGGGCATCGCCAAACCGAAACCCGTGCCGGACAGGTACACACCCGCGACGAACAGCGGGTAGGAGATGTCCATCGCCATGAGGACATAGCCGACGAGCGCTACCGAACAGCCGATCCTCAGGAGACGGGACGGTCGCCAGTCGACTCGGCGCACGATGCCCACCTGCGACGTCAGGGTCCCCAATCCGGCGAACAGCAGTGCGACTCCGGTCAGCAATGCACCGTGCCGCGTGTCGGTGGAGTATCGGTCCAATACGAGGAAGCCGGTGATGATCTGCACGAATCCCAACGCGGTGAACATGCCCAGACCGGCCAACAGAAACGGCCAGACCCTGCTGTCGAGGGGTGAAATGCGTGGCGGGTTTCGGACCAGTTCGGCGCTTGAGTCGGGACGCAACCGCACGCTGATGAGGACCGCTGCGGTGAAGATGATGAACGGCACGGCGATCAGTGGCGTCAAGAGGCCCATGGCCGCCAGCAGGCCACCGGTGAGAGAACCGACCACCATGGCGATGCCCTGCATGGCGCCCACACCGGCCATGCCTTTGACACGTTCCTTCTCCGTGGGCGTGATGTCGGCGATGTACGCCATGGCGGTCGGTATGACAGCCGACATCGCCGCACCGAACACGACACCACGGAACAGAACGAGAAGCCCGAACAGGGCGACGCCGGTAACCAGGCCGACCATCCCGAGCCACGAGACGAGGGCGAACACCGCGCTGGCGGCTCCGGCGAGGAACGTAACGGTGACCAGTACAGGTTTACGGCCCCACGACACGGACTTTCGTCCCCAAAACTGACTGGCGATCATGATCGTGAAGGCCGCCGAAGAGATCATGAGTCCGATCTGCCATTCGGCGAGACCGAGGTCGCGCGACAGGGCGGGAACAATCGGGTTGATGATCATCTGGCAACCGAACATCACCAGCACGACGGACAATACGAGCCCGACCTGTGGTTTCACCGGCGCGGACGACGGTTCGGTGACGGTGGTGGACATGGAGGTCCCGACGCCTTTCGCGTGTGGAGTGACGACATGGACCCAACGGAAATCACTGTGGAAAGAGAGCTCCCGCCGGTCGCGGTATACCCTACGTTCGGGCAACGCGATTCTGCAACACGTGTCGCAAAAATATCTGGCACTCTGGGCCGCATGAACGAACCGATCCATCGCAAGGCCGGACGCCCCAAGGCGCTCAGCCGACGGCGCGTCGCCGAGGCCGTTCTGGCAATCGGTTTCGCCCAGGTGAAGGTGTCGCACGTCGCGGCGTGGCTCGGCGTCAACCCGGCGACCGTGTACCGGTTCGCGCGAGGCCGCTCCGAACTGATCGACCTCGCCGTGGCCGAACTCGTCAACCTCACCGGCTGGCCAACTTTTGACGGCCGTTGGCGCGACTACCTGGCCGAGGTTGCCCGGACACTGTGGCAGCTCCTGGGAGATCACCCGGGCCTGGCCACCGCCACAGGGTCACCTCCGACGAGCAACATCGAAATTCGGCGACTCCGCAACCGGATCGTCGACAATCTGGTTGTCGCGGGCTTCGATACGCTCACCGCGGCATCGGCCGCCGACCTGACACTGAACCTGGCCATGGAAGATCGGCTCGGCTGTGTCGACGTCCCCGACGACTCCCCGTTCGGCGGTGACACCACCCCGACCACCAAGACCACTATGGCCAGAGATCTCACGGATCGGTTCGAACGAAAACTGACGATCGTTCTGGACGGTATCGAATGCCAAGCGGACCCCGGACGGCCCCGCTGACGTGAAACGCCCCGCCGTCCGCGGTATCCGGTGGCTCCGTATCCGGACAACACCCGCAGACGACGGGGTCGGGTGGGTTCACGTCAGGCGCAAACCCACGGCTGCCAACCACGATCGTTGTAAAGTTCCAACGCCGCGTTGATGTTGGCTTCCGCGTCCAATGCCTCGGCCGGGCCGGACATGTACTCCTGCAAGGTTCCGCCGCTGTTGAACTGGAAAACGCCGTAATCGCGAGAACCGTTGGTGTTACGGCCGATGGCGAGCGGATTCAGTGTCGACTCGCATTTGGCCACCTCGATGGCCTTGTTCTCCACGTTGTCCGGGAAGACGTCACGGATCAACTGCTCGACCTCGGCGCTCGACGGGGCCTCGAGATTCACGTCCCCGGGTTCGTTCAGCTTGTCGCGCGTGGCCGCACCCACGACACCGTCGACGTCAAGACCCGCTCGGCCTTGGAACGCCTCCACCGCGTTGCGCGTTGCGGGGCCGAAAGCACCGTCGACGACCAGCTGGTTGCGAAGTCCCAACTCGTTGAGGCGAGTCTGTAGCGACTCCACACAGGCTCCGCTACTGCCGGGACGCAAGGTCTCCTCACACAGCTGCACCGACGACGTCTCCGCCTGCGCCGGAACGGCCGCCACCGTCCCGATGATCACAACAAGCCCCACCGCGGCTCCGGCCAACATGGACCGCATACGATTCGCGGGACGACGCTTCACGTCACGTTGGTCATCCGTCTTCATACGGACCCCCTTTTTTCTCCGGTCGTTGTTCGCGGCGAACGGGCTCCGCCGCGTCATCGATGTCCGGTGCCAGGTCGGACATGCCAACAGTGTGTCGGGACGCGCTGTCACGAGGACGACTCGACACAACCCGTACTCAACCCGCACCCGTGACATTTTCCGGCCAGGTTGCACGACGGCCCTTGCGGACAAGCCTTTCCACGTCTGGATTCACCAGAGGGCACGGCCGTGAGGAGGGCCGTTTGCCGGCCTCAAGTTCGGCTCAAGGTTTCCGCGGGATTGTGACGGACCATGGGAGACACCGGAGGCCACGACCGGGTGCGGATCTTCCCGCCGTGGCCTCCGGTGTCCGGTTCGAGGCCCGACCGCCCCCGTCGGCGGTGGGGCCTCGCCATGTGCCTTTACCGATGAGCCGTCGAGGAGACGTGATGACCACCTTCAGCCGTGTGCTGCAGGCCATGCGAACGCGGGCGATGAGTCCGGACAGGACCGTCGAAGCCACGTGGAACTGGTCCGACGGCGTTTCCGTCGTGTGCCGCCCCGGAACACTGCGTCACCACTCACCCGCCGGCTTTGCTCGACAGGTCGAGTGGGCGCTGAGTCGTCTGGCGTCCAACAGCGACCGTGCGCGACGGCGTGCGTTCGGTACCTCGCCAAGGCCCCACCCCGAACCGTGGCTCGCCGTCACCGACACCATCGAGGTGGAGGCCGCGTCACCTCGTGGTCTCGTCCGCATCCGGTTGCACGGATTTTCCGGTTATCACGTCGACGTCGCCCATACCGTCGGCACGTTTTGCGAAGAAACCGTCACCGAGGAGGTCAACGCGGCGCTGCATTCGGTGAACGAACGTTTCGCCGCCCGTTCGGCGGCACGGCAGGCGAAACCCCTACATCGCGAAGCGTTGACCAATGCCGCCTAGAACACTCTTACGAGGTCACGGCGCATGCTCAAGGTCGCCTCAAGGTATTCGGCCGCGAGGCGTGCCACCGTGTTCTCAAAGGACAAACACATTTCAGTATTCAAGGCTTTTGGGGGAAACCACGTGCTTGACGTGAACGGACTCAAGATCGACCCGCAATCAACCCGGGCGTTCGCCGATCAGTTGTGGACCGAACTGCACAACACGATCAAGCCGGAGACGGAGGCGATCACCGGCCGGTTGGCCGGGACCCGAGCGTCAGAGCTGGGAAGTTGTGGCCACGGCTATGCCGGTCCACGATTTTCTGCGGTCCACCAGGACAGCGCGGCGGCTTTGACACGGTGGCTCACCGACCTTCAAACCGGAGTCGAAAGCCTCGCCATCGGCGCCGCCGTGACCGCCGACCTTCTGGAGGACAGCGACTTCGATACTGCCGAAGGGGTCGTCGACGTGGTCCGTTCCGACGCGATAGTCGACGCTTCCTCCGGCCGGGAGAATGAACATGAGTAAAAGCATCGATCAGCTGACCAGCAACGACATCATCGCGTTGGCTCAGTCCGACCACGCGTCCATTCCTCAACTGCAACAGCAGGAGGACGCCTGGAGCCGCGCCGGTGAACTGGCACGAGCGGTGGGCGAAGTCCTCGCGACGACCACGAGGGCGCACTTCGGCGAAACCGCGGGTTCGTCGCTGCACACCCTCGTCGAGGAAAGCCTCAACAGCGTCCAGGCACTGCGTGAACTGGGTCCGGCCGTCGCGGCACATCAGACGAGCCTCGCAAGCGCAGCCGAAGAGGCCCAACGGTTCAAAGACGCGATCGATACGCTCTCGGGTGAACTCGATGAGGCCGACCAGGCCTACCGGGAGCACCCCGAGGTGGCGTTTCAAGACTTCAACGGAGCCCCCGACGGCGCATCGGGGTACTCGCAGTACCGCTCGGCGGTCACCGAAGACATGCGCATGGAACTGCGCCTCACCAGCGACGTGTACGAGACCCAGGCACGCGCTCAACAGGAATTTCAGCCGCGCCGCTTCTCCGGAATGGGCGAGTGGAGCGGACCGCTGCCCAAGGAGATGCCCCGGGATCTGGCAACAGGACCGGGTGAACCCGGATATCGCGCAACGCCGGGCCCCGAACAGTTCGGCCGCAATGTCTCCGGCGCCTCGGTTCCCAGCCTTTCCGGCTCCGGGCAACCGACTCTGCAATCTTCGGGAACCGCTGTGACGGTATCTCCGGGAAACGGGACGTTTCCGACGCCCTCCGCACCGCCGGTGACGGGCACGCCGTCCGTTCCGGTGACCGGTGGTGTCCCCGCAGCCGGGAATCCCCGGTTTGTTGGCCGCTCCCCCGCGACACCGCCGCCCGGACGTGCACCCGTCGCTCCCGGGGCGGGACGGCCGATCGCCGGAACGCCGGGGCGCGGTTCGTCGACCGGCACTCCGTCGCCCGGGCCGTCGCGGCACACCCCGAGGACGCCGATACGCTCATCCGGCCCGAGCATGCCCGGGCACAGCGCGCGGCATAGCTCGCCATCCCGCTCCACGACCTCTCCAAGCAGCGGCACCGGTGCTCCACGCACGGCACCGTCTCATCCCACAACGCGACCGACATCCGTGTCGCGACCGACCGGCGCCACAGCACCGAGACCGACCGGTACCGCGCCTCAGGTCCGGCCGCCGACCAGCACGGCCCCCGGAAGCCCCAGGCCACCCCACGCGGGAACACACCCACCAACCGGCACCACACCCGGCCGTACACCGACCACCGACCCGAGCCGGTCTCATCCGTTCGCACAGCCCCGGAAAACGGTGCCACCGGTGGTGGGACGCCGTGGTGGACCGGTAGCTTCACCGGGAGGAAACGGTGCGCGTCCCCAGGCGCCGACTCCACGACGAGGTTCGATCACCGCGAAACCCGGTTGGACGAATCGTCCACGGCCGAAGCCGACCGGTCTCGCGTCGGGCAAGGTAATCGGTTCACGAACGGCCACGGTGAAGAACGGTCCCGTGGACCAACGTGAGCAGCTACGTCGCCGCGCCGAAGAACGGCGACGGTTCATGGAGCGCAAGGCCTCACAACTGCGCTCTCTCGAGAACGACCCGAATGCCGTCCATCTTCGACCCGGTGGTTTCCTGGAGGGGCTGAACATGACCGGCGTCCCCGGTGTCATCCGAGGTACCCGTTCCCATTGACCTGATTCCTCTGAGTCGGCGGCCGGAGTAGGGCCGACCGCCGACTCCCTTCTGCCACGGCTGCGGTGTCGACGGTCCCGGATGGATAGGGTGACGTGAAACGAGGCTGCGGAGGGGTATGCGCGACCGGAAGGCATTGCGGGCCTGGGAGCGGATGGCGCCGCGTTACGACCGATCCATGGAGTTCGTCGAGCGTCGCCTGATCCCGGGCGGACGGGAATGGGTTTGTTCGCGAGCACGGGGGCATGTGCTGGAGATCGCGGTGGGGACCGGCCTCAATCTGCCGTTGTACCCGGCCGATGTTCGGGTCACCGGCGTGGATTTCAGTCCCGCGATGTTGGCACAAGCTCGCCGACGAGCCGATCGGGCGTCGGCCTCGGTCCGGTTGTGCGAGGCGGACGTTCAGAGTCTTCCGTTCGCCGACGGTGCCTTCGACACCGTGGTCGCAACCCTGTCGTTGTGCGGCGTGCCCGACCACACCGTGGCCGTGGCCGAGGCCCGTCGGGTGCTGCGGTCGGGAGGGCGTCTGCTGCTGCTGGACCACGTGGGTTCGACGTGGCCGCCGATCCTGCTGGTGCAGTGGCTGGTGGAGTCGGTGACGGCGCGGACCGCCGGCGAGTACTACACGCGGCGGCAACGCCCGGTGGTGGAGCGTGCGGGTTTCCGGATCGTCGAAGCGCGACGTGACAAGGCGGGGGTCGTGGAACGCCTGATGGCCGTGAAACCGGATCGCTGAGCCGCGGTCAAGCCGTTCGATCATCTAACGGCGGCCACGACTCGAAACCGTCGGTCCCCTTGTCCGGCAACGTGGTAAACACGGTGTGGCGCGGCCGTTTCGTCGATGAGAAGGGTGATCCACATGGGTACGGAGTCCGAACTGTTGGCACAGGTTCCCCAAGGCCTGTTCATTGACGGCGAATGGCGCGACGCCGCCTCGGGCGCCACGTTCGAGGTGACCGACCCGTCGACGGGTGCCGTGATTCACCGCGTCGCCGATGCCTCGGAGGTCGATGGCATCGCCGCGGTCGACGCGGCGGTGGCGGCGCAGGCCGAGTGGGCGGCGACGGCACCTCGAGCCCGGGGGGAAATCTTGCGTGGTGCCTTCGATCTGTTGCGCGACCGCGCCGACGACGTGGCACTGCTGATGACGTTGGAGATGGGGAAGCCGCTGGCCGACTCTCGAGCCGAGGTCGTATACGGGGGTGAATTCCTCCGGTGGTTCGGCGAAGAGGCCGTACGTATCAGCGGGCGTTACGGTGACACCCCCGAGGGCAGGGGCGCCATGCTCGTGTCCAAACAACCGGTCGGTCCGTGTTTTCTGATAACGCCGTGGAACTTTCCGTTGGCCATGGCCACCAGGAAGATCGCTCCGGCATTGGCAGCCGGTTGCACGGTCGTCGTCAAACCGGCGAGTATGACGCCGTTGACCACCATGTACACGGTGCGCCTGTTGGAGGAGGCGGGCCTTCCGTCCGGTGTGGTGAACGTGCTGACCACATCGAGTTCGAGCTCGGTGTCAAGTCCGATCATCGCCGACCACCGTCTGCGCAAGCTGAGTTTCACCGGGTCGACTGACGTGGGGCGGTTGCTGTTGAAGCAGGCCGCCGACGGGATTCTGCGCACATCGATGGAGCTGGGCGGCAACGCCCCGTTTCTCGTCTTCGAGGACGCGGACTTGGACAAGGCCGTGGACGGCGCGATTCTGGCCAAGTTCCGCAACATCGGACAGGCCTGTACCGCGGCGAATCGGTTTATCGTTCATCGTTCCGTCGCCACGGCCTTCGCGGAGCGGGTGGCCGAACGGGTCGAAGCCATGAACGTGGGGCGCGGCACCGAAGACGGTGTCGACATCGGGCCGTTGATCAACACCGAGGCGGTTGACAAGGTCGATGCGTTGGTGCGTGACGCGGTCGACAAGGGCGCCAACCTGTTGACCGGCGGTTACCGCATCGACGGTCCGGGCACCTTCTACCAGCCCACCGTCGTCACCGGTGTCCCCGCCGAGGCGGACATCCTGTCGGAGGAGATCTTCGGTCCGGTCGTGTCGGTCGTCGAGTTCTCCGACGAGGACGAGGCCGTACACCTGGCCAACGCCACCCCGTACGGGCTGGTCTCCTACGCTTACACGAACGATCTCGCGCGTGGTCACCGCATGATCGAACGACTCGATACGGGGATGATGGGGCTGAACGTGGGTGTGATCTCCAATGCGGCCGCACCGTTCGGTGGGGTCAAGCAGTCGGGTATCGGCCGGGAGGGCGGTCATGAGGGCATCGAAGAGTACCTGTCCACCAAGTACACCCTGATTCCGAACTGACGCCGTTCTACGTTCCGTGAACGTACAGGTCGACGTGGCTGCACCGGTCGCATCGAAATGCGGCCAACGGCTGTTTGAGGCGGCCGCGAAGTGTGGCGCCACCGAAGATTCCGCGCTTGAGCGGCCCGGAGATCCAGCGAGTGTACCGGCGTGAACCCTGCCCCGAATCGTCCAGGAACCCTTCGGACATCGCTCCGTACCCACACGCGGTGCACTTCAATCTCATACCGCGACGATACCGTGCGCGTCGATCGCCTCGGCGAGACGGAAAGACGAGTCCATCCATCCTCAGTGGCTTACGGGGCCGGGACGTTCTCGCGTTCCTCGCCAGTGCTGACCAACGGAGTCGCCTCCCGCGGTCGGCGTCGACGGGTGGTGGCGATCGCAACGCCGAGCAGGCACAGAGCCCCGCCCGCCACGGCCAACGGTGCCGGGACCTCCGACAGGATCAGCCAGGAGAGAACGATCGCCAGCGGCGGAACGATGTAGGTGATAGAGCTCAGCCGACCGGCCGTCATGTGGGACAACGCATAACCCCAGGCCAAAAATGCGACGGCGGTGGGGAACGCACCCAGGTACAGGGCCGTAACCGTGGCGGTTGTCGACGCAGCCGCCACTTCGGAGACGAACACTCCGGCAAACGGCAGGCTCGCGACTGCACCCGCCAGGCAACCGATCCAGGTCATCGTCAGCGGGCCGACCCGTCCCAACAGGGGCTTCTGGACGGTGGCGCAACATGCGTACAACACGGCTGCGGTCAGGCCGAACGCCACTCCGGCAATGTCGTAACTACCCGTCGACGTCGCCACCGCGATGACCGCGACGCCGATGAAGGCGACGGCAATGCCCACGATCAGCCGCAGGGTGAATCCCTCCCCCAACATGAGCCCGGCCAGGACCATGATCAGGACCGGCGCGAGGTTCACCAGTACTGCCAACGTACCGGCGTCGATGCGCTGCCCCGACACGTTGAGCACCAGGTTGTACACGCCGAACCAGGCGACACCCCACGCAACGATCTTGGCCAGGTCGGCGCCCCGGGGCAGCCTCAGAGGCTGCCGACGCACCGCGGCTACGGCGAAGATCACCACGGTCAGCACGATCGACGCCGTGAGTTGGCGAGCAAACGTCAATGCTCCCGGCGAGTATTCCTGGCCCGCGGACCGTATCCCGACGAAAGCCGAAGACCACAGCGTGACGGTGACGCCGGCGGCCAACACCGGGAGAAGCCGCCGCATGGACGGCGAAGAGAGATCGGGGGTCATGCCACCTATCGTGAACCCGGTTTCGCTTCAGTACCAGTTCACGTTTCTTATGTTTGATTCAGTCGCACTGTATGGTCGCGTGATGCTTGATCCGCACCGCCTCCGCATCTTCCGCTCCGTCGTAGCCGGCGGTTCGGTACGCGCAGCCGCAGCAAGCCTGGGATATACGCCGTCGGCGGTAAGCCAGCACATCAGCGCACTTCAGCGGGAAACCCGACTCACCCTGTTCGAGCGTGCCGGTCGAGGCCTGCGCCCCACCGAGGCGGGCCGCACTCTGGCGATCCAAGCCGACGCGGTACTCGCCCAGCTCGGACAGGCCGAAGCCGTCGTCGCGGATCTACGCGCCGGGCGAACAGGTTCATTGTCCATCGCCTATTTCGCCTCCATCGGCTCGGCATGGATGCCGCGTATTGTGCGCGGCCTGACCGAACGGTTTCCGGGTGTCCGCCTGGACCTGCGTCTGAGCGAATCGCTTCCCGACGATCCGGATGACCGAGCCGACGTTCACCTCGTCGTCGCCGGCGGCGACTTCGCGCCGGGCCCTTCGTACTCCGCCTACCACCTTGTGGACGACCCGTACGTCGCCGTACTGCCGGACGGCCACCCTCTCGCCGAACGGGACGAGGTCGAACTTACGGAGCTGAGCCGAGAACGCTGGATTGACAACGACTTCCAACACGGCTGGTGTCGAGCCGTCCTCCTGGAGGCGTGCGCAGCGGCGGGGTTCAACCCGCCGTTTCACATCGAGGCACACGACCACCACACCGCCTTGGCGTTCGTGTCCGCAGGCATCGGTATCACGGTGCTGCCCCGATTGGGCGCGGCCCACCTACCGGGCCGGGTTCGGTCGGTGCCGGTTGTACGTCCCGCTCCGGTGCGGTCCATTCTCGCCGTCACCCGAAATGCCGTGATGCACACACCGGCCGCGGCGGCGGCATTGGCGTCTCTGCATCAAGCGGCAGGCACACCTACACAAGTACAGACGGCGGCGTAGCAGCCCACCGGTTCAGTGCACCCCCGACGGGAGCCCAACGTCGCTTTGCCAGCCGCGCCTGCGTTGACGTCACGGTTACGGCCACATGACACGGATCAGCTGCCCCTGCGGATCTCCATCGTATGAAGGGGGCTTTATCGACCAGGTCCATGATGGCCAAATCCGCTGGTTTACCGGCCCGATCGAGGTCGGTGCGCTGAGGGGTATACGAAAACGTGGGCGCCTGATGCGGTATATCCGCGCGACGCGTTCCACCGGCTGCGGACGTTTGACTCTGTTCGCGCCTTAGCCCGGTCACCGGGGTTTCGCCCCCCGGCGACCGAAACGGATTTCACTGGGGCGGCATGAAACCCGCCCGACGCCTCACCCCAACGACGGCTGCTATTTCTGCAGGACGACGTCGAACGGCGCCGCCGACTGCAAACGGTGGCGGATGCCCGCGGTCACGAATTCCTTGGCCGACCGCGCGGCCTCCAGCGGACCGGCGCCCCGGGCGAGGTGGGCGGCGACCGCCGCAGCCAGGGTGCAACCGGCGCCGGCGACCGCGACCTCTCCCACCTTGGGCGCGCTGAGGACCTCGACGATGGAACCGTCGACGAACACGTCTACCGCGTCGGGTCCGGGAAGGTTTACCCCGCCCTTGGCCAATACCGCGGCACCGCTGAGCTCGTGAATACGCTTGGCGGCCGCGGTCAGGTCCTCCACCGTCTCGATCTTGTCCATGCCCGACAGGCTCATCGATTCGAAGTGGTTCGGGGTGACGAACGTCGCCAACGGCAGCACATGGGTTTGCAGAGCGCGGTCGGTGTCAAGCGCGGCGCCGGGCTCCTGGCCCTTGCAGATCAGGACAGGGTCCAAAACGACCTGCTGGAACGACCGGTCACGAAGAACCTTCGCCACGGTGTCGATGGTGGCCGGGGTACCGAGCATGCCGATTTTCGTGACCGACAGTTGCTCCGGCGGGTAAGCCGTCGTGATCGCCTCGAGTTGGTCGGCGATGACCTGCGGGTCGACCGGGACGAATCGGTGAGACCACGCGTTCTTTGGGTCGAAGGACACGATGCACGTCAGCGCGGCCATTCCGAAAACGTCGAGTGCCTGAAAGGTGCGCAGGTCAACCTGGGCTCCGGCTCCGCCGGTGGCTTCGGAGCCTGCGATCGTGAGGGCAAGTGCTGGTGTCGCGGTCATGATCCGATCTTTGCACCGAATGGGCGTGACCTGCACCCCGGGCCTGTGATGTGTGCGGGAGATATCACGACCGATATCCGTCAGGTTTTCGTTCGCAGTGTGAACGAACGAACCAGGTGGATTCACATGATCGGCCACACCACCGTTCTGCTAGCCGTGTTTTCCATGCCGATTGCACTGTTAAACCTTCCGATCATCGGTTGTTGTACATACGCTCCACCGTGAACCCCGAAGGCGCACCTTCGTCCACAAGGAAACGAGCCGGTCATGAACGACGTCCACATCGATGATTTGACGGAACTGTATCGAGTCGGAGCGGTCAACCTGCCGCAGACCGCCGTTCAATATTCGGAAACGGCTCAACACCTCCACAAAACCGCGTTGTCGGAAACCGCCGCCTTTACCCGTTCCATTGGGGGCCTCGGTCCTCTCTACGCCGCGTGGACGGAACTGCGTGACCTCGTGCAGGGGACCATTGCAGTCCAAAGCCGGGAAAATCTCCTCGCCGCGGGCACCGCCTTGACACAGATCGCGGAATCGTTCGCCGACACGGACGAATTGAACGCTCAATTGGTCGAATACGCCGCCGAGCTCGATTCGCCGCTGTCCACCGATCCCGAAACCGGTGAAATCACGGGCACCCCGGAATACGAACGTCCCCCGTATGTCCCCGACGCACCCGGCCCGGACGACCCGCACCCCGAGACGGAACCACTGCCCGACGGCATGATCTGACCAGTCGTTCTTCACGAAAAGAGGTGTGAGATATGAACGATCCCATCAACGATGTCGACTTCAGTGCCGGCCCCGCGGCCCATGTCGCCGCACTGCCACAGTTGACCAGCCGCGATATCGAAGCGGCGGCTCGAAGTGTCGTCACCGCCGCAGCCGAAGCACGCGCCAGAGAATTCACAGCCACCGGAATCGTCGCCTGCAACGGGATCGCCGATCCCCGCCCGGCCTGGATCGACGAAGTCACCGGAATGTGCTGGGTTTCCATCGCCGACGGCAGCACCGCGTTCATCGTCACCAGTCACCCGACGTTGTCGCAGGACGGGGTGTGTCGTGATTACGGCAACAGCGACCCCTCACAGCCCGAGGAGACCCAGTTCGAGTGGATCCTCGAGAGGTTCACCTACTTTCACGAGCGTTGGCCGTCGTTTCCGCAAACCATGGGTCAACACACCGACTCCGCGAAAGCCGCGATCCAGTCCGGCCAGATGACGGCGATCAAACCGGTCGCCGATGCCGTCGACCGCTGGACCGGTAAGTCGCAGCAACACTTCAAGGAGTATTTTCTCGACCCGTTCCTGGTCAACACACTGACCAATCAGCAGGCCCTGTTGGACGAACTGGCCGTGGCCATGTACGCGTACGAGGGAATCTTGAAGCAGGGGCGCGTCGACGTCAAGGCGATCGCCGATCAGACGGTCGAGGCACTCGACTCGCTCAGTGTCGGTTCCGGCACCGATTTCACCGCCGTCCTGGGGGTCGTGGGTATAGCCTTCGCCGTGGTGACCACAGTGGCCACCGCGGGAACGACCACGGCGTTGACGCTCGGACTCATCGGAGCGGGCCTGAGTGCGGTCCAGCACGTGGCCGCACATCAGGAGGTGGCCGGTACCACCACGGAAGAGGTCGTTGACAGCCTCGCGGAGGCGCTCGACGAGCTGCGTCAAGCCATGGACGCGGAGGAAGCCTCGATCGCCGAGGCCGTGACCAAGACGACGGGTGAGGTTCAGGGGTACCTTTCCGCCGCCACTCCGGCCGACATCGCCACGTTCCTTCCCAACGAACCCAACGAGGACGGCGTCACCAACCTCACCGACGGAGAAGTCCCCGACCACGATGAATTCCACCTCCACGGTCAAGGGTGATCCATGGGACGAGTAGCCGACGGACTGAACACGATGACGGTGACGGTGACGTCACCCGACGGTTTCGTCAAAGCGCAGGTGAAGGCCAAGCAGCCCAAGCATCTCCTGTTCCGTCCCGGTTCGTTCGACGCGTATGAACGGATCGGTTTGGAACACCAGTTGGGGCGTCTCGCAGGCCTATGTTTCGTGGGATATCAGCGGGCCGTGCGGGAGATCACCGACACGGCGGGTCTTCGGGTACCGCTGGATCCCAAGCACGCCCGAACACCGGAACAACGCGGCTATCTCGAAGAGCTCGCCACGCTCACCGTCATCGGACCCAAAAAGGACCGACCGATCGTCTTCGGCATCAACGGCCCCACGGCGTGGCGCTGCCGCATCGCACCGAACATCCTTCAGGAGTATCCCGAACCGGAGTTTGTCACCGCCTGTCTGACGGCCGCCGAAGAGTTCATGACACGTTTCGAGTTCGAAAAAATGGTGCTCCGCAACAAGCACTTCGGTTCCGGACGGCTGAACACGACCGGTCTACGACCGTGGGACGACTGACCGGCCACCACAACCGTTCGCGCGTGATTCATCCGGCGCTGTCGTCGTCCACACCGAACCAGTGTTCGGCCAGATCCTCGAGATTGGTGACACCGGGTGCCGACACCTCTCTGAGGTACCACGGCAGGTTCGCAAACCGATGCAGCAGACAGTAGGCGAGCACCCGCCGTGCCAGGCCACTCGTGTCGCGGTACCCGTACCCGTCGAGAAACTCGCGCCAGACGGTACGGTCACCGCGCCCCAGAAAGATCCCCGCCGCCGCCAGGTCGTATTCGGGATGACCGTGCAGGGCGGGTTCGAAGTCGAACAGTCCGGTCAGTGCCCACGAGCCCGCGACCTCGTCGGCGAGAATGTGGACGTGCATGTATTCGGTGTGCAACATCACCCGATCGGCCCGGCCCAGATCCACCGTGTCCAGAAATGCGGGAATACCCGCGGCCAACGACTCGTCCAGCCGATGGCGACGCTGCCGTTCCAGCGCACCGTGTTTCTGAACGGCGATGAAATCCTCCCAATCCGGTGGCCCGAGTTCGGTCGGCGCCGGTATCGCGTGCAGCTGCGCGAGGGCCTCCCCCATCCGACGCGCCAGTCTCACCCTGTCGCCGTAAGGAATCAACGGCCACGCCTGTTTCAGGTCGATACCACGAAGACGCGACATGAGGATGTAACCCCAGTCGTCGAATCGTCCGACATCGATGGGACGCGGCGTCTCGATCGCAAGACTCCCGTCGAGTACACGAAGAACGGCGCTTTCCGTCGTCCAGTCACCCAGGTCGGCCACCGGGTACAACTTCAACACCTTGTCGTCACCGACGGCATACACCGGTAGCGATCCCTGCGTGAACTTCTCAACTCCGGCGTCGGCGAGTCCGAGCCTGTCGCACAACGCCAGGACACCCGGCAGCAGGTTCTCATCGGTGATCAGTTCGCACTGCTCGTCGGTCTCCGAAAGAGGCAGAGTCGGCATGCGGCCAACCTAGTCGGTCGGACCTCGCACCACCACCCGATAACCGTGTGTGCCCCGGGAAAGCCCCATCGCGGACCACGGGCCACGACGTGGGCACCGAGGCTCGGCGTCGGACATTTGACGACCAGGCTTGTCGCACCCCATCGGTACGCTCGAGGCATGAGCGTCTCCGTCTACTACCGGGCACAACGCGCGGTTCCGCCGACGCCGGACGAAACCTCGACCATCGAACGCATCGTCGCCGCCCATGTGTCGTCGTTCCCGTACCGGGACGAGGAAAGCCTCCACCTGTACGAGACCGGTGGGGACACACCGGCCGAGATTCTGGCCGGAGCCACCAAGATGCCGACCGACCCCGACCGCATGATCCCGGTCCTCACCTGCGTGTTGGACACGGTGAGCGAATTGCGTCGCGCGGTCCCGGGAGCGGAGTGGAGTGTGCATCTGGACGACCTCGACGTGCCGTGGGACGAGAACGACGGCTACGCCTTCCCCGGGATGCATGCCTAGGGCCTGTCCTGTGGGCCATGAGAGCCAGATCAAGGTGGCGGCGATGGTGAGACCGGCCAGGTAAACGGTTGCGTGTTTGGCGTATCGGGTGGCCAGGTCACACCAACCACATCATGCCCTTACATGCGGCGGCTTCCTCCACCTCACCGTCACCGGTTTCGACCTTGGCGGCGATCTTCAAGGCGGCGTCATAAGCTGATAGCCCTTGAGGACATCGAGGATGTACCACTCCTCGATCGCCGGCCGCATCCGATAGAGATCGGAACTCGACCGGTTTCCCGTCACGGCCCTTGCGGCGGAACAACTCCAGGGTCTTGTTCTTCGGTGTCGCAGTGAACACGCAATACGCAGTACCCCCGTGCGATTCGGCCCGCTCGGTCATCTCCGACGCCAGGGTCGCCTCGACATCAGCCCATTGACCGGGCCCCCACTGCATCAAGGGACGCATCCGCCGGGACTCAACAGTTCGAATGTTGTTTGTGCCGATCTCTGAGACTTCAGCACGGAAACTGCCGACCGCTGATGCCACCATCGTGCCACCACAGCCACCCTCTAAAACCAAAATAGACCGGCACTTATGTGCCGGTCTAGCTGGTGTTTTACCTGGTACTCCCGAGCGGATTCGAACCGCCGTTACCGCCTTGAGAGGGCGATTCGTCATCTTGACGAGTGGTTTGGCACCCCGCCCATACCTCGTTAATGTGCAGGTCAGCACCATGATCAAGATGACTACTACTGACAGCAGATCTCGGCCTATGTCACCGAGTCTGCCACCATCATGCCACCAACGAGTCCAAAGGAGACACAATGGGTTGGGTCGAGACACGAGTGACCGAAGATGGACGCGAGCGGTTCACAGCAGATATCGCGACCGCCGCGGCAAAACACAAACTGCAGGCACCTGGCCAACTGAGAAGCAAGCGATTAAGGCTTGGCACAACGCCGAGGCTTCGAAGCGTCGCGGTGGCAACGGCGGAAAGAAATCCTTCATCGAATATGTCGAGACAGATTGGTTGCCACACCATGTCATCGAATGGACAACTTCCGATGATTACCGGTACCGCATTACCAAGTACCTAACATCATACTTCGGGATCCTCCCGTTGGAGGAAATCCTGCCAGCTGACGTGCGCGAATGGGTGACCTGGATGCAAACCGAGTATGAGGTCAAACCCGCTACGTTGCGGAAGGTCATGAACATCTTGTCAGCGATCTTCTCTACCGCGTTCAACGATGAACTCATCGAGCTACACCCGTGCAAAGGGGTGAAGCTGCCACCGATACCGAAGAAACAGTTCACCGTCGTTACACCCGAACAATTCGACGCCCTCATCCACTTTGTTCCTGCGCGGATGCGACTCCTGGTCGAGACCAACATCGAAACTGGCGCTCGATGGGGCGAACTAATACTCCAGTTGTAGGTTCGGGTTTCATGCGGTGATGGCGAGTTGTCGCTGGTAGTGGAGGCGTTTGGCGGTGGCTTGATGGCGGCGGCGCCATCGGGACCATCGGATCCGGTGTCCCCAGTGGGGTG
>DXGR01000136.1 GCA_019113825.1 Candidatus Stackebrandtia excrementipullorum | reverse complement strand
GGTGACCTTCTCCGGTTCCGCCTATCACGACTATCGTGACGAATCCAGCCTCGCAGCCCGGCTAACGCCGCTGTTGACGGAACTATTGCATGCCCGAAAAGAAGCACAAGTGAAACTGATCCGAGAGAACACCAACCTCACCGTCAGCGACGGAAACCACTGGGATGCAGAGACACGACGGTTCTGGCGGGCCCGGGAGAATCTGGAGCTCATCGGAGAGTCCGCGGCGGCGTACATCAGGATCACTTCGGTGGGCATGTCCCATGCCGACGTCACGATTGCGCCCAATGCATTCGATGACTTGTCGGAGTCGGCGTTTCTTGCGGGACTGAACTTCGCGTACTCCGATCTATGGACGGACTGGTGCGAGGCTGTTCAGGATCTGAAAGACAAGAAAGGCAGGTTATGGCGGCCTCGCCGCCGTTTGAACACTGTGGCGTGTTGAGCTTGGCGCCCTATTGGCGGGGTATTCGGGCGCCGCAGGGTCATCGGGCGTCGGGCGGAGGGTGAAGGCCGAGAGGAATACCGACGTTGAGTAGACCCGGGTGCTGCAAGTCCTATCCCGTATCGCCGCTACCGCGCTTAACAGTGGGATCACCTGGGTCGCACGAAATGGCGCCTTCCTGAACGCTCCGACGCGGTGCAGTCAACATGGACATGTGGTGGGCAATTCGTCGGTTCGGTCGTCGTTCGCACGGGCCGCTGAGAAGCTGCTGTTCGGGCCCGACGACGATGGCGTCCGTCCGGCCGATCGGTTCGTGCCCGCCGGGTGTGCCATTCCCGGTATCGACGAAACAGGCCCGAGACCGACGCGGGTGACGGGGATCAGCGTCAGCGGGCGGTGGCGTACCCGGCGAGCTCGAACATCGCGCCCCGCAGACGCGCCGACGTCGTATGGGACGGCATCTGCGGATCTTCACCGCAAACCCGACACCGGTATTGCCCTGCGTCTATATCGTGTGAGGCGTGCCTGTCAACCGTGTTCGCCGCGTCCGGGTCCACCCGGAAAACCGGCGGGTGACGGTGGTGTTCGAGTCCGACCGCATTCGAATGAAACCGCCCAACCTGTCCTGGTCCGACTTTTGGGAGATCCCGCTGTACCTGGCCTCCTTCGTGGGGATGGTCGGTCTGTTCGTCCTGGGTGCGTCGGTGGTGTCGATGGGGCACACGGTTGTCGGCGTCGTGATCCTGGTGGCGGCGTTGATCGTCGGTGTGCCCGTGTTGTTCGCCCTGCTGATCGAGGTTCTCGGGATGCTGTTGGTGCCGACGATGATCGTGGGGGCGATCGTGATGGTGTTTTTCCCGGCGGGGCGTCGCCGATTGAAACGGTGGTGGCGGGGCGGGCCGGTTGTCGACGTCGAACATGAGATCCGGTACGACGACGTCTCGACGTTGTCGATAGAGGATTCGGGTAGTCGTACGACCGTGGTGATTCAGGGGTTTGAGGGCCCGCCGTATGCTCTCGTCGCCGAGGGAGCGGCCGGGCGGCGGTTGCGGCGTGCCCTGCCCGATATTCCGGTTCCGCGCACGATTCTTCGCCGCGATTGGCGTGACGACCCGCGGTTTCATCACCTTGCCTGACAGTACCGACTCATCGGTAATGCACGGTTTGTGAAGTTCACTGTGCCGTGTCGAACTCTGTAATCTGGAAACAGATTCTGGATTTCGCCCACCAATGATCGAGTTTGCTTCGGTGCTCCCCGATCCGTACTTCGTCACTTGAGGAGGTCGTCGTGAAACTGCTGCTTGTGGAACGGTATGTCGGTCCGTACCGGTTGTTGGCCGACATCGGTCGCGGTGGTATGGGCCGCGTGTACCTCGCGGTCGGCCCCGACGGCCACCTCGTGGCACTCAAGCAGATCCTTGAACAGTTCAGTGAGGAACCCGACTTCCGTGCCCGTTTCACACGTGAAGTGGCCGCGTCCCGTCGCGTGCACGGCCCGTACACGGCGGCGGTCATCGACGCCGACGCGGAGGCCGACGTCCCCTGGTTGGTTTCCGAGCTGATCGTCGGACCGTCACTGCGCCAGGTCATCCGGGAGGTCGGTGTCCTTCCCGAACAGGTGGTGCTGCGTTTGACCGCGAGCCTGGTGACGGCGTTGACGGCCATTCACAGCGAGAACATCGTGCACCGGGACCTGAACCCGGGCAATGTTCTGTTGGCCGGCGATGGAGCCAAGGTCTTGGACTTCGGTATCGCACGTGCTCTCGACGGCCAGGACTCGTCGGTGACTCGGACCGGGTTGATCGGTGCGCCCGGTTTCATGTCGCCCGAACAGGCCGACGGGGGCGACATCACCGCCTCGAGCGACATGTTTTCGCTGGGCTGTGTGCTGTACATGGTGAGCACCACCGGCGCCAGTCCGTTCGAGGGTGCGGGAACCCTTCAGACCCTGACGAACCTGGCCCGCTGCGAACCCGATCTGGATCCGGTGCCCGGTGCGTTGCGTGCCCTGATCGAGGGGTGCCTTCGGCGGAACCCCGACGACCGCCTCAAACCCGGGGAAGCCCTGGACCTGTTGGGTGAGCTCGAACCCGGTGATCGGCCCTGGTCTACCGACATATACGCGATGATCGACCGGCAGCGTGATGAGATCGCTCGCATCGTCGCCGGGGCCGGTGACGCTCAGGGGGCCGCGGTCGGTGATGTGTGGGTCGCCGACCGTACGGTCAATTGGCCCGGTGGACGGACCGTGGATTTCGGGCGTGACGGTGGTGTGCCGTCAGCGGGTGACGAGACACCACCGGACGAAGCCGGGGCCGAGGTCCCGCCGCCGAAGCTGCCGAAGCCGCCGAAGCCGCCGATGGTGAGGTTTGTCGGCCCACCGGGCGCGGGCGGGGCGGCCGGGGACGGTCCGGCGTCGGCGGGTGGTGGTTCCGCCGCGGATGCTTCGGGTTCGGATGGTGCGGTGTCGGGCGACGCGAAGGCCGGTACCGACGGGGCCGCTTCCGATGGTGCCCGAAAGTCCGGCCCCAAGGTCACTCCTGCGGCACGTTCCGCATCCGACCACCGGGCTAACGTGCCTGAAAAAGCCGGATCCGGTGGCGCGCAGCCGAAACTGACGCCGTTGCCTCAGCCGGAGAAACCCCCAGGCGGCGCGCCGAATGTGAAGACCGTGGCCGCGCTTGTGTTGATGCTGTTGCTCGTGATGTGCGTGGCCGGCGTGATCAACGCCGACGAGGACGCGGATGGGGACAGCGCCGCCGACGATCTGACGGGCGAAGACGAGGGCGGCTTCGACGGCTTCGACGACGAGGAGGAACCGGAGACGGATCCGTCCGTGTTCCCCGACGCGGTGGCGGGGGACTGCGTATACAACTATGGGGACGAGTACGACGTCGAACTGGACTTTTCCAACTGCGACTCGGGCTCGTTCGAAGTGATGTGGGTCCTCGACGGCGTCGACTCGTCGGACTGTTCGGACACCGACTGGAGCGTGGAGAACAGCCGTCACGATATGCGGTTGTGTCTGGACTACATCCACCGGAGCTCGGCGTACGCGGCGAGTGTGGGGGACTGCGTGTTCCGGTACGGCGAGCACGACCCGTGGGTCGAGGAGTCGTGCGAGACGGGATCGTTCACGGTGCTGGAGCGGCTCGAGGATGAGTCGGATCTCGACGCCTGCACCGATTCGTACCGCCTCGACTGGATGGTGTCGTTGACGGTTCCCGATCACGACAGCCTCAACGCGGTGTTGTGCTTGACGATGAACTATCCGGACGACGCCGGGCACGCCGTGATGGACAACTGTTTGGCGATGTACGACCTTGACGACGGAGGCCGACGCTTCGAGTTCGCTTCCTGCTCGGAGTCCAATGTGTATGTGACGGGTCGCACCGGTACACCCGACGACGCCGCGTTCTGCGGAAACGACGGTTGGACCTGGTGGCGGTCGAGCTACTTCCCGGAGCTGTCCTACACGATGTGTTGGGACTGGTTGTGAGACGTCACCGGTAGTTCCGTCCGGGCGAACACCTCGCAATGGCGGTGACCGCCGGTGGTGCGCGCGGGGAAACACCACGCCGATACGGTTCGCCGACGTCGCCACCGGTGAGCGGCCACGGCCACGCGCCGTCAAACCCGGAAAGGAGCGACACCACAGGTCAACGAGGGTGCGGTCGCCGTATTGTCGTTTGGGCGGCCCGGCACACTGACCTGTGCGCGTCCACGGCGGAGCACAGCCGTCCGTCGTCGACGAGTCGTTGGGGCCCGGGACGGGTCGACGCCGTCACACGTCTTCCGGACACCGCGCAACGGACGGCGGTTTTGTCTGACTTCTGAGACGCGGCTGAGGAGTCGTGCGGTCATGTGACGTCGGGGGCGTAGGTTGTTCGCATGCGTGATTGGGTGCGTCGTCGACGCCGGTGGCTGACGCTCGGGCTCGTCGTGGTCGTGTTGGCCGCGGGCGGTTTCGTGTGGTGGACGGTGTCGGCGGCACCTCCGCACACGACCGAGGACCTGCGTATCGCGGTGGGCACCGACGAACCGGCGGAGCTCGACGCCCGGTTGTTCATCCCCGATCGGGTACCGGCGCCGGCGGTGCTGTTGGCTCACGGTTTCGGCGGCACGAAAGAGTCGATGACGGAGTCGGCCGAAGACCTTGTCGCTCAGGGCTACGTCGTGTTGACGTACACGGCGCGGGGTTTCGGTTCCTCCGGTGGGCTCATCCATTTGAACGCGCCGCAGTACGAGGTCGCCGACGCGTCCGAACTGCTCGATTACCTGGCCGAACGGGACGAGGTGTCACAGGATGCGCCGGGGGACCCGCGGGTGGCCGCGGTCGGCGGCTCGTACGGGGGCGCCCTGTCGCTGCTGTTGGCCGGTTACGACGACCGCGTGGACGCGATCGTTTCGCAGATCACGTGGCACAGTCTCGCGGAGTCGTTGTTCCCCAACTATTCGGACCAGGCCGATCCCGCCGCATACGACGGGGTGTTCAAGTCGGCGTGGGCGGGTGTGTTCTACGCGACCGGTCTGGCTCCGTCGGGAATGATGGGCCCCGCCCCCGATGAGTCGAACGAGGACGGAGACGAGTCGTTTCCGGCGCCCGACAATCGACCGGCCGGTGTGGACCCCGCGTGTGGCCGGTGGGCTCCGGACATGTGCGCGATGTACCAGGAGATCGCCACAACCGGGCGGTTGTCCGACAACGCGCGCGCCCTGTTGGACGCGAGCAGCCCGTCGTCGGTGGTGAGCATGATCGAGGCGCCGACCCTGCTGATCCAGGGGCAGGCCGACACGCTCTTCGACCTGGGGCAGGCCGACGCCAACGCGCGAGGCATCATCAACGCGCCGGTGCAGGTCGCCTGGTATTCGGGTGGGCACGACGCCACGGGAACGGCGAGTGATCAGGAACGTATCGACCACCTGACGTTGCAGTGGCTGAACCACTATTTGCGCGGCGAGGGCGACGAACCGGGGGAGGACTTCACGTTTTCGCGGGTCGGCGGTGTCACGTCGAGGCGGTCCGACCTGGGAACGCAGGGGCTGACGCGTGACACGTACCCGGGTGTGTCCGGGACGGAGGACCCGTTGACCCTCGACACGGTCGACGAGGTCGTGCAACCGGTGGCGAGCCCGCCGTCGGGAACGCCCGCGGCGTTGTCGTCGTTGCCGTCACTGGGACAACTATCGACATTGGCCGGTGATGCCGGTTTCGGGGCCGACATTCCCGGCCAGTTCGCGATGGCCGAGACCGCGCCCGTGGACGCCGCGGTCGACATCGTGGGCAGCCCGGAGGTGTCGCTGCGGGTGGCGTCGCCGACGGGTGAGGCGGTCCTGTTCGTCAAGCTGTACGACGTGGACTCGTCGGGTCGTGCGACATTGTCGAACGGTTTGATCGCGCCCGTGCGGCTCGACGATCTGCCGACCGACATCGCCGACGCCGACGAGGTCACCGTGACCCTGCCCGGCATCGTCCACCGACTCGAACCCGGTCATCACCTGCGGATCGTCGTCGCATCTGCAGACCAGTCGTACACCGGTCCCGTCGAGCCGGTCCAGTACACCGTGGCGATGCCGTCGCAGATCAGCCTCCCCCAGACCACGTACAGTCCGCTGCCGTCACAGAACCAGGTGTGGATGACCGCGCTGTGGGTGGTGCTGGTAGCACTGCCCGTCCTCGGGCTGTCGGCGTGGGCGATCGCGCGGGTGCGTCACCGACGACTCGACCGCAGCGTCGACGAGGCCACCGCCGACACCCCGCTGGTCGTCCGAGGGCTCCGAAAGGTTTACGGGGACGGCTATGTCGCCGTCGACGGCGTCGACTTCACCGTGAAGCGCGGCCAGGTCGTCGGGCTGCTGGGACCCAACGGCGCCGGTAAAACCACGACCCTGCGGGTCCTCATGGGTCTGTTGCAGCCCACCGAGGGACACATGAGGGTGTTCGGGCACAAGGTGACACCCGGCGCTCCGGTCCTTTCACGACTCGGTGCGCTCGTCGAAGGGCCCGGGCTCCTTCCCCACCTGTCCGGTATGGACAACCTCAGGCTGTATTGGCGGGCCACGGGACGCCCGGAATCCGAGGCCGAACTCGAGAAGGTCGTCGAGATCGCCGACCTGGGCGACCGGATACACCGGAAGGTCCGCAAATACTCGCACGGCATGAAACAACGCATCGCCATCGCACAGGCGATGCTGGGCCTCCCGGAACTTCTGGTGTTGGACGAACCCACCGACGGACTCGACCCGCCACAGATCGCCGAAATGCGTCGGGTGCTGTACAACTACGCATCCGACGGTCGGGCCGTGCTGGTGTCGTCGCACCTGCTGGCCGAAGTCGAACAGGCCTGCACCCACGTAGTGGTCATGAGCCGCGGTCGAGTCGTCGGCCACGGTGAGGTCAAGGACGTCATCGGGTCCGGTGGCCGACTGGAGGACGCGTTCCTGGAGCTGGTGGAGTAAAAATGAGCACGCAGGTTGCACCCGACGGCGCCGCGCAGGGCTACCGCGCGCACGGCACACTCGCCTTCACCACCGAATTCCGGCGACAACTCACCCGCCGCAGGACACAACTGACACTGGTGTTGATGGCGCTGCTGCCGGTCGTCATCTTCATCGCGTTCTCCATCGGAGCCGGAAACGGTGACGACGACGATTCCGGGGGTGCGTTCGCCCTCGCCGACTTCGGCACCTTCGGCGCCGCCAACTTCACCCTGTTTTCGCTCCTGGTGACGTCCAACTTCCTCATCATCGTGGTCGTCGCGTTGTTCTGCGGCGACACCGTCGCGGGCGAAGCCCAATGGGGAAGCCTCCGGTACCTGCTGGCGACTCCCGTACCCCGTGGACGACTCCTCGCGATCAAGTTCAGCGTCGGCCTGACCTTCTCGGCGTTGGCCGTCGTGGTGTTGACGGCGGCGAGCCTCCTCGTCGGGTTCCTCGCCTACGGGTGGGAACCGCTCGTGGCGCCCCTCGGAGGCGAAATCGCCGCCAACGAGGCACTATGGCGGGTCCTGTCGGTGGCGGGTTATCTGGCCGTCACGATGCTCGTGGTCGCCGGCCTGGCGTTCATGCTGTCGGTGATGACCGACGCGCCCCTGGCCGCCGTCGGAGGCGCCGTTCTTCTACACATCATGTCGAACATCCTGAATGCCATCACCGCGCTCGGAGACCTCCGGGACTTCCTGCCGACCCGGTATTCACAGGCCTGGTTGGGGCTGCTGTCGGAGCCGATCCAATACGACGAGATGGTGCGCGGAACGGTCGTGTCACTCGTGTACGCCACCGTGTTCACGATCATCGCGTTCGCCCGGTTCAACCGGAAAGACGTCACGTCGTAGGGTGGCCCGGACGCCGGTGGCTCGCGTATCGGTTGTGACGCCTTGTGACGCCTGGCAGTATCGACGGATAGCGAAAGCTTGAGTGGAGGGGAGCCTGTGAGGCAGCAGCGGCCACCCGAGGGGCTTGGCGAACCCGTGCCCGGGGTCCCCGCGATGTCGCCTCCACCGGCACCGATCGCGCCGATGACGACCGGCTACCAGATGCCGCCGGTGGCCGACCCCCTACCGGAACCGCCACGGGCACCGTGGGTGTGGCTCGGCGTCCTCGGCGTCGCCGTGGTTCTCGGACTCGCGGTCGGGATCGTCCTGATCGACCCCGGTGAGAAGGAGACGCCGTCGGCGAACGGTGGACGCATGGGAGTCGAATGCGTACCCTCCGAGCAGCCCGCGGCCGACCCGATGAGAGCCGAGGACTTCTACCGATTCGATCCGTGGGAGTACTCCATGGACGACGCGTATGCCGCCGAACGCCTCGGCGTGTGGAACCACTCCGACTGCTGCGACGTCGGCCTGTCGGGCAGCCAGGCGATGTTGAACGACCTGGGCTGCGGGTACGGCATCGAAGGCGCATACCGGTCCGTCGACGGCCACACGGGCATCGCACAGCTCATCCTCGTCTTCGACGACGACTTCGCCGCCTTCCAGGCCGAGACGATCGACTTCATGAGTTACCGCCTGGCACCCGACAGCGGCATTTACGAAACCGATATGGAGATTTACGCGTATACACAGTCGATCGGCAACTACCTGGTCGTCACGATCGGTTCCATCGACACCGCCGATGCCTCAGTGGTTCAGCGGGGCAAGGAAACCCTGGGCGCATTCCACGACGACTTCACCGACGACCTGTTCGTCGCCTACTGAGAAACCGGGTTCACCATCCGCTTGTCGTGTGCCGGTGTTCGGGCGACCCCACGGCGTCGCCACACACCGCGCCGCAGAACAGTGGATTCAACGTCGGCTCCTCAACCCGCCGGTGAGCACGTCCGGCGTCGGGCACGTCCCCGGATCGGCCCGGGAGCGCCGCCGTATTGCAACCATGGCGCACAATTGGTTCATTGCCGCGAGGGGAGCGAAAGCCACGTCGGCGTGACGTATGGAAAGGTGCACAGACCATGACTTACCCCCCACCGCCGCCGGGTTATCCCGGCGGCCAACCTCATGACCCCTATGGTCAGCAGCCCGATCCATACGGCCAGCCCTCCCCATACGGTCAGCAACCTCCGCCGGACCCGTACGGTCAGCAACCTCCGCCGGACCCGTACGGTCAGCAGCCCCCGCCCGATCCGTACGGTCAGCAACCGCAGTACCACGATCCATACGCTCCTCAGCCCGATCCGTACGCGTCACACGCCCCGACCAGCGGCCCCGCGGCCGGTGGGGGGTGGGGGTCACCGCCGCAGTCGGGACCGGCCGGTGGATACAACCCGTCGGCTCCCATGACCCCCATGAGCGGTCCGCCCGGCCATACGCCGATGAGCGGTCCGCCGGGGCAACCTCACATGGGCGGCCCGCCCGGTCAGCCACCGATGGGTGGCGGCATGGGGCCGCAGCAGCCGATGTTCGGTATGCCTCCCCAGCCGGAGAAGAAAAACAACACGGGCATCATCGTCGGTGCCGTGCTCGGCGTCGTGCTGCTTCTGGCGGTCGGCACCGTCCTGGTATTCACCCTCGGTGGCGACGATGAACCTGTGACGACCCAGCCGACCACCGAGGAACCGACCGAAGGTCCGAGCGAGGATCCGACGCCGTCGGAGGACCCCGGCCCCGAGACCGTGAGCTACCTCGACTTCGCCTCGTCGTGGAGCGGCGACTACCAGGGTGAGAGCCTGAGCGCCACCTACGTGAACGGTTGGGACTACGCGAGCTGCTCCGAGATCGCGATCGGTTCAACGCTGGAGGACGAGGGCTGTCAGTACGCGGTCGAGGTCGTGCACGAGGCCGAGGGCGGTGACTTCCGCATCGGGCAGATGATTCTGGCTCTGGAGGACAGCACTTCGGCCGGTACGTTGCAGACCGACCTGAACAGTGACGAGTTTCAGGACGACTACATCTTCAAGACGGAGTCGATGATCTCGAACTTCGAGGAGGGCCTGTGGATCGCCGATCCCGCGGGTTCCTTCGTGGTGATCACGGTGGTGACCCGGTCGAGTTCGGGGGACACCGACCTGGTCGAGCCCTATCTTTACGCGAGGGCCGACGAGACGACCAGCACCCTGAGGGCCTACTGACCTCGTGTCGCCGACAACGGCCGGTGAGGTTGGCTCACCGGCCGTTTTCTCATGACGTGGAACGTGTGACGAGTCGCATTGCGGCTGGTAGACGGGTCTGGTTACACTTCGCTCGTACTTCATCCAGAGAAGCCGAGGGAACGGCCCTGTGACGCTTCGGCAACCACCGCCTCGTGTGCGGAAGGTGCCAAATCCGGCCGGTGTGACACCGGAGAGATGAAAGGGAGTTTCTCGTGAGCACATCCGTATCCGCGAACCCGTTCACCGACAGTCCTGCGGTCGGGTTGATCTGCCGTAACTGTCAGGCCACGTATCCGTTGGCTGCTCAGCACGCGTGTTGGCAGTGTTTCGGGCCGCTGGAGGTCGACTACGATGCGGCTGCTTTGGCGAGCGTGACTCGCGCCGACATCGAGGCGGGGCCGAACAACATCTGGCGGTACGCGCGCCTGTTGCCGGCGGGGGTGGACCCGGCGACACGGGTGACTCTCGACCCGGGCATGACTCCGCTGGTCAGGGCGGACAATCTGGCCGCCGAACTCGGAATGAAGACGTTGTGGGTGAAGGACGACAGCGCCAACCCGACGCATTCGTTCAAGGACAGGGTCGTGTCGGTCGCGTTGACCGCGGCCTCCCGGTTGGGTTTCGACCGGTACGCGTGTGCGTCGACGGGCAACCTTGCGAACTCGGTGGCGGCTCACGCGGCGCGTGCCGGTAAGCCGTCCGTCGTGTTCATTCCACATGATCTGGAGGCCGGGAAGGTCGTCACCACGGCAGTCTATGGTGGACAATTGGTGGCGATCGAGGGTTCGTACGACGACGTCAACCGGTTGTGTTCGGAGTTGACCGAGACCGACGACTTCGAGTCGACGGCGTTCGTCAACGTCAACGTCCGTCCCTATTACGCGGAGGGCTCCAAGACGCTGGGGTACGAGGTGGCCGAGCAACTGGGCTGGCGCATTCCCGAGCAGGTGGTCGTCCCGATGGCGTCGGGCGAGCTGTTGACGAAGGTGGACAAGGCTTTTGAAGAGCTCGTCGAGATCGGTCTCGTTCCGGAGGGCCGTTCCCGGGTTTTCGGTGCCCAGTCGCAGGGGTGCAACCCGATCGCCACGGCGTTGCGTAACGGTACCGATGAGATCGTGCCGGTGAAGCCGACGGGTATTGCGAAGTCCCTCAACATCGGCGACCCCGCCGCCGGTCCCTATGCGATCGAGGCGGTCCGTCGTAGCGGCGGCTGGATGGCGGATGTGACCGACGCCGAGATTCGGGAGGGCATCCGGTTGTTGGCGAGGACCACGGGGATCTTCGCCGAGACCGCCGGTGGTGTGGTTGTCGCGACGTTGAAGAAGCTACTGGCCGAGGGGCGTCTTGATCCTGCGGCCGAAACCGTTGTGTACAACACCGGTGAGGGTTTGAAGACGTTGGACGCGGTGTCGGATGCGGGAGCCACTCATCGCATTCGTCCGTCGTTGCAGGACGCTCGGAAGGCGGGTCTGTTGCCGTCGGGGATTTAACCGGCCGGAGGCCTGGAAAGCCGCTGTGAACGTCGGCGCGTGGTGAGTGGACCGAACCCGGCGGCGTTGCCTACGGATCCGGTAAGCCGGGCTTTCACCGCCGTTCGATCGATGCAGCCGTACAGCCGCTCCACGACGCACGACGCTTCGGGACGGCTTCTTAGCAGATCTGTTGCCGCAGTACAAGAGTGGTTTTTACAGAACGGCCGTTGAAAGGGCTGCTGCTCGGCATCATCGTTACTGTCGGTGACCGAAACTGTTTTGGGTGGTACTGGCAGGTAATGGTCGGTATCGGTTCATTTCAGTGAATCGAGGGGTCGCTGTGGACTCGGTATCGTCGCTGGCCGCAGGGGATGGTATGGGTGGTTTGTCGGTTACACGGCTTTGAAGGGTTCGCCGATCCGTTTGGCTTCGTTGTCTAAACCGGACGATCCTATTATCACGCTGCGTGACAATGAGCCAGGACTCTGTCAAATATCTGACAGTTTAAAAGGCTCCTCCAACCATTGACGCTCAACCGAAACCGGCGCAGAATCGCAAGTGCGGGAGACCGCTTCATCTACATCGGCACGGTCGGTCGACTCAGTGTCCCGGCCGTGACCGGTGATCAGAGCGCAATAAGCGCCTGTGGATGTATGTGGTCTCCCGACCAACCTCTTTCCTGCCAATCTCCACATCGGGCGCTTGCCCGGACCGGAGCGGATGCCCGCGGTTCCTCAGCAGCCAAGGCCGCGGGCATCCGAAAAAACCACTTTCGACACCCAGCGCCCGATATGCGGGTTTCAAGGGTTCCGGGAAAAGCCGTGAACATCCCTTCCGGCCACCGACAACCACAGCCGCCGACCCGGCAACGGATCCAGCGCCGCGATCGTCGAGGGAGCCGTGTCGGCCACGCCCCGCAACGGTCCGTCGAAATGCACCCGTACGTGGTGAGCGTGCTGCTCGACCGCGTGGACCGTCCCACACCAGACGTTGTCGAGACCGGGCCGTTCCGGGTGCAGCCGTACCGCCGTCGGCGGGAACACCAGCTTCACCTCACCGTCAAGCGTTTCCGGGACGGTCAACACAACGCCGCCGTCGAGACGAACGCGACCGTCGGCGGCGGTCCCGTCGTAGAGGTTCAACCCGACGAGGTCGGCGACATACGGCGTGTGCGGTTCACGCGCGACGTCCAGCGGCCGCCCCGACTGCACCACCACGCCGTTCTCCAAGACCACGAGACGATCCGCCAACACCATGGCGTCCAACGGATCGTGCGTCACCATCACGGTCGCACCGTTGAAAGCCGCCACATGCCGTTTCAGCTCGGAGCGCACGGTCACTCGGGTCCGGGCGTCAAGCGCGGACAACGGTTCGTCCAGCAACAGAAGCCGCGGTCGGGTCGCGAGCGCGCGGGCCAACGCCACGCGTTGCGCCTGACCGCCCGACAACCTCCCGGGTTTGGTGCGGGCCTTCGCGGTCAGGCCCACCGTCTCCAACCACTCCAGTGCGCGGTCCGCTGCCTCACGAGGCCCGACACCGCGAGCGCGCAACCCGAACGCGACGTTGTCCACAACACTCAAATGCCGGAACAGCAGGTAGTCCTGGAACACGACACCGACCCGACGCCGCTCCGGCGCCACAAAAGTCGCAGGTGGACGATCCCACACGTGACCGTCCACGATGATGTGTCCACTCGCCAACGGAGCGAGGCCGGACAGTGCACGCAACGCCGTCGTCTTCCCCGCTCCGTTGGGCCCCAGCAGTGCCACCACCTCGCCTTCGGCGGCCACCACGTCGAGCCTCAGCCGAAAGCCGCCCCGCGTCAGCTCCATGCGCGCGTCCAGAGTCACAACGCCGACCCCGCCTTCAACCACCGTTCCCGCAGCGACGCCAAGACGACCACCGACACCAACAACAACACCAGACTCAACGCGATCGCAGCCTGAGGGTCGCTCTCCAACGCCAGATACACCGCCAACGGCATCGTCGTCGTCTGCCCGGGAAAGTTCCCCGCAAACGTGATCGTCGCCCCGAACTCGCCCAACGCCCGCGCCCAACACAACACCGTTCCCGCAAGAACGGCCGGCATCACCGAAGGCAACGTGACCCGCCGAAACGTGTACCACCCGGACGCGCCCAGCGTCGCGGCCGCCTCCTCGTACCGTGGATCGGCGGCACGCAACGCACCCTCCACCGACACGACCAGAAACGGCATCGCGACGAACGCCTCCGCGACGATCACACCGGCAGTCGTGAACGGAAGCGAGACCCCGAACCACTCGTACAGGTATTGCCCGACGAGACCACGCCGCCCCAGAACCAACAGCAACGCCACACCACCCACCACCGGCGGCATGACCAGCGGCACCATCACCAACGCCCGAACCAACCCCCGCCCCGGAAGCCGCGTCCTCGCCAACAGCCACGCCAACGGCACCCCCAGGACCAGGCACACCGCCGTCGCCGACGTCGCGCACACCAACGACAGACGCAACGCCTGACCGACCTCGGGGCTCATGAGCCGCTGCGGCAACCCCGACCACTCCGCACGCGCAACAAGACCCAAGAGCGGAACCGTCAAAAACGCCAGACCCGCCAACGCCGGAACGAGAAGAAGCAGCGGCACCCCACCGCGCACACGACGGGTCACCACGGGCCGCGACCTCCTCACGGCGAACCGAAACCCGCGTCGGTGAAGACGTCCTGCCGCGACAGGACGAACTCGACGAACAGCTTCGCCCCATCCGTGTTCGGGGCCGCGGACAACGCCGCGACCGGATAGTCGTTCAACGCCGCACCGGCCTCGGGAAAGTCGACCCCCACGACCTCGTCGCCGTCGGCGGCGAGAACGTCGGTGCGGTACACAAGCCCGGCGTCGACCTCACCGAGACGGACCTTCGTCAACACGGCTTTGACGTCCGGTTCGAGCGTGTCCAGCGCGGGCTCCACACCGGCCTCGGCGAACACGGCGGAAGCCCCCCGGCCACACGGCACCCGCTCCTGACACGCCGCCAGGACAAGGTCCGGGTCGGCGAAATCGGTCAGGCCCGTGACACCGCCGGGATTGCCCGCCGGCACAACGATCTGTAGACGATTCGTCGCGAACACGACCGGGTCGACAACCCCGGCGGCCACCTGGTCCATGTTCACCGGCGAAGCCGATGCGAACACGTCTGCCGGAGCGCCGTTGTTGATCTGCTGCGCCAACGCGGAACTACCCGCGAAATTGAAATCCACCGCGATGCCGTGCTCGGCTTCGAAGCGTTCCCCCAGTTCGGTGAACGTTTCGGTCAGCGACGCGGCCGCGAACACGGTGACCCGATCGGGCGTCTGCGCCCCCGCCGCGCAACCCACCAACGTCAACAACGCCGCCAACAACACCGGAAGCGCCCTCATCGACGCTCCTCCGGAATCTCGACGACGACCTGTGTCGACTTGATCGACGCGACCGCCACACTGCCCGGCTCCAGCCGCAGTTCCTCCGCGGCGTCGCGGCTCATCAACGACACGACCCTGAACGGGCCCGCCTGCATCTCGACCTGCGCCATCACACCGTCTTTGACCACACGGGTGACGATCCCCTTGAAACGATTACGGGCCGATACGGCGGCGGTCGCGCCCGGTTCGGGAGCCTGCCCCAACGACGTCGTCAGAGCGGCCAGATCGCGACCGGTCACCGTCATGGGGCCGTCGCGGTCGACGGGCAACCGGCCCTGCTCGATCCACCGCCGCACGGTATCGTCGCTGACCCCGAGCAGCGACGCCGCCTCGCTGATCCGCAACGTCGTCATATTCACGACTATAGTGCCGCTCCTGCGGAGAATCCGCTCCTGAAAACCGGCAGATGCGGGGACCGTGAACGCCGTCGGCGTCATGAACGTTCGGACGAGAATTCCCGGGATGTCGGCTGATCAGCCCAACCCCAATGGTCGGTGTGGTGCTTGCAGCCGGATGGAATACTGAGTGGCGCTCAGCGGAAGCCGACGCCATGTCAGGGATGGGCTTTCGCATGGAAAACGATGCAGTGGCCCGGAAAGTCCGGGCCGGCCCGAAACGGTCGGTGGTTCAAATGCGGAAAGCAATACTGGCCGGTGTGGCCGTCATGCTCGGCCTCTCCGGATGCTCGGCGGCATCCGGTACGTTCATCGACCCGGGAGCCGCCACACAGGCCGTCGCCCTCCCGGCGATCGAAGACCTCAAACAGCGGCCCGTACTGAACTACCAGGGGGCGGTCACCAACCTCGGCGGCACCGGAACGATCGCCACCGTCGACATCGACGTCACCAACACCGGGATCTTCCAAGGCGACGCCGTCGTCGGCAGCGTCGAAGCCAAGGTGTACGGCATGCAGGAGGCGTTCCTCGTGCGGGCACCCGAAAAATTCTGGACCGGATACGGCATCGACGGCTCCTACTCCGAAACGATCGACGGCAAACTCACACAGATCGATCCCGACCGCGGCATCAACCCCTCGGAGGAACTACTGCCGGGCGCATACGTCGAGGCGCTCGAGGTGGCACTCGCCGACGCCCAGACCCTCGACATCGCCCTACCCGAGGCCATCGACCGCGACGGCGTCTCCGTCTATCCGCTCGCGGTCGGCGACGGCACCGTCCACGTGACCACCGAAGAGCCGTTCACCGTCGTCGCCGTCGAAAGGGTCCTCGTGACACTGCCGTCCGGGCCGGCGACACTCAGCGTCGATGTCGCCGGAGTCGACCGCACCTATGTCGAAGACCTGCAAAGCGAACTCGTCGATACCGTCGGTGATTGGTCCACGGTGTACGACAACGGGCTCTCACTGTCGTTGACCGAAAGCGACCCCGACTTCAAGTGCGACAACGCCGACTTCTCCTGCAAAGCCTCGACCAAGGTCACCGCCGCGTTCTCCTCGGGCTACAACCTCGCCGATCGCGTCAAGATCACCATGAAGGCCGACATCGACGGCGGATCCCTCGGCAAAAAGAAATGCGACAAGGAGAAGTCGGGCGACATCGACGAGAAGGTGACGGTGTCGTGCACCGTGAAGTTCACGCCCAGCACCGGTGAATTCACCATCGAACCCAACTGGACCGTCTCCGGCGTCGCCACGTTCAAACCCGAAGTCGGCGAGTGGACCCAAGCCCTCGAGGACGAGTTCTCCGCGGTCCTGGCGGCCTACTGAAGCGACTAATTCGGTTGACGAGCCGTTGCGGCGCGCTCATTCTTTACGAATGGTCGAATTCGGGGTCCTTGACCCGATGAACAGGCAAGACGTCGCCTCCTGGATGGATTTGCTCGACGAGACCACGCGTGTGGATCTACCCGATTTCCCATCGGGCGTCGCATCGATGCGGATCGTCGAGCTGTTCCGGCAGTCGAGTTACCGACGGTTTGAACGCGTCATCGCCAAACGCGACGGACGCGTCGTCGGGGTGGCCGAACTCAACATGCCGCTGAACGACAACACACACATGGTGGAGTTCGAGCTGGACGTCCACCCCGACCACCGACACAGCGGCATCGGAACGGCGTTGCTGGCCGAAGCCGAGCGTCGCGCCGCCGAACACGGGCGCAACACGCTCATCACGTTCGTGCCCGCCACCGTCGAAGGCGGACCCGTCCGATCCGAGGCCGGTCCCGTATTCGCGCGCCGGAACGGGTACGAAGCCGGACTGGACGAACTACACAGTGTCGCCGACCTCACCACCGTCTCGCCTGCCGAACTCGCCACGGTGACGCAGACCGCGTGGAAAAAGGCCGACGGCTACGAACTGGTGCAGTGGGCCGACCACGCACCCGACGACGTGGTCGGCGGTGTCGCCTATCTCGAAGGTCGCATGAGCACCGATGCGCCACAAGGACAGCTGGACATCCAACAGGAGAACATCGACGCCGCCCGGATCCGTGAGACGGAGACCGGACGCGTCCTCCGTGGCCAGCTGTCACTCAACACGGCGGTAAGACACAGCCAGACGGGTGCAGTGGTCGGTTGGACCTTTCTCACGGTCAACCCCACCCAAGAGAAGGACGCCTGGCAGGGGACCACGATCGTCGACCCCGATCATCGGGGTCACCGGCTCGGGCTGCTCATCAAGGCCGCCAACCACCGGCTCCTCACCGACTACCGCCCCCACATGCGTTACGTGCACACCTGGAACGCCGAAGAGAACACCCACATGCTCGACGTCAACGGGCGGCTCGGCTACCGGCCGATCGACAAATGGGTCGCGTTCCAGAAAAAGCTGTAATTCGTTTGCAGGTCGCCGGAGATATGTCGACACTGGACGTCATGGATATCACGAGACCGACGATCACGGCCTCGGCGGTCGTCGACGCGATGTACGAGGTTCTACTCGCCGCACACCAAAACGACCAGGCGGACAATCCACGCCCCTGCCGCAAGCTCTACACCGTCGCCATGAGGCAGAAACCGCTCAAGGTCAAACACGAGTGGCGGGTCGCCCACGTCGGCGGTGAACTCGCCGGATACGTGGGCGTCGAGCTACCCGTCCTCGACAACCGCCACGTTGCGTTTGCCGAAGTCGTCGTTCACCCGCGTTTCCGTCGCCGTGGCATCGGTACCGCGCTGATAGGCGAAGCCGAACAGATCGCCCGCTCGGAAAACCGCCGAAGCCTGATCGCCGGAACAATCGGGCCGACAACAAACGGGACAGGCACACGAAGTGAAGCCGGTGGCCTGTTCCTCCAGGCGTGTGGCTACGACCTCGCCCTCGCCGAAACCCTCAACCGGGCAGATATCAACGGACTCGACCCCGCCGTCGAACAACGCCTCTACGACGCAGCCAAAGAGGCCTCCAGCGACTACGAAACGATCGCGTGGACGGGAAGCACCCCCGACGAGCTCCTCGAACCTCTGGCGGTCCTGAACGGCACCATTCTCGACGAAGTACCCATCGGCGACCTGGACCTCGAAACCGAAAAAACGGACCCCGAGATCATGCGACAAAACGATCTCCGCACCGCCGAACGCGGCACCTTCAAAAGCAACGTGGTCGCCCGAAAGAAAGGCTCCACCGACATCGTGGCCAACACGGTGATCGCGGTGAACACCGAACCCATCGACGTCGCCCACCAGTGGATAACTATCGTGTCCCCCCAACACAGAGGGCACAAATTGGGTATGCGCATCAAAATGGAAAATCACGCTCAACTACGCGCAGCCAAGCCCCAAGTCCGCTGGGTCCACACCGGAAACGCCGACGGCAACGTCGCGATGCTGAGCATCAACGAGAAACTCGGGTTCAAAAATGTGGACGCTTGGCAGGAATACCAAAAAAGCCTCTCCAACAACGCCGCCTTATCCGCCTCGCTACGTCCGCGCTGCCCGGGCGCGTCCCTGACTGCGTTGCAGTCCCGCTTGCCTACCTACTTCGTAGGCGGCGCGGTCCTGCGCCTTGTCATGAACGTGCCCGGACGGCGCGGTTCCCGTGCTGCCCGGGCATCCGCCTCGTTGCGTTGCTCGTCGGCCTTGCCTACCCACTTCGTAGGCGGCGGCCGCGTGCGCCTTGCGACGCGGGGCCCGGACGGCGCGGTTTTGGGGGTACCCGACGGGCACGGTTTTGGGGCCCGGGCAGCGCGGTCCCGTGTTGCTCGGATGGTGTTGCCCGGGCATCCGCCTCGCTGCGTTGCTCGTCGGCCTTGCCTACCCACTTCGTAGGCGTCCGCGCTGCCCGGGCATCCGCCTCGCTGCGTTACTCGCGGCCTTGCCTACCTAC
>DXGR01000135.1 GCA_019113825.1 Candidatus Stackebrandtia excrementipullorum | reverse complement strand
TCTCCGACAGCATGAGCGTTCCGTTGGATTTCGAGCAGGAGTCGCAGGGAACTCGCACGTGGTTCAATCTGATCGGCCCGGTCATGTCGACGTTGAAAACCGGTTCGCTGCTGGTGTGCGACGAGCTGGATGCGAGCCTTCATCCCACCTTGGCCGCCGAACTGGTCAAGATGTTTGCGAATCCCGACATAAACGCCAAGGGTGCCCAACTGGTCTTCACCGCACACGACACGAGCCTCCTTCACCATCTCAACCGGGACGAAATCCGGTTGACCGAGAAGCAACAGGACGGTTCCACCAGGCTCGGTTCCCTGGCCGAGTTCAAGGGTGAACGAGTGCGAAAGTCCCAGAATCGAGAGAAGGCCTACCTGCAGGGCCGATTTGGAGCGCTCCCGGATGTGGATAAGACCGAACTGTTGCACGCTTTGGGATTGATCGATTGACGATGGTTCGAAAAAGACCACAACCGAAGAAGTTGAAGCGCCACGTGGCATGGCGTCCCGAAAAGCGCAGGATCATCGTCTTCTGCGAAGGCAGGGTGTCGGAACCCGATTACATCAACGGTTTGAAACGCCTGCCTCGGACCAGGTAGAACGCGGCTGTCGAGGTGGAAATCGATCCCCATCCGGGGACACCGTTGACCCTTGTGAAGCGCGCGGTGGAACGCCGCAGAACGGACCACGACGTCGACGAGTTGTGGTGTGTCTTCGACGTCGAATGGCCCACCCGCCAAACGTCATCCACATCTTGACCAGGCGATGAATCTCGCTCGGGATCACGGTATACGTCTGGCGATATCCAATCCCTGCTTCGAACTCTGGCTGGTTCTACATTTTCGGGATCAACACGCGTTCCTCGAGACCGACGCGGCTGAGCGGCTGAGCCGTGAATGTGACGGACGGAAGTCCGGTCGGCAACGTGATGCGCGAAAAACCAAACGGATCGATGTCGAGCAGTACATGAGCCGACGCGCGGCCGCATGCAGGCGTGCCGCCGCGTTGGACCGGAAACACCGGTGTGGGCACACGTCGTTTCCGGATAACAATCCATCGTCGACGATGCACGAGTTTCTGGCGATGTTGGAGTGTGACGTCGAAGAAGACTGACGGCTTCTTTGTGGACTTTCGGATCATGTCGAGCGCTTCGCCGTCGACTGACGCACGGGTTCACGCGGTCGGGTCGTCGACCTACCCGTGCAGCTGAGGGTCCAATTAAGCAAACCTAAAAGGACGTGAATTTCGGTGGCGAACGAAGGCGCCTTCGGGGACCATCGCCTGATGGGAGAATTCGCCATCCGTCCCGGGCGGGTCGGAGACGCCGCCGTCATACTCGATCTACTGGACAAGGCCGTGTCGTGGCTTGTCGAACAAGGTCGCACCGATCAGTGGGGTGCACACCCCGCGTCGCAGAACGCCCGGTTTGTCGAGCGGGCCGAGGCCTGGGAGGCCGGCGACGGGCTGTACGTCGCGCTCGTCGACGGTGAGCCGGTCGGTGCTCTCGTCGTCGGTGAACGAATGTCCTATGTGTCGGCTGCAGACGTGTCGGAGCTGTACGTGCAGTTCCTGGTCGTCGACCGCGCCCGGAAAGGCCACCGCATCGGGACGCGGCTGCTGGAACACGCTCAGAAACTCGCGGAGGCCGCCGAGGTCGATCAGCTCCGGGTCGACTGTTTCCGTGGGCCCGATCGGGCGCTTGTCGAGTACTACCGGTCGCAAGGGTTTCGGCTTGACGAAGAGTTCACCGTCGAGCGGACCGATCAACCGGATTGGCCCGGCCAGACGCTCGTCAAAACGATCGTGCCCGCAACCTGCGGATTATCGTCCCCGCTTTGAGCCGCTGAGCAAGAAGTCCACCTGTTCTTCGTGAGCCGCCGGTCGCAGGGCTGCGCGGTGGTCCCTGAAATTTTATTGGGATGACACGTGGCGTGAGCCCGACTATCATGGTCGATGTCCTTGTTCCCGACGTTAGGCAGCCAGTGAAGCGCTAGATCGCCGACACCGTCTTCCACGGGTGTGACGCGTATACCGCCGTCCCCGTTCAAGACATGCGATCTGGCACCGGTGCCCGTCGGGTTTCCTTATGCCTCAAACCGTCCGCCTGTGAGCGGTGTCTTCTCAAAAGCCGTTCGTCGGTTCACAGCTTGAGAAGCCGTCTTCAACCCCCGCGGTTCCGCCGCGCGGTGTTTCGGCGGCGTCTTGCGGCGCTGTCGAAGAGGCACTCCTCCCACACCGGTACGGGTGACCTTCTCGCGCCCTGCGATCCATGTACCCGAACGGCCGCTCACAACAAACGAGGTTCACACACGGCTTCTGAGGGGTATCGCTATGACTGCATCGATCGTCGTCAACAAACTGGCGTTTGTCTGGCCGGAGGGGCAACACCTGTTTAACGACCTTGAATTCACCGTGAGCGCCGGCCGGACCGGGTTCATCGGTAACAACGGCTGCGGAAAGTCGACGTTGTTGCGGCTGATCGCAGGTGAACTGAAACCCGCGTCCGGGGACATCGACGTCACCGGTCAGGTCGCGTGGCTACCGCAGAACCTGCCGCTGACTCTGGACACCGGCGTGGACGAGCTGCTCGGCATCCAAGCGCGTCGCCGTGCGTTGGCGGCCATTGAGGCCGGTGCCGTCGACGGGAAACTGTTCGACGTCGTCGGCGACGATTGGGACGTCGAGGACCGGGCTCGAATGGAACTGGACCGGCTGGGTCTGCATCATGTGGACCTGGACCGGACCGTCGCGGGGCTGTCGGGCGGCGAGTCGATGCTGGTCGGCCTGGCCGGTCGGCTGTTGACGCGTCCCGACATCCTCATCCTGGACGAACCCACCAACAACCTGGACTCGGTGGCTCGAGAGCGGTTGTACGAGGTGATCGAGACGTTCGGGGGCACGTTGCTGGTGGTGTCACACGACCGTGAACTGCTGGAACGGGTCGACACGATCGCAGAGCTTCGGGACGGCCGTATTCGCGCGTTCGAGGGCGGGTACACCGCATACGAGGCCGCGATCGCGATGGAGCAGGAGGCGGCGCAACGAATGGTTCGGGTGGCGCAGGCCGATAAGAACAAGCAGAAGAAGGAACTGATCACGACGCAGACGACTCTGGCGCGCCGCGAACGATACGGGCGCAAGATGACGGCGATCAAGCGTGAGCCGCGCATAGTCATGAACGCGCGCAAACGTGCTGCACAGGTCAGCGCGGCGAAGCTGAAGATCGACAAGCAAACCGACCTGGACGAGGCACAACGCCGCCTTACCGAGGCCGAGGACAAGGTGCGGGAGGACCCCGAGATAGCCGTCGATCTCCCCGAAACCGCGGTGCCGCCCGGTCGGGACGTTTGTATCCTCGAAGGCGCAAACGTCTCCTACGGGACGACGGCGTTGTTCGGCGAGGAGGGTGTTCACCTGCACGTTCGAGGTCCGGAGCGTATCGCGCTCACCGGCGCCAACGGTGCGGGGAAGACGACCCTGCTCAACATGGTCACCGGGAAGACCGTTCCCGACGTCGGGAACGTCCGCGTGTCGGTTCCGGTGCACCATCTGCCGCAGCGGCTTGAACTACTCGACGAGTCGTTGACCGTCGTCGAGAACATGCGCCGCTTCGCACCGTCCATGACCGACACGTTGCTGCGTACCCGGCTGGCACGTTTTCTATTCCGGACTCGACGCGCCGATCAGCTTGTCGCGTCGTTGTCGGGAGGTGAACGCCTACGTGCGGCCCTGGCCTGCGTGTTGTCGGCCGAGCCCGCCCCGGGTCTGCTGTTGTTCGACGAGCCGACGAACAACCTCGACATGACCAGCAGCAAGCAGTTGGAGCAGGCCCTGTCCGCCTACCGTGGGGCTTTGATGGTGGTGAGCCACGACGAGACCTTCCTGCGCGCCATCGGGATCAACCGCCGGTTTGAACTCGAGCGCGGTGTCGGTCTCGTCGAACACACGTAACGGATGCGGCGTGTCCACGTCGGTGGACACGCCGCATCGGGGCCGCACGACGGCTTTTGCCGTCGACGTGTTCATGCCAGGATGGAGAAATGAGCATCCCCGGTAAGGGACTGGCCAAAGGGTTGGCGGTCACCTTGAAGACAATGACCAAACCGGTCGAGACCCGGCAGTACCCGGATGTTCAACCGGAGCTGCCGCCTCGATCGCGTGGTGTCATCGCTTTGCTGGAGGCCAATTGCACCGTCTGCATGCTGTGCGCGAGGGAGTGCCCCGACTGGTGCATCTACATCGACTCGCACAAGGAGACCGTCGAAACGCCGGGTGCGGCGCGTTCCAGGCAACGTAACGTCCTCGACAGGTTCGATATCGACTTCTCGCTGTGCATGTACTGCGGCATCTGTGTCGAGGTGTGTCCGTTCGACGCCCTCTACTGGTCACCCGAGTTCGAGTACGCGGAAACCGATCTTCGGGACCTGTTGCACGACAAGGATCGTCTGGGGGAGTGGATGCCGACCGTTCCTGCGCCTCCGGCACACGACCCGATGGGCGAGAAGTCGAAAGAGGAGACGGCGGCGGAGAAGAAGAGCTGATATGACGGTCACCGATGTGCTGTTGTGCGTGTTCGGCATTATCACGCTCGCGGCCGCCGTCCGCGTCGTGATCACTGCGCATCTGGTGAGGGCCGGGCTGTGGCTCGTCGTGGCCCTGGGCGGCCTCGCCGCGTGTTTCCTGGTCTTGACCGCCGAGTTCGTCGCGTGGGTGCAGGTGTTGATCTACGTGGGGGCGGTCGTCGTCCTGCTGCTGTTCGCCGTGATGTTGACCCGTGCACCGATCGGCGCCGGTGACGACATGGACCGCCGGCGTTGGCCCGCGGCCGTGGTGGGTGCGGCGGCCGGTGTCGGGTTGGCGGCGGTGTTCGTGGAGACGTTTCGGTGGAGCAGCGTCGACATAACCGGGGTGGAGCCGGGGAGTGCGCAGCGCGTGGGGTCGGAGGTGTTCGGTGCGTGGGTACTGCCGTTCGAGCTTCTATCGGTCCTGTTGCTGTCGGCGCTGGTCGGGGCGATCGTCGTGTCGTTGCGGCGATCACGTTCCGAAGACGCTTGACGGGAGCTGAGGGGCCCTGCACATCACCGTGCGATGCACAGGGCCCTCCGCCGTGGGAACCGCATCCGCCGGGTCCGAGCTGTGCCCGGTGGCGGCGATTTGACGGCGGCCCGCGCATCAGACCGGGCAGATCAGACCGCCGCAGTAGGTCTTGCAGTCGGGACGGATTTCGCAGTTACGCCAGCAACGCATCCCGGCGTGGTTGACGTACTCGACGAACTTCTCGGGCGCACATCCGGCTTTGGCGCTGGACGAGCCGATCAGCTTCGACAGAACGCGGTCGGCGATGGAACTCACGGTGGACATGGTGGGTCCTCTCTGTATGCCGGGTCTCGGCGTTTCAACTGGAGACTCCACACGCTACCGTCCAAACGGCCCAAAACCGACCTCTGTGGAGGAAGTGTGACGAAGGCTGCACGGCGGCAACCTGATGGGGATTCCAAGCGTCGGCTGTGGCCCGATCCGTCACAGCCAACGTCCTAATGGCGTGGCTCGGCACACCGTGTCGTGTGCCGACCTTCCACAACGCCGTACCGACGCACCCGTGATCTTCACGGTATGACGCCGCGTCACCGGACCGCGGGTTTACCGACAACCTCTCAACTGTCGCGGGCCACCATGTACTCGCAGATGCCGACGAGCGCGTCACGTGCCGGGCACGCGGGCAGACTGAGCGCGATCGACTTCGCGCGTGCCCCGTACTCGTCGAGTAGCCGACGAGCCCGGTCCATCGCCGACGACGCCCGCAACAGCTTCAAAGCCTCGGCGAGATCCTCCTCGGCGACGGGGCCGCTGACGAGTTCCCGCAACCGGTCGGGTGTGTCCTCACCGACACGTGCATACAGGACCGGCAGGGTGGGCACGCCTTCCATGAGGTCGAGGCCCTGGATCTTGCCGGATGTTTCACCGTCGGAGGCGATGTCGAGCAGGTCGTCCGACAGCTGGAATGCGACTCCGATGGTCTCGCCGAACTCGCTCACCGCTTCGACGACCTCGCGGTCGGCACCGGCGAACTGAGCACCCAATCGAGCGGCGGTGGCTATGAGAGACCCGGTTTTCTCGGCAAGCACGTGCAGGTACCACGCGATCGGGTCGGTGTCCTCGGGTGGCCCGACCGTTTCGGCGATCTGTCCGTGGACGAGCCGGGAGAACGTCCTGGCCTGCTCGGATACGGTGTCAGACCCCAATTCGGCGACGAGCTCCGAGGCCACCGCGAACAGGTAGTCGCCCGCGAGGATGGCGATCGAGTTCGACCACCGCGAGTTTGCGCTGGGCCCACCGCGTCGTTTTGCGGCCTCGTCCATCACGTCGTCGTGGTACAGGGTGGCCAGGTGTGTCAACTCCATGACCAGGGCGGACTGGACCACCCCTTCGGCCTTCGGGTCACCGAAGTGTGCCGCCGTCAACGACAACATGGGACGGAACCGCTTGCCACCGGCCTTGAACAGGTGTGACGCGGCTTCGGTCAGGAAGGAGTCGTTGGACTCCACGACTTCGTGCAGCCGCCGCTCGACGGCCGCCAGGCCTTCGGACACGGAGGCTTCCAACTGAGGGTCGACGAACTCCAGAGGGGTCGTTCGATGCGCCAATCTCACCACGACACCACGATACTTACTTTGCCGTCAACGTAGGGCTCGCCCGTCTGTGGCCCAATCGACATTTTTCCAAAAACGCAGGTCAGGTGGTTTGTAGAAGCATGCGACGACCGAAAACCATGAGTGTCGCGCCGGCGGCCATCAACGCCGCCATCATGGACCACGCGACGGTGTAACCCCAAAAATCCACAATGGCGCCAAATGCCAGTGGGCCGATACCGCCTCCCAGGTAGACACCGGTTTGGGTAACCCCGGTGGCCGCAGCCGGCGCGTCCGCGTGTCGAAGCGTGATGGCGAAGTTGAGCAGCCCGGGCCACGCCCAGCCCAATGCGAAGCCGGCGGCTGTGCCCACGGGAATCACCCACAGCGGCGGAGCGAGTAGGACGAGAAGTCCCACCGATCCTGCGCCGAGCATGACCGAGATCATGGTGAGCCTTCCGCTGTCGCGCCGGTCGGCCAACCAGCCCACACCGATGCGGGCGCCCACACCGGCGAGACCTCCCACCATGACCGTGGTGCCCGCCCACGCTTCGGACAGCCCCCGAAACACCGCGTAGTCGGCGATGAAGGTGCCCAGCGGGTTGGCGGCTGTGGCCCCCAACGCGGCCGCGGCGGTGATGACCAGGAGAGCAGAAGACGGCCGTTTGCGGGCCTGGACATGCACCGGGCGCGGAGCGTCCCCGGCCGATCCTCGGAGCAGAAACAGGACGAGCAGGGCCATAACCGCGGCGGCCCCGAACGCCCACCGCCAGCCGACGGTCAGCGCGATCAACGGCACGGACAGGCCGGCCACCGTGGTCGAGGCGGGAACCGCGGCCTGTTTGACACCGAACATGAGCCCTTGGCGACGTGCCGGCACGCGCTTGGCCAACAACGCGTTCGCGGACAACTGGCCGAGGCTGTTGGCGGGCCCGGCCAGGATCATGACGGCAACGAGAGTGATGTAGTTCACCGACGCGGCGATCCCGATCAGGGCCGTCGACACGAGGAGGACCGCTGCAGTAGCGGCCGTGCGGACACCGACCCGTTCGACGAAGCCACCCGACCACATGCTGAACACCGCGCTGGTCGTGAAGTACAGGGCCACGGCCAGACCCAACCCCGCCGGTGTGAACCCAAGCTCGGCCATCATCTGGACGCTGAGGCCACCGACGAGGAACACCGGACATACGGTGGCGACGGTGGTGGCGACTGCGGTGCTTGCTGCTCGCTGCGGGGAGGTCATCGCCGAAACGGTACTTGGACTGCACCGCCGTGACGAGGAGGCTCGGTGGGGTGTACCTCCTCGTCACGGCGGTAGGCGAAGCGTCGGTGGGAAACGTCCGCCGCGGCCCGTGACCGCAAAGCCGTCGGGCCATTTTTGAGTCCGCATCACATGGACTCGTCCACTATCCGTCAAGGTCAGCGTGGGTGCCAGTGCGGGTTTTTCATATTGTGAAAGTGTGATGCCATAGACACGCTCGTGTTCAATGGGGTATTACAGATACCTTCGGAGTGATATCTAAGCACCACAAGACAACGGGGGAACGACCGTGAAGGTGGGAATGGAGAAATGGCTGGGGGCCAGCAACCCGGCTCGGCGAGACCGAACCCGAATCTGAATCCGAAGAGGAAATCCGAACCGAGCGACTTGATAAGGAGCGTCCAACGCGCGCTGCGCGTCATGGAGGCCATCGGCGCGGCTCCAAATGGATTGACGGCGAAGCAGATCGCGCGGCGATGTGGCCTGACGTTGCCGACCTCGTATCACCTGGTGCGCACTTTGACCTATGAAGGCTATTTGATCCGCGGCGAGGAGGGTCGGTTCCAGGTGGGGCTGGCGCTCTCGGATCGATTTGCCGACCTCGTGGCCACCATGCGTGGTCCATCCACAGTGGCGGAGGTGTTGCGCCGTACCGTGGGAGACACCGGTTACAGCCACTACCTGGGCCGTGTCGTTGACGGGCGCATCGCGGTCACGGCGGTGATCGAGGGTGCTCGATCACCGCACCTTGAAGACTTGATCCTCGGCTTTGACGAAGGGGCCCACGCAACCGCTCTGGGTAAGGCTTTGTTGTCCACAATGTCGATACAGGAGCGGCGATACTACCTACGTGAAGCGGGGATGCGGAAGTACACCGACTATACGGTTACCGAACCGAGGGCCTTGGAGTATGACCTCGCGCAGTTGGCGACCCAGGGCATCTACACCGAGATCAACCAGTTTCGTACCGGGGTGGGCTGCGCCGCCTCGGTCGTCCGGGACGACCCGGACCCACGCTGTCGCACGGTGATCGCCTGCACGATGCCGTTGCCCGAGTTGGAAAGGTACGGTCCACGTATCAAGAGTCGTCTTCGTCGCGCCGCCGACGAATTGATTCCATTGTTGTGATCGCGTGAAACGGGTCGACTCAATGCCCTTGAGTCGACCCGTTGCCGTCGCCGCGTTCGGTGAACGCGGCTTACTTTTTTTCTTTGTCCGGGATGACCAGGTTCAGGATCCAGCTCACGATGGCGACCACCACGGCGCCCAGCATCGCCCACCAGAACCCGTCGACGTGGAACGGAATGTCCAGTGTGTCGGCGATGTAGTCGACCAGCAGGAACAGCAACGCGTTGACCACGAGCGCGAAGAGGCCGAGGCTGATGGCGTACAGCGCACAGCCGATGACCTTCACGATCGGTTTGACGATGGCGTTGACCAGTCCGAAGATGATCGCCACCGCCAGCAGCGTCCCGATGTGTCCCGATGTGGTCTGGGCGGTGGTGTCGATGTGAGGGGAGAAGAGGAGGGTGGTGACCCACAGCGCCGCCGCCGTGGTGATGGTTTTGAGGAGGAAACTCATGCGGCACATCGTGCCAGATCGACGCTCGGCGATGTATTCGCCAAACCGGTTGTTGCGCAGGCATTCTCGGACATTTCGGGCGTGCCGCAATCTTGATGCAAAAAGGACGGCCGACCCTGCCGATGTGGACAGGGCCGGCCGTGGGCGACTGGTGAGTTACCAGTGGACTCTGCTCGTCGTGAGCGTGCGGCGGATCACGCGATAGGGCGGTGAGCACCGGCCTCGTGTGCGGATCTTCCGCGACGCTAGTAGTAGTAATAGCCTCCGCCGGCGAGACCGGAGAGGCAGCACAGCACGATCAAAAGGACGAACGGGACGGCCGTTGCCCCGATGAGCCAGCCGACACCGTTGTACTTCTGAGGCGGCGGCCCCAGAGAGCCCGGCACGAAGAAGACGAACAGCGGGCTGCGGTACTCCAGCGGGATGTTCTGCCCTGCGGGGACGTTGACCTGCATCTCGGCGGAACCGAACTCCCACAGGTAGGGCGAAGCCACCCGGACGGTGTGCACGCCCGGAGTCACCGGGTAGGTGTTCGGCTTCCACTCGGCGTTCTCCATGCGGTGACCGTCGATGTAGACCCGAGGCTTGAGGAGAAAAAGAATCCACATCAGTGGGAAGAACTGTGGGTGAATGGTCAGCCATCCCTGGCCTCCGCCGCCCGGGGCGCCGGGGGTTGCGCCATAGCCGGGTTGTTGAGCGGCGGGATAACCGGGCTGTTGCCCGTAGCCGGGTTGTTGGTGTCCGTAGCCGGGCTGTTGTTGCCCGTAACCCGGCTGTTGACCGTAGCCCGGTTGCTGACCGTAGTCGCCTCCACCGGGTTGCTGAGGGTATGTCATGTGATTCCAGCTCGTGATGTCATGAGTTTGATGGGGTTGAAGCACGTCGCAACTCGTGAAACCGAGAGCCCTGTGCGCCGAAACACCCGGGTCCGAAGCCTAATGTGGTCGAGCAAATTTTCGGCGCCTGCGGTTCAAGAGGACGAAAAGCCTCGTGCCGGGGAGGGTACCGTGGTCGCGCTCCCCGGCCCGACCGCGTGGTCCACGTCGCTCATGAGGGTGAGGTGCGTCTCACGTTTCGGGAATACATCCGACGATGGGTTGGGAGCGTCACAGCCGCAACCGAACGCGACGCCCGGACGTGTCTTTAGGCAGATCGAACCGTACGACGGCCCGGGGAAACACAACGTGAGGAGATGTCGATGGCAAGCACAGTGGCGTGGGGCGGCGCCGTGCCTTTTGACATCGGAACGACCCCCGGATGCGTTGTTGGCCGACCGACAGGAAAGATAGCCCCTACCGTTGAGGACGAAAACACCCTCAACGACGTCAGGGCGTCGGAACGTCACGGAGTGCGCGTGCGGTCAGAAAGCGAATTCATCGCGCTCTATGAGTCGCGATTCGCAGAGCTGGCTGCCCAGGTATATGCCTACACCTCGGACGCCAGCGAAGCGCAGGATCTCGTCCAAGAGGCGTTCCTGCGTGCGTGGCAGCGATGGGACACCATCGGCGGGTACGACGAACCGTTGGCATGGGTTCGTCGGGTCGCCTGGAACCTCGCGACCAGCCGCCACCGCAGAGTCGCCGTGGCGCGTCGTTTCCTGCAACGTTCGACTCCACCCGAGCCGCACCCGGGTATGAGTCCCGACCACGTCGCGCTGGTCGAGGCGCTGCGTAAAGTTCCCGAAAAGCAACGTCGTGCTGTAGTGCTCCACTATCTGGGTGACCTGTCGGTTGCCGAGATCGCCGCGCAGACCGGTTCCAAAGAGGGCACCGTGAAATCGTGGCTGCATCGCGGCCGAGCCGAATTGGCCAAGTACTTGAACGAATTCGAAGCCACCGGCGAGCTCCGCAGACCTGGTGAGGTGACCAGACGTGGCTGATCAAAACCCGCGCGGGCAGGGCGACAACGGCGACGACATCGTCGCGGCCGCGTTTGCCTCCTACCGCTCCGGTGTGCCCAAACACTTCGAACCACCACCGTCGGCGGCGATCATGACGGGGCCCGCGCCCCCGCCGCGTCGGCGAGGCTTGACGCTGTCGATGGCGGGTCTTGCCTTCACCGGGCTCATGGTGGCGGGCGTTGCCGTCGCACAGACCATCACGCTCCCCACTCCGGACGACTCGGGTGTCGTGGGCGCCGAGTCCACCGACGACGTCGGTGGACTGGATCACAGCGAGACGGCGGCCCAACCCGACAACAGTTCGACGACCGCACCCACCGAGCCCGATCCGGTGGAAAGCGAACTGCTCTCACTGAGCATCTCGTTGCCCGACTGGCCGGGGCGGCTCGCCGAGCGCTGCCCGGCCGGGGAATACACCTTCGAGTCCTATGACTCACCGGACGGTACGACCTCGAACAAGCCGAACTCGCCGGCTCCCACCCGCGACGATCAGACCATGGTCGATCCGGAGACGTGGGTGCTTCTTCCGGGAGAGACCCACGCGGTCGTGGGGGATTTGGACGGTGAGGAAGGCGACGAGGTGATCGTTCCGGTGGCGTGTGGAGACGTGCCGGGAGTCATCGCCCTGTACCAGGACGAGGAGTCGTTCACCACCGTCGAATTCGTCTACGCGGGCACGAGGCACGACGACCCGATCGCGGTGGCGTCGGTGGAGGACTCGGTGGTGACGTTGAGTTTCCCGACGCAAAAGACCGGAAAAACCGATCTGCGTGCGTTCACCTTCGACGGGGAACAGTTCAATGAGACCACCCCCGTCGACGAGCCGACCAACAGCCCAACCGATAAACCCAGTGATGCGCCGTCGTCGCCGTCGCCCTCGGACTCCGAGGACGAGTCTCCCGGGGATGGTGACGACGGTGACACCACCGAGTCTGACGCGAGCCAGACCAACAGTGACCCGGAGAGCTCCCGTAGCCTGGAGGAGACGTCCGTACCCGGCTGATCGTCGGGCATCGCCCGTTACGTCTGTTTTGCGTGCGTAACGAGGCGGCGTGCCCGAAAGTTTTGCTGCAGGTGGCGTGGGCGGGGTTGGACCGGCGGTCAATGGACCGTGGTGACGGTGTCGCCGGTTACACACTGCGGCTGCCCCGGAAGTACCGACGTACGATCGCGAGTGTAAGAAAGTGCGCGGGATCGCCGTCGCAACCCGGCACGGTCAGCCCGCCAAGGAGAGTGCTTAAAGGTGAATACCGTCCGGCAACTGGACCGGGTCGTCATACGCTTTGCGGGAGATTCCGGCGACGGAATGCAGCTGACCGGTGATCGGTTTACCGCCGAGACCGCCAAGTTGGGCAACGACCTGTCGACGCTGCCCAACTTCCCCGCCGAGATTCGCGCACCCGCCGGCACGTTGCCCGGTGTCTCGAGTTTCCAGATTCACTTCGCCGATACCGACATCCTGACTCCCGGTGACGCTCCCGGTGTGCTGGTGGCGATGAACCCCGCCGCGTTGAAGGCGAACCTTCCCGACGTCCCCCGTGGCGCGACCATTGTGGTCAACTCGGACGAGTTCACCCCTCGCAACCTCAAAAAGGTCGGGTACGCGTCAAACCCCCTCGAAGGCGACGAACTCGAGCCTTACCAGGTTCACGCGGTCCCGTTGACGTCGTTGACGATCAAGGCGTTGTCGGAATTCGACATCGGTAAGAACGAGGCGTCCCGGGCGAAGAACATGTTCGCGCTGGGGCTGGTCTCGTGGCTGTACTCGCGGCCGACCGACACGACCGAGTCGTTCATCTCGAAGAAGTTCGCGGCCCGCCCCGAGATCGCTCAGGCGAACATCGCCGCGCTGCGGGCCGGACACGCCTACGGGGAGACGACCGAGACCTTCGCGGTTCGTTACGAGGTGCCGCCGGCGAATCTGCAGGCCGGTACCTACCGAAACATCACCGGAAACCTTGCGTTGGCGTACGGTCTGGTCGCCTCGGGTGTGCGCGCGAAACTGCCGGTCTTCCTGGGCGCCTACCCGATCACGCCCGCCTCCGACATTTTGCACGAGATGTCGAAACACAAGAGGTTCGGTGTCACGACCTTCCAGGCCGAGGACGAGATCGCCGCGGTGGGGGCCGCACTGGGCGCGTCTTACGGTGGAGCGTTGGGCATCACGACCAGTTCCGGCCCGGGCGTCGCCTTGAAGTCGGAAACCATTTCGTTGGCGGTCTCGCTGGAACTCCCGTTGGTGATCGTGGACGTTCAGCGCGCCGGGCCGTCCACCGGTTTGCCGACCAAAACCGAACAGGCCGACCTGTTGATGGCTTTTCACGGTCGTCACGGCGAAGCCCCGATCGCGATCATCGCGCCGTGTACGCCCGCCGACTGTTTTGACGCGGCCATCGAGGCCAGTCGCATCGCCATCACGTACCGGACACCCGTCATGTTGCTGTCGGACGGATACCTGGCCAACGGTTCCGAACCGTGGCGTCTCCCCGACGTTTCGTCGCTTCCGGATTTGACGGTGGAGTTCGCCTCCGGTCCCAACCACACGCTCGAGGACGGCTCCGAGGTGTTCTGGCCGTACAAGCGGGACCCGGAGACGTTGGCGCGTCCGTGGGCCGTGCCGGGCACGCCGGGGCTGCAGCACCGCATCGGTGGCCTGGAGAAGAAGGACGGGACGGGCGACATTTCGTACGACCCCGCCAACCACGACCACATGGTCCGGACCAGAGCGGCTCGTATCGACGGCATTCCGGTGCCGGACCTGGCCGTCGACGACCCCGACGGGGACGCCGAGGTCCTGGTGCTCGGTTGGGGTTCCACATACGGGCCCATCGGAGCGGCCTGCCGGGCGCTGCGCTCACGTGGCGTCAACATCGCTCAGGCTCACCTGCGTCACCTCAACCCGATGCCGGCGAACGTGGCGGAAGTCCTCGGGTCCTACCGCAAGGTCGTCGTTCCCGAGATGAACCTGGGCCAGTTGTCCAGTGTCCTCAAGTCTCGCTTCGACGCGGACGTGGTCCCCTACAACCAGGTTCGTGGCCTCCCGTTCACGTCCAATGAACTCGAATCCGTGCTGGAAGAGGTCATCAAGAATGTCTGACACGCGCACATCCCTGCCGCTGACTCCTTTGAAGGCCAAGGATTTCAAGAGCGATCAAGAGGTACGTTGGTGCCCCGGTTGTGGTGATTACGCCATTCTGGCGGCCGTGCAGTCGTTCCTGCCCGAACTGGGGCTGGAGCGGGAGCGGATCTGCTTCGTTTCCGGTATCGGTTGCTCGTCCCGGTTCCCGTACTACCTGAACACCTACGGGATGCACTCGATTCACGGTCGGGCACCGGCCATCGCGACGGGTCTGGCCACGGCTCGCCCGGACCTGTCGGTCTGGGTGGTCACCGGTGACGGCGATGCACTCTCCATCGGTGGCAACCACTTGATCCACGCGTTGCGGCGCAACGTCAACCTCAAGATTCTGCTGTTCAACAACCGGATCTACGGATTGACGAAGGGCCAGTACTCGCCGACGTCGGAAACCGGCAAGATCACCAAGTCGACTCCGTATGGGTCGGCGGACGCGCCGTTCAATCCGCTGTCGCTGGCATTGGGCGCCGAGGCGACGTTCGTTGCGCGCACGCTCGACTCCGACCGCAAGCACCTCCAGCAGGTTCTTCGCGATGCGGCCAACCACCAGGGCAGCGCTTTCGTCGAGATCTACCAGAACTGCCCGATCTTCAACGACGACGCCTTCGAGACGCTGAAGTCGCCGGAATCGCGGGACGAGACGCTGATCCGGATGACGCACGGCGAACCGATCGTGTTCGGTCCCGAAGGCAAATACTGTGTGGTCCGTAACGGCTGGGGCGTCGAGGTTGCCGAGACCGCGAAGGTCGACGCCGACCAGATCGTCGTTCACGACTCGACCGTGCCCGACCCGTCCTACGCGTTCGCACTGTCTCGGTTGTCGGGCGAGAACCTCGACCACACACCCATCGGCGTGTTCCGGTCCGTGCGTCGCGACACCTATGACGCGGTCGTCCGTCAGCAGGTCACCGACGCGCAGGGCGACGGCGCCGCCGACGCCGAACTGGCGAAGCTGTTGACCGGCTCCGACACTTGGACGATCCTTTAACGACCACATTGTGGGTCTGCGCGCCGCTGCGCAGGTCTACGACACCTCGCCGCCGCCGGTGTCCCACTTCGGGCACCGGCGGTTGTGGGTTTCGTGTGGTTACGCTCGGTTTACTGGGAGCGTCGAAGTTTGACGCCCCAATGAAAGGTGCCCCCATGCGTAGCCTGAACAAGCTCGCCGACCGCGTGCTCTCTCGAATCCTCAATGGTGGAACCGCTGCCGCCGACATCTGCGACACCGTGGTGGAACGGTCGCACCGTGCCTGCGGCAACGGTTGCTACCAGGGCTGTACACGAACCTGCACCGTGTGCGTGAACGCCGGTAAGTCCTGCGGTTCATGGAGCTGCGGCGGCTGCGGACTGTGCCCTTAGCCCAACGCGGCACGTGCCGCAGGCTCTGCCCGTTCCCGGTCCGAGGCGGAAAGCCCTATACGGGTTCTCCTGTCCAGAAGATCGTCGACGGTCAGCGCCAGTTCGTGGGTGACGGCAAACCGGAACTCCGCCATGGTCGTGGCCATCCCGGAGGCGACCGGCTCAGCCCCGGAACCGTCACCCACCACGTCACGGGCCTCGACACCGTATCGCCGTATCAGGCGGGCCGGCTGTGGCAGTGACGCCAGCCGACGATGGTCGGCCGCGCCGACCAGGCGTATGCGCCGTGTGCGGCATCGACGTGCCGTCCGACCCGCGTGTTTCAACGCCGCGTCGACGGCGGACTCGGCCATGCGTCGGTAGGTCGTCAATTTGCCGCCGACCACGGTGACGAGGCCGTCGGGCGCGGTCAAGACGGCGTGCCGACGTGACAGGTCCGCCGTACGTTTCGCCCCGGTGCTCAACAGAGGACGCAGACCGGCGAAGGAACCCAAAAGATCGTCCCGCGAGACCGGGCGTGCAAGCACCGTGTTGATCGTCTCGATGAGGAAGTCGACCTCGGATTCGGTCGGACGTGGCTCGTCGGGAGCGTCACCGAACGTCTCCTCGTCGGTCAGGCCGACGTAAACCCGCTCCTCGGCGGGGAGCGCAAACACGAAACGATTTCGTTGTCCGGGAACGGGGACCGTCAAACCGGACGTCAGACCGCCGAACGCATCACGGGGAAACACCAGGTGAGATCCGCGGCTGGGCCGCAGGTGCACGTTCGGTGCTACCTGTCCGGCCCATACGCCGGCGGCGTTGACGACCATACGTGCGTCCACGGTGTACCTGTCGCCGGTGAGTTCGTCGGTCAACACCGCACCGCTGCCGGTGACCTGGCTCGCGTGGCACCGGGTCAGGATGCGAGCCCCGAAGCCTGCGGCCGTGCGGGCCAGCGCCACCACGAGTCGGGCGTCGTCGACCAGTTGGCCGTCCCAGAAGACGAGGCCGCCGCGCAGGCCGTCGGCTCGAACCGTGGGGGCGTAGTGCCGCACCTCCGTTCGGGAAAGGCGCCGCGAGCGCGGCAGCAGGGACGACGGCGTCGCCGCCGCGGTGCGCAACAGGTCTCCGGTGAGATAGCCCGTCCTGATGAGCCCGGCCGTCGCCGCATTGACGTTCGGTAGAAGCGGAACCACCTGGGGGAGCGCCCGAGTCAGGTGGGGAGCGGTATATCGCATGAGGATGGACCGTTCGGCGGCGCTTTCGTAGGCGACCGACACCTGTCCCGAGGCCAGATACCGCAGGCCGCCGTGTACGAGCTTGGAACTCCAGCGGCTCGTACCGTGCGCGAGGTCCTGTTTCTCGGCGAGCACGACGGACAGTCCCCGGCTGGCCGCGTCCAGGGCGATTCCGGTGCCGGTGACCCCGCCACCGATGACGAGCAGGTCCACGGGGCCGGTGAGCTTCTCCAGTTCACGGGAGCGTCGCTGTCTGTTGAGGGCGGTCGATGTCATGGTTTGAGGTACCGATCCAGAAGTTCTGCCAGTTCCGCGTCGAGTTCGTCCAGCTCGGGACTGCGCCCCTCGGGCGCCTCGACCAGAACGGGTGCGGTCAGGGTGAACGACCATGCGGTCAACAGGACGGCTTTGGCGCGAAGCGCCGGGTCTCCGGTCCGCACCGAACCGTCGGCCATACCGGTTTTCAGATCGGATTCGAGCAGGTCGAGCTGCTGATCGGTGTTGGCGCCGCGGCGTTCGAGGAGATAGGGGAGCAGAAAGTCGGGGTCCTGCTCGACGATATGGCGCAGCAGTGGGTGGACCCGGATTTGTCCTACCAGTCGGACGATCGATGCCACGAGGTGTCGGCGCAGGGGTTCGGTGGGGGACGAGGTCCGGGCCGCTTCGACCACGCCCGTCCATTCGCGGGTGGTCAACGCGGCGACGACGTCGCGGACGCTTTTCCACCGGCGGTACAGGGTGGCGCGTGATACGCCGGCATGCCGGGCCAGGTCGGCCATGGTCATGCGTTGCGTGCCTATCGACAGGGCAAGGTCGTAGGCGGCGTCGAGGATGCGCTCCTCCGGGATGGCGTTGACGGGTTTCATCCGGCTGGTCTTCCGATGCTGGGACGCTGTAACATTTAGCGTCTCAGTGTATCAGCGAGAACCGAGGTGGCTGCGATGACCGAGTCGGACGTGCCTGTGACGACGTTTCACCCCTACCGATGGGGCGACCCACAACGGCCGGCGCACCTGCCGCCGGCGGCGTTGGAAGCCTTGGCCGCCTTGGGAGTCAAGACACCGAAGAACCCGCCGGTCACACCCGAACGCATCGAACCCTCGCCGTCGCGCCTCCCGGCCGAGGCCCGCACCGAACTCGGTGCCGTCGTCGGGGAGGAATACGTCGCGGTTGATCGCGAGACCCGCCTGGCCCACACCCGAGGCTGGTCGACCACCGACCTCCTGAAACTGCGATCCGGCGACGCGGTCGACGCCCCCGACGCGGTCGTCCACCCCGCCGACCACGCCGAGGTCGTCGCCGTCCTGGCGGTCTGCGATCGGCGACGGATCGCCGTCGTGCCCTACAGCGGCGGAACGTCCGTCGTGGGAGGACTCAATCCGGTGCGGGACCGGTTCGACGCCGTGATCGCCGTCGACGTGTCCAGGCTCAACCGACTCGAAGCCTTCGACGAAGTGTCGCGGACCGCGAGGCTGGGGGCCGGTACCAGGGGGCCGCGCGTCGAAAAACTCCTGAGAGACAAAGGCTTTACGCTCGGACACTTTCCACAGTCCTATGAAGGCGCCAGTATCGGCGGATACGCCGCGGCACGCTCGGCAGGTCAATCCTCCGCCGGATACGGCCGGTTCGACCAAATGGTCGTCGGGCTCACCGTCGCGACGCCACGTGGCGACCTGACCATCGGCAATGCACCGCTGTCGGCGGCGGGACCCGATCTACGGCAACTGTTCCTCGGCAGCGAAGGCGCCTACGGCGTCATCACCTCGGTCACCGTGCGGGTCCGCCCCACCCCGGCCGTGCGGATTTTCGAGGCGTGGCGGTTCCCGTCGTTCGCCGAGGGAACCGAAGCGATGCGGGCTCTTGCGCAGGACGGGCCACTCCCGACGGTTCTACGACTGTCCGACGAGGTCGAGACGCAGATCAACCTCTCAGACCCGACCAAAATGCTCGGCGGCGGCCCCGAAGGCTGCCTGGCGATCACCGGGTACGAAGGCCGTGAAGCCGACGTGGCGTACCGACGGGAAGCCGCAGGACACGTGCTCGCCGAACACGGCGGGCACCCGTTGGGTGCCGAACCCGGTGAAGCGTGGCGCACCGGGCGTTTCCGCGCCCCCTACCTTCGAGACCCGCTGCTCGACGCCGGTGTCCTCATCGAGACCCTCGAAACGGCGACGTTCTGGTCGAACGTGCCGTCGGTACGTCAAGCGGTCACCACGGCGCTGACCGAGTCGTTGGCGGCACAGGGTACGCAGCCGTTGGTCCTGTGCCACATCTCCCACGTCTACGAAACAGGTGCCAGCCTGTACTTCACGGTGGCGTGTGCCCAGACCGACGACCCGGTAAACCAATGGGCACAGGCGAAGAAGGCGGCCAACGACGCCATCCGAGCTCAGGGCGCGGCAGCCAGCCACCACCACGGCATCGGCATCGATCACCGCGACAACCACGCGGCCGAGATCGGGGCGGTCGGCATGGTGGCCGTCGTGGCGGTCAAGGAGGCACTGGACCCCACGGGCATCCTCAACCCGGGCATACTCGTCTGACATGCGCCGCTTCACCGCCCTGGTCAACCCCGTCTCCGGTGGCGGGCGTGCCGCACAGGTGTGGCAACCGATCGCCCGGCGCCTGGCTCACGCCCAGGTCACCGTCAAGACCGTCACCACGACCGGGCGGCAGCACGCCGTCGACGAGGCGAGTGCCGCGGCGACCCGCGGCGACGTCGTCATAGCCGTTGGCGGGGACGGACTGGTACGTGACGTCGCCGGCGGAGTCAAAGCCGCGGCGGGCGTCATGGCAATCGTCCCCGCCGGGCGCGGCAACGACCTGGCCACCGCCATGCGGCTTCCCACCGACGCCCACGCAACGGTCGCCATGCTGTTGAACGCGCCCGCAATGCCCTTTGACCTTCTGGAAGTCAACGGGGTCTACGCGGCCGGAAACGTCTACATCGGTATCGACTCGATGGCGACCCGCATCATCAACGCCAACCGGTGGGTGCCGGCCCGGCTGTTGTACCGGCTCGGACCCGTTGCGGCGGCGTTGACATGGCGGACCGCGCGATACACCGTGTCCCGCGACGGTACGGCGCGACGCTTCCGGGGCCACACGGTCGTGGTCGCCAACTCGGGCTTCTACGGGCACGGCCTCAACATCGTCCCGCCCGCCAAAGTCGACGACGGTGAACTCCATGTGATGACCGTGGGAGACATGCCCCGCCGCGTCATCGCGTCGTTCATGTCGGAGGCGAAGACCGGGGCCCATATTCGTCGAAGCCGGATCGACGTCTACACGGCACGAAGCGTCACGATAGACGCCGACCGGCCCGTCCCGGTGTGCGCCGACGGCGACGAGGTCACTCGGCTCCCCGCGACCGTCACCGTCCACCGGCATGCCGTCTCCCTCATCGCGCCGCCCACCCGAACACACGGAGACCCCGCCCCGGCTCGAAGCCACTAAGCTGACGCCATGGGCACCACCTACCTGGCCGACTACGCGACACTGGGCTTCCTCATCGTCCTGGCCGTGATGGTCGGCATCGCCGCGTTGGCGGCCAACCGGTTGCTTCGCACCCAGGCGCCCACACCGGCGAAGGAACTCACCTACGAATGCGGGTTGGACCCGGTCGGCGGTGACTGGGCTCAAATGCAGATCCGCTACTACGTTTACGCTTTCCTGTACGTGTTGTTCGCTGTGGAGAGCGTGTTTCTCTTTCCGTGGGCGGTCACCTACCGGCAGGCCGGGTTTGGGCTCGTCACGGTGATCGAGATGGCCGTTTTCATCACGGTCCTGGTACTGGGACTGGGCTACGCGTGGCGGAAGGGAGTTCTTCGGTGGCAGTAGAGCTGGGCATGCCCGGTAAACGGGGAATCGGTGGCGTCCTGGGGGAGCCGATCCGATTCATCCTCAACTGGGGACGTCGATATTCCCTCTGGGTGTTCAACTTCGGGCTCGCGTGTTGCGCCATCGAATTCATCGCCACGTCGATGGGGCGTCACGACTTCATGCGCCTCGGGGTCATCCCGTTCGCGCACGGTCCTCGTCAGGCGGACCTGATGGTCGTCTCCGGCACGGTCACCGACAAGATGGCGCCCGCCATCAAGCGTCTTTACGACCAGATGCCCGAACCCAAATACGTCATCTCGTTCGGTGCGTGTAGCAACACCGGCGGGCCGTACTGGGACTCGTACAGTGTCACCAAGGGCGTCGATCAGATCATCCCCGTCGACGTCTATGTCCCGGGTTGCCCTCCTCGCCCGGAGGCGCTTCTCCACGGCATCATGAAACTGCAGGAGAAGATCGCGGGAGAGTCGACCGGTGTCGGCGGTATGCGCCGCGATGTCGCTTCCCTGACCGCCGATCGCGTAATCCCTCCGGAAGGCCACTGACATGTGGGTGTCCGAGATCGCCGACACCGTCGCCGGTGAACACACCGAAGGAGGCTCGCGTCCCGTCGTCGACGTCCCGCCCGACCGGTGGCACGAAGCGATGCGTCTGGCGCGTGACGAGGCCGGCTGCGACTTCTTCGATTGGCTGTCCGCCGTGGACGAACGTGACGACGGTATGCGGCTGGTCGTGCACGTGTGGTCCCTGGAGGCCAAGCGGGGCATGCTGGTGCGGTCGCTGTCGGTCGAGCCGACCTTTGATTCGATTGTGGACATATATCCGGGCGCGGCCTGGCACGAACGCGAGACACACGAGATGTTCGGCATCGACTTCCCCGGACACCCGGGACTCACACCGCTCCTGCTCGCCCCCGAATTCGAGGGCAACCCGCTGCGCAAGGACTTCGTGCTCGCATCACGCGTCGCCAAGCCGTGGCCCGGAGCCAAGGAACCCGGCGGCGACCAGGGGACCCGCAAACGCCGTCCGGTACAGCCTCCCGGCGTGCCCGACGGTTGGCTCCAGGACGACGGCACCGATTGAACCGTGCGGCCGTTCTCCACGGCGATGCCGGAGAACCCACGACGCTTGAAACGGCAACCGCCGACGTAATACGGTTACCGGCATGCCCGTCTGGCTTGAGCTCGTCGTCCGCTTGGCCGCGGTGCTGGCCGCCTTTCTGATCCTGCCGCTCCTGGTAGGACAGACCGAACACAAGGTCATGGCTCACATGCAGGGAAGACTCGGTCCCATGTATGCGGGTGCCTATCGCGGCTGGGCGCAACTCGTCGCCGACGGTGTCAAGTTCGTGCAAAAAGAGGACATCACCCCGGCCGCGGCGGACAAGCCGGTATTCCGGCTGGCACCGATGATCGCGCTTCTGCCGTACCTGTTGGCGATCCTCGTGATCCCGCTGGGTCCCGGCGACCTCGTGGCGCAACCCCTCGACATCGGGCTCTTCATGGTCCTGGCCATCGTGGGTATCGGGATCCTGGCCGTCCTCATGGCCGGGTGGGCCAGCGCCAACAAGTACACACTGTTGGGCGCGATGCGGGCGGCGGCCCAGCTCCTCGGGTACGAACTTCCGTTTCTCCTGGCCGCCGCCAGCGTGGCCATGGCCGCCGGGACACTCTCGCTGAGCGGCATCGTCGAGGCCTGGCAACCCTGGTGGCTGCTGTGGCAGCTGCCGGCGCTCGTCGTGTTCTTCATTGCGGGACTGGCCGAGATCCGTCGGCCGCCGTTCGACGCGCCCATCGCCGACTCCGAACTCGTCTTCGGGTACATGACCGAATACTCGGGCCTGCGATTCGCGTTGTTCCTGCTGGCCGAGTACGCCGGAATCGTGGTGATAGCGGCGTTGACGACCGTGCTGTTCCTGGGCGGTTGGCGTGGACCGTTCGCGTCGGAGGAACTGGGGTGGCTGTGGACGCTCCTCAAGGTCGCCGCCGTGTCGTTCGTCGTCATCTGGCTGCGGGTGTCCTACCCGCGGTTGCGTGTGGACCAGATCCAGAAGCTGTGCTGGACGGTCCTCGTCCCGGTCGCATTGGGGCAGTTGGTGTTGACGGCCGCGGTCACCCTCGTCATCTGATACGACGTCGGGCACGGTTCACGGCGCGATCACCATCGGCCACTCGGCCTTATGCGCTGTACCGCCAGAAGGCCCACGCCCAGCAGGACGGCAGCGCCCCCGGTCACCGCCCACGTGATGCTGGACGCCCCGGTGACCGGCAGAGTCGCGCACGAGTCCGGCCGCGCCCATCGAAAGGGTTCGACGTATTCGTCGTTGCTCACGGTCACCGTGAAGCCGTTTCCCTGTGCCGGGAAGACGACCTCGACGACATCGCCGGGCAGGACCGTCACCGTCCTGGCCGGTCCCGCCGTCGGCGTGAACGACACCTCGGTCGGTTCACCCTCGGTGGGGTTGGCAAGCGTGAACGTCATGCCGTTGCAGTCGTTGAACACGTTCAACGTTGCGGCGGGGCACTCTTCCGGCGGATCCCACACGATGGTCTCGTTGACCGCACCCGTGATTTCCACGGTGAACGCGTCGACTCCGCCGGGCTTGGGGAACTCGACGGTCTCCGAGGCGCCCGGCCACAAGGCGACGGTGACGATGTTCCCGGCGCTGGGTGAAAGAACCACCTGGCCGCGGTCACCGTCCTCCGGGTTGGTGACGGTGACGGAAAGTCCGCCACATGTGTGTGCGACGTCGAGCGTCGGCCGACTCGGCTCCTCCGCGCACTCGGCGATGTCGGCGTCGCCGGTCACTGTGGACTGCTCGCCGTCGCTCCACGTCAATGTGATGGTCAGGGACGCGTCGACACCGTGAGGAACGGTCTGGTGCCCGACAAGGTTCTGTTCGAGAAGCGCGCCTTCGCTCAGTTCACCGGAGACGGGGGCTTCGGTCGTGCTCTCCACCCGTTCGACAGTGGCCGTCCGCTCGCCGTCGTTGGTGACGCTCCATGCGATGGACCGGTTCTCGTCACCGCAGGTCGTGACCGCTGCGATCGTCGCGGCGTGTGCCTGCGCGGGGACCGCCGTCGACATCGCGATGACAGCGCCGACCATGATGCCGCCGAAGGTCGCAGGCAACTTCTTGAACGAGGGTTTCATTCGTTCTCCATGCGCGGTTTCGGGACCCGGTTCGGCCACGCCGCCGGGGGCATTGTCGGAATCGGGGCGGCGACCACTTAACTCTATTGGCTCACGCCCGAAAGCGACAGTGATGTTCGCGCCGCAAGATCTCCGAATGCACCTGAGCGGGCGTCGACGCCGAGAAGCCGCCCTTGATCCCGTCGTCTCTTGAGGTCGTGACGAACGAGGACCGAAGGCGGCTTCACCACGTGATCTCAGGCCTCCTTCGCGAGGCTGAGGGAACGCAACCGTGAACCGGCGAACCACGTCATGGCGACGAACATGGTCACCGCCAACACGGTGGCCAGGATACCGTTGACATCGGCCTCCATCACGTCGCCGAAGACCTGTGAGGTCATGGATGCGGCCCAGTGCTGGATGCTCAGGACACGAGCCCCTCCGACGAGCCCGATGAACAGGCCCTCCCACAACAGGACGTAGACGAGCCCGATGACGACGGCGTGTCGTGAGACGGCACTGAGCATGATGAACAGTGCGCTGTAGAGGATGGTGCTGACGACCGCGGCCATCGTGTACGCCATCGCCGCGTCGCCCAACGTGCCGGTGAGAAGAACACCCGCCACGAGAGTGGGTATCCCGGTGAGGCCGACCCCCACGGCCACCGCCACACCCAGTTTCGTCGCGATGATCGTGTGCCGGTTGATCGGTTTGGTCAGCATGTAGATGATCGAACCGTCGTCGATCTCGGTGGCCAGCGCACCGGTACCGATGATGAGTGCCATGAGCGGGACGATCGTTACGAGATTCAGGCCGTCCAACAGACCGTTGATCGCCTGATCGTTCACGCCGATCATGTATCGACTGACGGCCGCCAGGAACAGAAACGACAGGGGAAGCAGAGCCAGTAGGGGGCCGCGCCAACCGCGCATCAGATTGGACAGGGTCAGCCGAGCAATGGTGCCGTTCATGGTCCTATCCCTTCACCAGATAGCTGAAGACACTCTCCAGCGATTCGTCCGCAGGTGTCACGTCGTACAGGCGGATCCCGTTGTCGACGGCGATCTTCGGCAACCTCGCGGTGAACGTCCCGAAGTCACCGGTCTGCACGTGTAGCGTGCCCTCCTCCTCGTCGATATCGATGGAGACGACCCCGCCGTCGACGACGAGGGCCGCGGCAAGCCTGCGGTTGTCGTCGCTGTGCAGACGGAACTGGTGCGGCCGGTCGGTCATGAGTCGACGAATGGCCCGGTAATCACCGGATGCGGCGTGCCGCCCGGCAACCATGACCTCGATGTGCGTCGCCAGTTGCTCGACCTCTTCGAGGATGTGGGAGCTGAAAACCACGGTTCTTCCTTGCGAACCCATGGCCCGCAACAGGTCCATCAGGTGAAGACGCTGCCTGGGGTCCATGCCGTTGAACGGCTCGTCGAGGAGCAGAACCTTCGGATCGTGAACCAGGGCCGCGGCCATTTTCATGCGCTGCCGCATGCCCTTGGAGTAGGTCGCTATGGGGCGATCCGCGGCGGCGGCCATGTCCACTTGGGCGATCGCCGCCTCGGCCGCAGCCGTGGCGTCGGGGAGGCCGTGCAGTGTGGCGTTGGCGAGAACGAATTTGCGGCCGGTCAGGAAGTCGTACATCGCCTCCTGTTCGGGTACCAGTCCGATGGTCGAGTAGATGCGCTCGTTGCGCCATGTGATGGCGCCGTCCAACATCACGGCCCCGGCTGACGGCGCCGTGAACCCGGCGATCATGTTGAGGAGCGTCGTCTTTCCGGCGCCGTTGGGCCCCAACAGTCCGGTGATACCGGGTTTGATGGTCATGGAAACGTCGTTGACGGCCACGACATGTCCAAACCATTTGGACACCCGGTTGATCTCGATGGTCATGAGGCGGCAACTTTCCGGTATCGCAGAATCAGCAGTTGACGGCACCCGAACACGATGCCGAGAGCGACGAGGATGAGAAAGATCCCGGCCGCCGGTGTCGGTGTGGGAGCGATCATGAACGACTCGAAGTTGAACGGTGCACCCTGGAACAGGAACGACTGCACACCGTCGTAAATCGAGACCGGAGAGAAAACACCCATCCACGCGGAGGTCTGTTCGTTGCCGAAGGCGTGACCCATCGCCTGAAGAAACTGGGCGACGGTATAGCTGCCGAGGAGTACCGATATGACGGCGACGACGCCCAGACCCCGGCGAGGCGTGATCGAGGCGATGAGCGCGCCGATGACCGTCAACATCGCGGTCAGCAGGAGGACCGACACGGCACTTCCCACGAAGCCGGCGGACCATTCGCCAACGGGGAGCGATATCGCGAGCCCGCCCAGGTACAGCATGGTCAGCGGAGCCAGCAGGAGTATGGACACCGCGGTCCACAGTCCGAGAAGCCGGGCATTGGTGTAGTCGTGGTGGTTCACCTGCCGTGAGAAGTACAGCGGCAACGTGTGAAAGCGCAGGTCCCGCGAAAACGCCTGTGGTGCTTGAGATGCCACGAACAGCATGGGAACGGCGACGATGAACGTGGTGTAGTGGTTCAGCCCGACGAGTGCTTCTGGATCGACATCGGGGTCGCTGAAGACCGAGGCTTGAACGATGACGATGACCAATGCCGGGAACAGCGCCGCACTGGCCAGCAGCCACGGGAAAAGTTTACCGCCGATGCCGCGGCCGATCCCGAACGCTCCGCGAAGGGTCTGGCCGTAGATGGCCTTGGCCGCATGCCGACGCCCCAGCCGAGGGCCGTCGTAACGGCGATAGCCGATGTTGTGAATCGCCGAGTTGTCAGTCGACAGCGACATGTTGACCGCTCCCTTCGTGAGCGTCGGTGAACAGTTCGCTCATGCGGTGCCGTTCACGCTGGAGCCGCACCAGCCCCAGACCGGTGTGCGCGATCGTGTCCCGAATGAGGTCGAACGTTGTTTCGTCGGTGACCGGCACGTACAGGAGCTGGTCGACGCGGCGCGGCGACAGATGTGTCTTCTGCAACGCCTCGAAGGCGATCTCGGTGGCGCCGTCGGCCCCGTCGGGGTGAAGCACTTCGAGAATGAGCGTGCGGGTTTGCGACGTCAGGGCCTTGGTGGACTCCGATTTCATGAGTCGGCCGCCGTCGATGACGACGACGTGGTCGCTGGTGCGTTCGAGTTCGCCCAGCAGGTGCGAGGTCACGAGGACGGAAATACCGAACTTTTTGTACACCCGACGGATCAGATCCAGCATCTCGTCTCGACCCTGCGGGTCGAGACCGTTGGTGGGTTCGTCGAGAAAGACCAGTTTCGGGTCGTGAACGAGCGCTTGAGCCAGTTTGACGCGCTGTTTCATCCCGGTGGAGTAACCGCCCATGGGACGGTACCGTTCCTCGAACATGCCGACGTGGCGCAGTGTGTCGGCGGTACGGCGGCGCGCCGCATCGGTGGGAAGCCCCGCGACCTTGGCCATGTGCACGACGAACTCGGCGGCAGATACGTCGGGTGGAAGACAATCGTGTTCGGGCATGTAGCCGATGAGCCGACGGATCGACTCTCCTTCTGTGGCGACGTCGTGCCCGAGGACGTGGGCGCCTCCCGCGCTGGGCGGGAGTAGCCCGAGTAGAAGCTTGATAAGGGTGGACTTGCCGGCACCGTTGGCGCCGACGAGACCGCACACCCCCTCGGGTACTTCCACGGTCAGCGAGTCGAGCGCGGTGACCCGCGAGTATCGCTTCGTGAGGTTTTCTGTCGAAATGGTGGACACGATCACACGTTACGGCGCCTTCATCGCCCTCGCGTCGTTCGTGGGACGGACACGAACCCCGGACCTTGGTCAGGGTTTGCCCTTGTCTTGAGTAAGAGCCGTCATCGGCTCCGGACCCGGCTTACCGTGACCGGTGAACGTGTCTCACGACGTCGTCAGCCTTTCACCGCGCCTCCGACGAGACCGTGGACGATGTAGCGCTGGAGGAACATGAAGACGCCGACCGTGGGGACGGCGGTCAACAGGGTTCCGGCACAGAACATTCCGAACTGCGCTTCACGGGTGTTGGCGGCGACCATCCCCGCCAGACCCACGGCAAGCGTCTTGTCGGATGAGCCGGTCAGAAAGACCGACGCGATGATGTATTCGTTCACCATGCCGATGAACGCGAGCAGCCCGCAGATGGCCAGAATCGGTGTCACCAGCGGAAGGATGATGCGGAAAAAGATCTGGTTGTGGCTCGCACCGTCCATGGTGGCCGACTCGTCGAGTTCTCTGGGGATGGTGTCGAAGAAGCCCTTCATCAACCAGGTACTCACCCCGAGGGCACCACCCAGGTAGACCAGGATCAGTCCCGACCACGTGTTGAACCCCAGCTGAGGCCAGTATTCGCCGACCTGCGTGAAGATCAGGAAGATGGCGACGATGGCCAGAAACTGCGGAAACATCTGTATCAGCAGGAGGGACAGCAGCGATATCCGGCGGCCCGCGAACCGAAACCGGGAGAACGCGTATGCGGCGAGCGCCGAGATGAAAATCGACACGGTCGCCGCAACCGTTGCGATGACGAGCGTGTTCAGATACCAGCGACCGAAGTTGGTTTGTTCGAACAGGTTGACGAGGTTCGACAACGAGAAGCCGTGCGAAGGCAGCAGGGACGTCGACGACAGCGTCCCCAACGGATTGAAAGCGCTGGATATGACGAAGACGATGGGGACGAGCGAAAAGACGACGGCGACGACGGCGACGAGATGTCGCCACCCCACGGTGGTCCACCAGTTGCCTTTCATCGGTAGATCTCCTCCTGCTTACGGGTTCGAGCGAAGCTGATGCCGGAGATGACGGCGACGATCGTGAAGATGAACATGCTCACCGCCGCGGCATAGCCGTAGTCGACTCCGCTCCCGGCGAATGCGAGACGGAACGTGTAGGTGATGAGCAGATCGGTGTCGCCGACCTGACCGGCGGCGTCGGAGAACGGGTGGCCCGCCGACGTGAGTTGGATGGCGTTGAAGTTGTTGAAGTTGAACGCGAACGACGAAATGAGCAGGGGCGTCAACGCGACCAACAGCAGCGGCAACGTGATGGAGCGGAACGATTGAAGCGGGCTCGCACCGTCGAGACGGGCCGCCTCCAAGGTGTCCTTCGGTAGTGCCTGCAACGCACCGGTACAGATCAGAAACATGTACGGGTAACCCAGCCATGTGTTGACCAGCAACACGGCGGCCCGCGACGACCACGTCTCCCCGAACCAGTTGAGTTCCATTCCAAGAAGTTGATTCAGGAGCCCGTAATCGGGGTTGAACATATCCCGCCAGACGAGCAGCATCGCGAACGACGGCATGGCGTACGGCAAGACCATGAGGATGCGGTAGAGCGTTTTGCCTCGGATGCGGTCGTGGTTCATCGCCATGGCGCACGTCAACCCGAGTGCGAACGTGAACAGGACCGACCCCAGGGCGAACATCATGTTCCAGACGAACACCGATATGAACGGTCCTCGCACGTCGGGGTCGGTGAAGACGCGTGTGAAGTTGTCGAAACCGACGTTGACCTGCCAGCCTTGTCGCAGTCGTGAGCCGTTGTCGGCGATGAAGTAACCGTTGTCGTTGTCGGCCACGAAGACGTCGCCGGTCTCGGTGTCGGTGATGCAGTCGCAGGACCCGTCATAGGTGCGGGTCGATATGCCCTGGTAGGCGTCGAAGCCGATGGAGCGGATACCGCCGTCGTCGACGGGCACGGCGAATGCGGTGATGGCGTCGCTGTTGGCGTTGAACTCCCCGCGCGACATCACGGTGTAGCCTTCGGCCGCCACGATGCGGCCGTCGGCGTCGACGGTCAACGTGGACGGGTCCAGCGTGGCCAGGCCCTCCTCGTCACCGACGTAGTAGGCCTCGTCCTGCGGTTGGGTCAAGAGAAACACGAGCCGACCGTCGTCGGAGTTCTCACCCTCCCACGCGGCGGACAACAGGTACCGGTCCGCGCCGGGGACCTCCTTGACGGCGGCAGCCTGGATCATGGCGATCGCGTCGTCCTTGTCGCCCCGGTGTCCGTCTCCGTAGTTCGTGATCGACGTGGAGGCGGTGTAGAAGACCGGTATGAGCTGGAACGCGATCAAAAGCAGTGTTCCCGGCAGCAGATATTTGGCGGGAAGCCGTCGAGGCGACAGGTAGACGTAGAAGATCAGCGCGGTCACGACGACGACCACACCGAGCCCGACCCAGTTTTCCGCGCCGACCAGAGGAGTCGCCGCCCAGATGGCGAGGGCGGCGACTACTCCCAGCACGAGGATCTTCACCAGTTGACCGGAGATGCCGGTCCGCGTGCCCGAGTCGGTCATCTCAACCGTTGATCGCGTCGTTGATCGCCTTGGCTGCGGCTTCGACGGCGGTTTCGACGTCGTCCCCGCTGATGACCGCGGCCTGAGCGCGACCGAACGGCTCCCAAACCGCCTGCATCTCGGGGATGGCCGGCAGGATGTATCCGCCTTCGCCGGCGGCGAGGAACTTCTCCATGTTCGGGTCGGAGGCACCCGCCGCTGCGGCGGCCTCGATGTTGGCCGGTGGCCGTGGGTCCGATTCGTACAGTTTCGTCGCGAGGTCGGTGCCGGTGATGAAGTCGGTGACGAACTCCTGGGCGAAAGCCTTGTTCTTGCCCTTGCTGGCGACGAAGAAGGTCTGGGTGCCCACAAACGGCGTCGCCTTCTCTCCACCGTCGAACGCGGGGATCGGGGAGATCTCGTAGTCGATGCCTGCGGTGTTGATCTGGTTCATCGCCCACGGTCCGGCGACGAGGAACGCGGTCTTGCCCTCGGCGAACATGGGGATGGCCTGTTCGGCGCCCATCGACGTCTTCATGGCCTCCTCTTCACCCAGCCATGCGAGTTTTTCGAAGGCTTCCACGGCTTCGGGCTGATCCAGCCCGAGATCGGAGGGGTCGTAGGTGCCGGATTCGTCCATGCCGAAGAGATAACCGCCGCCGGAGGCGTAGAACGGGTAGGCGTTGTACGGGTTGCCGTCGGCGCTGACCTCGATGGATAGAACGTCCTCGACGTCGCCGGCCGCCTTGAGGTCTTGGCCGGTGGCGACCATGTCCTCTATGGTGGCGGGTTCGTCGGGTGCCAGCTCGGTGTTCCGGATCAGCGCGAGGTTTTCCATCGCGTAAGGCGTGCCGTAGATCTGACCGTCGTAGGTGACGGCGCGCAGCGCGTCGGAGTTGATGGCGGACTGCTGTTCCTCGGTCAACGGCACCGGGTCGATGGTGCCGTTCTGGACGAGGTTGCCGATCCAGTCGTGAGCCTGGACCAGGATGTCGGGGCCCTCGCCCTGTTCGGATGCGGTGACGAAGGCGTCCTGGAGGTCTTGGGCGATGCCGTTCACCTCGATCTCGATGTTGTTCGCCGTGGCGAACTCCTCCACGACGGCCTGAAGGCTGTCGGCGCGTTCTTCGTCGGTCCAGATGACGAGAGTGCCGTCGAAGTCGATGGATTCGTCGGTGGTGGCGGGGCCGGTGTCGCCGCCACAGGCGGTCAACCCCAGGGCGAGGGCGGTACCGACCGCGATTCCGGCGGACCTCATGCGCATGGCTTCTCCTAGATCCTGTTGATGAAACATGTGGGTTCGGGCTGTAGGTGGCGCGTTACCGCGTCGTCGTCGGCGAGGGGGCGGGTGCCGTTGTGGTCGGCCGTGTCGTGTCACCGATGGACTCCGGGCGTGGTGCCGGGCGTGGCCCGAGGGAATCTGCTCGGCACCACCGAAGTGGTGGGTGACCGTGGTCACGGCGTGCGCGACGGTTATCGGACATTAGCAAGACTTTGCAGAATTTGGAAGGGCCTGCAATCATATTGTTCGAATCTTGCGAATGGGTTACAGTGCCCTGCATGCGTCCCCGACTCTCAGACATCGCCGGACAAGCCGGCGTCAGCGAGGCAACGGTCTCTCGAGTCCTCAATGACCGACCAGGTGTCGGCGCCTCGACCAGACAGGCGGTACTGACGGCCCTGGACGTGCTCGGTTATGAACGGCCGGCTCAACTGCGACAGCACAGCGCGGGCCTCATCGGTCTGGTCGTCCCCGAGCTGGAAAACCCGATCTTTCCGCTGTTCGCGCAGGTCATCAGCACCGAACTGTCGGCTGCCGGATATACGCCGGTCCTGTGCACTCAGAACCCGGGCGGTGTAACCGAAGACGAGTACGTGGACATGCTTCGCCAACGACACGTGGCCGGCATCGTATTCGTGTCCGGATTGCACGCCGACACCTCCGCGGATCACCGGCGCTACCACGACCTGGTCGATTCGGGGCTGCCGTTGGTGTTCCTCACCGGTTATGTCGGTGGACTCAACGCGCCGTGCTTCTCGTGCGACGACACCCTCGCCGCGACGTTGGCGGTGGAACACCTCGTCGCGTTGGGGCATAACCGTATCGGCCTGATCTCCGGCCCGGAACGTTTCATGCCGGTGCAGCGCAAGCTCACCGGCTACACCAGAGCCATGGCCGACGTCGGTGATCCGATGGTGGAACTGACGCTGTTCGGCGTGGAAGGCGGTGCGGCGGCGGCTGCGCGACTCTTCGACGCCGGGGCCACGGCCATCCTGTGTGGATCAGACCTGATGGCGCTGGGAGCAGTTCAGGAGGCACGGGCCCGCGGCATGTCGGTCCCCAAAGACGTGTCCATCGTGGGTTACGACGACTCGCCGCTGATCGCCTACACCGATCCGCCGCTGACCACGCTACGGCAACCGGTACGAGCCATGGCAACCGCCGCGGTCCGAGCGCTCCTGGACGAGATCGCCGGTCAACCGGCGCCCACCTCCGAATACCTGTTCCGGCCCGAACTGGTGGTGCGGGGGTCGACGGGCCCCCTCTCATCGTGACCGGCCCTCTTCTGTGAAACCGACCCGAAAGGCAAACACCATGCGGCACTGGTGGCACGACGCCGTCATTTACCAGATCTATCCTCGTAGCTTTGCCGACGGCAACGGTGACGGTATGGGTGACCTCGCCGGGATCAAGAGCCGGATACCGTACCTGTCCCGGTTGGGCGTCGACGCCATCTGGTTGTCCCCGTTCTACACCTCGCCCCAAAACGATGCAGGCTACGACGTGGCCGACTTCCGTGATGTCGACCCGCGTTTCGGTGATCTGTCCGATTTCGACGAGCTTGTCACCGCAGCCCACGCCGCCGACTTGAAGGTCGTCGTCGACATCGTTCCCAACCATTCGTCGAGTGAGCACCCCTGGTTTCAGGCGGCACTCGCCGCAGAACCGGGTTCACCGGAGCGTGCGCTCTACCACTTCAGAGACGGTGTCGCGGTCGACGAAGACGGTGTTACCACCGAGCCGCCCAACGACTGGCGGTCCGTTTTCGGTGGTCGTGCGTGGACCCAGGCACCCGACGGCCAGTGGTATCTGCACCTTTTCGACTCCACACAGCCCGACTTCAACTGGGACAACCCGAAGGTTCACGAGGAGTTCGCCGACATACTGAGGTTCTGGCTGGACCGCGGCGTCGACGGTTTCCGCGTCGATGTGGCGCACGGCCTCGTCAAGGAGCCGGGGCTTCCCGATGTCGGTGAAGGGCTGGACATCGAGATGTTGGGAACGACGCGGTCGCCGTTCTTCGACGTGGACGGTGTGCACGAGATCTATCGGAGTTGGCGACAAATCCTCGACTCGTACCCGGGCGACCGGATGGCCGTGGCCGAGGCGTGGGTCGAGTCTCCGCAGCGGCGCGCCAACTACGTCCGTGGTGACGAGCTGCATCAGGCGTTCAACTTCGACCTGTTGGTGGCCGATTTCGACGCCGAGTCGTACCGGTCCGTGATCGACGCGGAGCTGACCACGGTGACGTCGGTGGACGCCCCGCCGACCTGGGTACTGTCCAACCACGACCGGCCGCGTTACGTGACGCGGTACGGCGACGGTAAAAAGGGGCTGGACCGAGCGCGGGCGGCGGTGCTGACGATGTTGGCGCTTCCCGGTTCGGTCTATCTGTATCAAGGTGAGGAATTGGGCCTGCCGGAGGTTCTGGATCTTCCCGATCACTTGAGGGAGGACCCGACCTGGCACCGCAGCGGTTTCACGGAGAAGGGGCGGGATGGCTGCCGGGTTCCGTTGCCGTGGAAGCGAAGTGGTCCGTCGTTTGGGTTCGGCGAGGCAGCCGGCTGGCTTCCACAACCGTCCGATTGGGGCGAGAAGAGCGTGGAGGCTCAGGACGGGGTCGAGGGGTCCACGTTGGAGCTTTACCGGTCGGCATTGGCGCTGAGGCGCCGAGACGTCCCGACGAAGGTCGCATGGTTGCCGTCCGAGGCGGACACTTTGTCGTTCCATAACGGATGTTTTCGTTGCGTCGTGAACTTCGGATCGCAGCCGGTCCCCGTCGACGGTGATGTTCTGCTGAGTTCCGCCGACCTGATCGACGGGGCGCTCCCGAGCGGTGCCGCAGCGTGGTTTTCGGGTTGATTCCCAGCTCGGTGGCCCATGCGAGTGACACTCTGAGTGTGATCGGAAGGTGACGTTGCGAACAGCCGGTGCTCGGATGTGGAAAATGTCGCACCCGCAAGGCAAACTGGTTAAATCCTGCCAAGGATGAGTCAGGCCCCGCCGGCTCATACGTGGCCGCCGCGATTGATCCACGCGGCGGCCACAGATCAAGCAGGTTTCAGTTGTCGCGGCCGCCAGGCCACTCTTCGTTGATCCAGGTCTCGTAGACCCTGGCGAAGGTGCCGTTGTCCTTGGCATCGGTCAACACGGCGTTGACGGTCTCGAGCAGATCCGAGTTGCCTTTGGCCACGGCGAACCCGTACTGCTCTCCGGTATCGAATCGTTCGTAGACACCCAGCCGATCCGGGTTTCGGCTTTGTTCGGCGTTCCACAGGGGGACGTCGCCGATGGCGCCGTCGATTTCGCCGAACAGAAGGGCTTCCTGGAGAGCTCCCAGGTCGTCGTAGACTCTGATCTCGTACCCGAACTCGCCCTGCTTGTCCTTGGCGTAGTCCTCACCGGTGGTTTCGGTTTGTATGCCGAGGAGTTTGCCGTCGAGATCGGCGATGCTGGAGACCCCGTTGCCGGGGACGGCTGCCAACGCCTGGTCTGCGTCGTAGTACGGCTGTGAGAAGTCCATGACCTTGGAACGCTCGGGTGTGATCGTCAGGGCTGCCGCCGCGACGTCGCACTCGCCGGACTTCAATGCCTCTCCACTGGTGATGGGCCCGAAGGGCATGTCGATGATGTTGACTTCAAGAGATAGGTTCTCGGCGACCATGGCCATGAGATCGATGTCGAAACCGACGACCTTGTTGTCCTGCCATGAGTCCTTGTATTCGAACGGTTCATAGGGAAGGGATGTGCAGACGTCGAGGGTGTCCTGACTGGAGCAGGATGCCAGTCCACCCGCCGTCATGATGGCCACCAAGGCCGTTGCCGATGCCCTGGCTAGGGTTCTTGCGCGTGCCTTCAAGGCGAGGCTCCTGGGGTGATGCGCTCGGTCGACTGGGAAATGTTACCGGCTAGTTGATTTCGGGGCGCGGCCCATCGTGCCAGAAGCGTTGGCGCAGATCAAGATTCGACCGTCGTCGCAGGTTAAGTCCTTACGGTGTGTCATATCCGGACGTCATGGGTGGTGCGGTGCCCCCCGCGGCATGCGATTAAGGTGCGGGGCCCGGTTATCCTCGAGCGGACTTTCGATTTGCTGTGAGGTTTCCCCATGCTCGAATTCCTACTGACGCTTTTGTGCCTTGGGCTGGTCGCCGTGATCGCTGTGGTGGCCTATCGGTACTACCGGAAGCGAAAGGAGAAGGAGCAACGTGGCGGGTACACACCGACCGACCCTTTCGCCGACTCGGATACGAGCGCGTTGCGTGGCGATCCGCGGGCGCTCAAGGCGGGGGACATTTTCGACACCCACGGCGAGACTCTGACCGTGCGTGGTTCCCTTCGCCTCTCGGAGGGTGGATACCGCTGGAGTGAGCACCTGATCGACACCGGTACCGGCATCAAACGGTGGTTGTCGGTCGAGGAGGACCCGGACCTTGAACTCGTCCTGTGGACGGAGGTCAAGGGTGCACCGATGCCCGGCCCGGGCCAGATCGAATACGACGGCAAATCATATCGGCTGGAGGAAACCGGGCGCGCCAACTACACGAGCGAGGCCACGACCGGGCTGGACCCGCGTGGATCCGTCCAGTACCACGATTACCGTGCGTCCGACGACTCACGACTGTCGTTCGAGGACTTCGGGGGCACCGGTAAGCACGAGGCGGCCGTGGGGTTGGTCATCCAGCATCATGAAATCGTCATCTACCCCCAAACACCATGATCGTCGGCCTCGACGTCGGTTACAGCGACTCCGCGGTGGGGGACCTCAGGTTCGCGACGGGAGCCTGCGATGTTCCCGTGCTCGGACAACTCGACGTCGAAGGTTGGCAGCCCGGCTCGACGGTGTCGTTGCGGCTGCTCGGCGCCAGTCATCAGGCCGTATTGACCACTGACGAAGGTGAATACGTAGAAACGTTGGCGTGCTTGCGTGACGGCGGCGGGCGACCGCCCCCCGAGGAAAACATCGAACGGATTGGACACGTGGTTGTACGGTTCGGTTACCGGGTCGATTACCTCGACGGCGCGGCGTTCTCCTCACGGGTGACTGCAGTGGTTTCCGAGGCCGCGGAGAATCCGCGCATGTTGCTGGGTCGGTTTCCGGGTGAGCCGAACGCGGTGACGGTTCTTGCCGCCGAGCAGAGGATCCCACGGTGGTGGACCGTCCACGCTTACCCGCAAGCCGGGGCCTGGGTTGCCACAACCACGTCTGTCGTCTACCCTTCATCCGCCCAACGCCCCGCAAGGAAGATCATATGAATGCCAACTCAAACCGGAAGCAGGGCTGGATTGTATTCGCGGTGCTGGCCGGGGTGGGGCTCCTCGTTGCCGTCATCGCCATTTCGGCTACCTCATCCAGTCCACGCCCCTTCATCGGTTCCACATACCGATGCAATCTCGATCCGACCTCGGTGAAAAGCGTGGTGTGCAACTCCGGCTCCAGCGCGACCCGCGTTGCGTCGGCCATCAGTTCGGACGTTTCTCCTATCGACCGGCGAACGGCCAGCAACGGCACCATATTCCTGCAGTACTCCGACGACATCATCGCGATCAAAAACTCTGGTGTCGGCGCTCAGATCGAGGTCGACGATTACGACCGTGGTTACGCCAAGCACTCGACTTACATCGGTGTTTTCGGCTGGAGTTCCAGCCGGCCAGGAGGCAGTGGCTTCGGTGGCTTCGGCAAATAACCCATACAAACGGAAAGCATCAAACCGATGAATCTTGACTTGGCGACGTCCCTTGACGTCCCCACCCTGCTCACCGCGCCCCTGATCGTTCTGGCCTACTGTGGAGTCGGCGTTGTCCTTATGGCGCTGGGTTTCGTCATGGTCGACATCGTCACTCCGGGGAACCTTCGTCGGCAGATCTGGACGGAACGTAATCGCAACGCCGCGATCCTGCTGGCGAGCAACCTGCTGGCGGTGGGTGCGATTGTTGCCGCGGCGATCTGGACGTCCGAGGGAGACCTCGGTCAGGCTCTGTTGACCAGTTTCATTTACGGCGTCGTCGGACTCGTTGTCATGGCGGTGTCGTTCCTGCTGCTGGATCTGCTTGTACCGGGCAGACTCGGGGACATCCTCATGAACCAGGAGGATCACCCGGCCGTGTGGGTTTCGGCGGCGATGCACATCGCTGTGGCAATGGTCGTCGTCGCCGGGCTGTCCTAAGTGTCCGTATCGACGGTGGTGGCCGGCAGGCGGAGACTGGCCCGTTTCGGTCTGCTGGCCACCGTTTTTGTCTGCGCTGCCTGCGGGCTCGTCTACGAACTGGCCCTGGTCGCGCTCGGCAGTTACCTGATCGGCGACACCGCCGCTCAGGCATCGATCGTGCTGGGCGTCATGGTCTTCGCCATGGGCATGGGCGCGCTGGCCGCCAAACCCCTCCAGGCCAAGGCGGCGCGCAACTTCGCGCTCATCGAGCTCGCCCTGGCGTTCATAGGTGGGCTCTCGGTCCTGGCGCTCTACGCGGCCTTCGCCTGGCTGCACGTCTACACCTTCGCCATGATCCTGCTGGCGCTCCTGCTGGGCGGACTCATCGGCGCCGAAATCCCGCTCCTCATGGTGCTGCTACAACGTATCCGTAAGCAGGCGGCCGGATCGGCGGTTGCCGACCTGTTCGCAGCCGACTACGTGGGCGCCCTGCTGGGTGGATTGGCCTTCCCGTTTCTGTTGCTGCCGTTGTTCGGGCAGATTCGGGGTGCCCTGATCGTCGGCGCGGTCAACGCGGTCGCCGGTCTGGTGTTGATCTTTACCGTGTTCCGTAAGGACCTCGGCCGGAAAAGCCGGTGGGGCCTGTCGGCGGTGGCCGTCGCCGTGTGCGTGTCGCTGGTGGCGGCGTACGGATACTCCCACCGCTTCGAGGCGGCGGCGCAGCAGGCTCTGTACGCTCACCCGATCATCCACAGCGAACAGACGAAGTATCAGAGCATCGTCTTGACCGAGTCTGTCTCCTGGGACGGTAAGACCAACGTCGAGCTGTACCTCAACGGCGACCTGCAGTTCTCGGCCGGGGACGAGTTCCGGTATCACGAGGCGCTGGTACATCCGGCGCTCGCGAAGGACCGTGCCGACGTCTTGATTCTGGGCGGCGGCGACGGTCTCGGGCTTCGCGAGGTGCTGCGGTACCCGGACGTCGAGTCGGTGACGTTGGTGGAGCTCGATCCGGCCATGACCGACCTGGCCGCCGATCATCCGAAACTGGTGGAGCTGAACGAGTCGGCGCTTGACGATCCCCGGGTCACGGTGGTGAATGCCGATGCCTTCGCGTGGCTCCGTGACCAGACCCGGGTGTACGACGCCGTCGTGATCGACATGCCCGACCCCGATGAGACCGCGACGGCGAAGCTGTACTCGACCGAGTTTTACGGCCTGGCGGGCAGGGTTTTGGCCGAGGACGGCCTTATGACGGTTCAGTCCGGGTCCCCGTATTTCGCACCGATGTCGTTCTGGTGTATCCGGGCGACGCTGGAGGCGGCCGGGCTCCATCCGACGCCGTATCACGTGTTGGTGCCCAGTTTCGGTGACTGGGGTTTCATGCTGGTGGGGAAGGCCGGTGCACCTACTCCGGCTTTGGACCCGCCGGTGCCGTTGCGTTCCCTGGATGAGGAGACGTTGGCGGCCGCGCAGGTGTTTGCTCCCGATCAGCGACAGCGGGACGTTCCTCCGTCTACATTGATGGATCCGCGCATTCTCGAGTACTCGCAACAGGAGTGGCGAGCCTATTGAGTCTCACGACCGCGACGGGCCTCGGCGGGGGTCTGTAGTGGATGATCGTTGGGGGCCTGCGCCAAATCGATTTGCAGGTCAGTCCGGAATTGTGTGATCGGCCGACCGCAACGAGGACGAATCGAGAGTGACACGAGGATGGATGGCGCGAAAGTGAGTGCCGTTCACCGTCCGCCCCACGGGAAAGAGCCGAATATGACGATCGACGCGAGCCCGCAGAAGAAGCATCGAATTGTCCTCAACGGTCACGCCATCTTCAACGCCGGTTTCGAATGGTTGTTGACATCCGCCGTCGACCTCGTGACGGCCGCAGCGGGGCACACCGTCGACGATGTCCTCCGACAGATCGACGAACACCGCCCCGACGTCGTCGTCGTGGAGGTCGGATCCGGCGCCGACGACGTTGTCATGGCGATCATCGAACGCGCGCCCGACGCCCGACTGCTCCTCATGGTGGACAAGGGAACGGTGCCCACGGTCCTGCCCGACGTGTCGGTCCCGTTCGGTTGCCTGACGAAGACGTCGGCCCCCTCGGAGATCCTCGCGGCCATCCGCTCGTTGGCCTGCGGATCGACCGTGTTCGGCGACGGAGTGTTCACCGCCGTTCGTGCCGGAATCGCCGCGCACCGGCGGTCGGTGTTTCCGGCCCTGACCGAACGCGAACACGAGGTCCTCGCCCTGGCCGCGGCCGGTTTCGGTAACGCCGATGTCGCCCGCCGGTTGAAGGTGGTGACCAAAACCGTGCGCAACCACATGTCGAACATCCTGATGAAACTGCGAGTGTCGCGACGCAGCGAAGCCGTGGACCTCGCGCGGCTGTCGGGGCTGACCGCCGACGTCACACAGGTTTCTCGTTCAACCGGAGGTTCAGCCCCGGAAGGACCAGCGCGCATAGCGCCACAAACACGAACCCCCCGGTCAATGTCCACTGCACAAGAGCCGGTGACCATACGCTCAACAGGACACCCGCCAACAGCGGTGCCACCGGCTGCAGGACGCTACTGATGAAAGCGGAGGAGCTGGACGCCCGACCCAGCACCTCCGCATCGACGTAGAGCACGGTCGCCGTCGACAAGGCGGCGTTGACCACCGGACCGGCGAACATGACCAACGTGAGTGTCGCGGCGAACAGGAGCGGTTCGCCGGTCCAGGTGGCGGCGGCCAACGCGGCCCCGCGCAGCAGCGCCACCCCCACGAGCAACGTCCGCAACGGCAGCCGTCGCATGAGGAACGGCGACGCCAGGGCACCGAGCAGTCCGGAACCTGCCGCGGCGCTCAACGCGACACCGAGCACGATGCTGTCCTCGGCGTGGCTGATGATCACCGTGTACACCAGGGCCGAGACCGCGAGGTTGGTGACCGCCGAGTAGACGGTCTTGCTTCTCAAGAACGCGTTGCGCGCCAACTCCGTCCAGCCGCGACCGAGGTCGGGCAGAAGGCGACGGGCCTCCGGGCGCTGTTCCGGCTGCAACGGGGTGCGCAGCCGCCACACGAAGAACATCGAAACGGCATACGAGACCGCGTTGGTGAAGAACGGGATGGAGCGTCCCAGCGCATACAGGACACCACCGACGGGCGGCCCGGCCATTGAGATCGCGAAGCCGCGAGCCTGCGTGATGCTCACGGCCTCCGGCAGCTGGTCACGGGTCACGATTATGCGGATCGCCTGGGTCTGAGCGGCCCGAAAAACCACGCCGAGCGCACTACCCACAACGGACAGAACAAGCAGGTGCCACAGCGCTGCGGCGTCGAACAACACCAACATGGCGAACGCGGCCATGAGGCCAAGGCGGAGTGCGTCACACCACAGCATGACCGTTCGACGGTCGACGAGGTCGGCGAAGTACCCCGCGGGCAACTGCGCCAACCAGATGGCGACGAAACCGATCGACCCCAGAACTCCGGCGGCGACCGAGGAACCGGTGAGCCACACCGCCAACAGCGGCACGGTCAACGTCGTCAACGAGCCGCCGAACTCCGAGCCCGCCTGGCCGATCCACAGCATCCGGAAGTCCCGGTTCGCGGACAGCGCCGCGAACCGGGAACGGCGACGGGGCTCACCCGACGGTTCGTCTCCGGCGACGTCGACCGTCTGCTCGGTCGTCATTGTCGAGTCCCAACGGTTTCCCGGTCGGGCAACAGTTCGTCCAGGACGAAGTTCGCGTTCCCGGGTCGGCCACCGGCATCCAGTCGGATGAGACGGTCAAGGAAAAGCCCCACACCCGCGGCACCCGAGGCCAGGTCCGCCGACTCCCGCAGCGACTGTTCACCGGGGAAGGCGACTCCTTCGGACGTGTCTATCCGGTACAGCAGGACACCCTCGGCGGTACGCCACGCCTCGGCGAGGGCGTCGGGACGGTCGAGTAGTTCGGCGACGTCGAGCAGGGCGTTACCGAGCCCGGCGAGGCCGTGGAACAGCTGAGGCATGACCGCATACTTGCGGCTGACGTCGGGAAGGAGACGGTCGACCCAGGCCCGTAGGTCGGGCGCGTCGGTGACGGCGACGTACCGGACCAGTGTGGTCAGAACGCCCGCGGTGCCCTCGTCGAAGTAGGCGCGCAACTTCGGGGAACGTTCGGGGTCGAGTTCGGCCCGGAAGGTGGTCATCGCATCGGAGAACTCGACCGCGTGACGCAACTCGAAGTCGAGTGCCGCACGACCGAGCCTCAGGTGCTCGTCGTCGCCGGTGGCCAGGTGGAGATATAGAAGGAACAGCGCGATCCCGGCGGGCCCGTTGCCGTAACCGAGCGGAACGTGCGACACGCCCACGGGGTCGGTTTCGGTCCAGTGTGCTCCGCGTTCGTCGACGACCGCCGACTTCGCCAGAGACCGTCCGATATCGATTGCGTCGCGTAGGTGCGTCTCGTCGCCGGTGGAACGCCACAGACGCAAAGACCCGAGCCCCACCCCGGCGGAACCACGCAAAATTCCGTGACTGTGGTCGCGACCGGGATGAGTGGCCGCCTGCCGCGCCAGTTTCGCCGCGTAACCGGTGTGGCCGAGCTCGTCGAGCACCCACGCGATACCGGCCTGGCCGACGTAGAGGCCCGCCGGGTGGGTCTTGGAGGTGATGGTGGAATGCAACAGCCAGGTGGGAAGCCGCTCCGGTATGTCGCCCGGCAGGTGCTTCATGGCGTGCAGTACACCCGCGGCGCCGTAGGCGACATGGTGCGGGTTCGTTTCGAAGGTGGCCACGTCGCCGGGGAACAACCGGTCTTCACGATCGGGCGTGGCGGTGGAGCGCAGATACCGCGCGATACCGTCGCGGACCTCGACCGCCGTGGCCCGTACCGTGTCGAGCCGTTTACCGACCACGACCTCGGACGCCGGACGCGCCAGTGGGATCGGGTCGGGCCACGCGTCGCGGTCGGTGATCGGCAGAGCCGCGAACCGCTGAGCCGCCTCGGCTGCGGTCGGCGCGCCCCCGTCGGGGTCGTCGGTCAACTCCCGCACCAACGTGACCATGTCCTCGGGCAGGCCCAGGTCGATCCGGAACGAGTCCAGGAAACGCGGTAGTGCATCGGGACGGTAACCGAGGAACGTGTTGGCCAGCATGATCGAGCCGAACAACATCGCGCCCAGCGAGTACAGGTCGTCACGGGCGACGGCGTCACCGGTGCGGATGTAGCGCGGGCTGGAGATGCCCTTGGTGTGCATCCGCATCGGCGGGTCGACCCGGGGGTCGCGGGCCGCCTCCAGGTCGATGACGGTCAATCGGTCGGTTTGTTTGTCCACCAACACGTTCGTCCAGGAGAGGTCTCCCAGGACGATGCCGCGATCATGAGCGTCGCCGATGGCCTGAGCCAGTTGAACGAAGTAGCCGCGCATCCGGTCGTGATAGGCCGACATGCTGTGAGCCGTCAACTCGAGTGTGTACACCGGGTTCTGTTCGATCGATATCTGGCTCAGTTGCGGACCGTCCACAAGCTCCTCCGCGAGGAAGGTGTGTTCCCACTCCTCGAACAGCCCCAGAGGATTGACGTAATGCGGTGAATCGGCCAATTCGCTCAACAGGCGATGCTCCTTTGTGAGCACCTCGATGTAATCCTGTTGGTACTTGACCTCGCCCAGTCCGATGTGCGGTCGCGCCTCCTTCAAGACGGCCTCTCCACCGGTCCCGCGGTCGATCGCCCGGTAGACACCGCCCCTATTGGAGAACTGCAAGGCGTCGGTGATGACGTACCGCCCGTCGAGGGTGCCGTCACCGTCGTCGTCGGAGTCCTGCTCGACGACGGGACGTCCGAACGGATCCACCGTCAACCAGGACGGTGGCGACCAGAACGGCTGACGCATGTCGGGTACGAGTGCGCCGTCCGGGTCGGTGATCATCAGATCGGCGGCGCCGTCGGCGCGGACACGACGGATACCGGTGAAACCGCCGTAGCGGTAGTAGACGGTCTGAGAGCCGGTCACCCGACGGTCGGACAAAATATACGGTCCGCTGTAGTCGGACAACAGTTCGGTCAGCTCTTTGGCGGTGGCGACGAACGAGTCGTCGTTGCGCGGGTACACGGTGATGAACTTGCCGCTGGACGCTCGCGGCCACAGCTTCCCACTGGTCAACGCCACGGACCGTGGATCGAGGAGGAACTTGAATCCGATGCCGGCGTCGATGAGCCGGGGAATCACCAGCCGCAGTACGTCGGTGCTGTCGGCGGTACGGGCGCTGACATGGATCTTCCAACCCTGCGGCGGCATCGTGGCGCCTGGGGCGTCGGCGATATACCACAGGCCCCGTCGGCGGAGGGTCCATTCGGCCGGGGCGAGTTCACGAAACACCGACAGGTGTTCGGGCGTCGGTGTATAGCGGGTCAAGGGCTCAAACCACCGTGAGCCCTGTTGGCAGTAGATGTACAGCGTTTCCCAGGAGTACACGGCGGATTCCTTCACAGTGACATGGCCAGGTGGGAACCGCCTCACCACATCGACGTGCCGAGCCGAGAAGAGGAGACGTCCGCCGACGGCGGCATGATCCGCCCCGAACGTGTTCGGGGCGGATCGCCGTCTAGAAAGGACGACTCTGGGTGCCGATTAGCAGCTGTGTGAGTCACAGGAGCTGATGCTGATGGCGGGCTCGAGTTCGCCGACGCCGGCGTCGAGCTTCTGAAGGTCAAGAATCTTCGACATGGTTTGCCTCCTTTCGGCATATGTCAAGGGTTCCCTGTAGCAGAGAACCGAAGTGGATACCGTTCGGCGGACCGAAGCGGTGATGGGCGGTTCCAGGTTCGATTGTGGTGCTCCCGATGTCCCGGGCGCACGGGCTCGCGTATCCCGATGGGCCGGGAAGAGTTGCGGCCCAGGCCAAATGCCTTCGCGGTCGACAGGCGGACCCCTCGCGTCGGCGGCTGCCGGCGGCTCCTCGACGGGCCGAAACAACAATGGCCATAGACGACAGTGGCAAGTGTTGGGTTGCCGACAAAGCTCTGCCGACGCTGCTGTTAACGTCACGCCGTCCCGAACGGCAGGAATGGGCGCCGTCCGGGGAATATGGCCATCCTTCTGACAGGGAGAGTTGCGCGAATGTTCAAAAAGATGCTGGCCGCACTGGGCGTGGGCGGCCCGAGCGTCGACACCGTGTTGTCGAGCCCGGACACTCAACCGGGCCGGACACTACAGGGCGAGGTGAACATCGTCGGCGGTGACGTCGACGTCGACATCGAATATGTCGCGTTGAGTCTGGTCACCCGTGGCGAACTCGGCGACGACGGTCCCGACGGCGCGATCGAACTGACGCGCGCGACCGTTTCCGGTGCGTTCACGTTGCCGGCGGGGCAGGAGTACCGCATTCCGTTCGAGTTGGCGGTTCCGTGGGAATCCCCGATCACCGTCGTGTACGGACAGCAGCTTCACGGAATGGCCGCGGGAGTGCACACCGAACTGGCGGTGGCCAAGGCGGTCGACAAGACCGACCTGGACGCCGTTCGCATTCACCCGCTGAGTAGCCAGGAGATGGTCCTCGACGCGTTGGCGGCACTGGATTGCAGTATCAAGAGCTCTGATGTGGAGACCGGACGTATCGCCGGGGTCCCGCAGCGGTTGCCGGCGTTCCAGGAAATCGAATACCACCCGCCGGGGCGCTACATGGGGCGGATCAACGAGATCGAACTGACGTTCATCAGTACGCCTCACGAGCTGCACGTCGTACTGGAAGCCGACCGCAACGGCGATCGCTTCAGCGAGGGTGGGGACGAATTCGGGCGCTGGCATGTTCCGCACGGTGAAGCCGAGGGATTTCCCTGGGCCGACCACATCGGTTCATGGCTGGAGGGCGTCGCCGCACGTGTCGGTCACCCCGGCCACGAGTACGGCCACGAACACGACCACGGAGGCGGCTCGGGCATCGGGGGCATGATCGCCGGCGTGGCGGGTGGCGTGGTCGGCGGCATGGTGTTGGGTGAGGTCATCGACGAGGTCGGAGAGGCCTTCTTCGAGGACGAGGACTGACGTCGGTCGAGATCGTGACCGAATAACGAGTAAGGACGTGTGGCGGGCGGGACGAGGGGCCCGCCCGCCACGGGTCCACGGGAATTTGGTCGGCGTGCGGTGACGACCGGGGTGGAAGCGCTACCGTGACGCCGGGCGGGCTTGACCCTCTCACCGTGTCATGGAGTGGGGTGGAGGAACCATGTTGAGCATCGGAGAACTCGCCCGGCGGACCCGTGTGTCTGTCCGCATGCTGCGCCACTACGACGAGCTTGGGCTCGTAAAACCGCACCGTGTCGATCCGGCCACGGGATACCGGTGGTATTCGGCTTCGCAGGTCGGGCGGGTCGACAGTCTGGTCGCTTTGAAGGAACTCGGGTTCACCCTCGCGGAGTGCCGCGCCATCCTCGACGAAAACGTCACGGTGGAGCAGCTTCACGGCATGTTGAGACGGCGACATGCCGAACTCGACGATCGGATCCGAGCCGACCTCCGACGGCTCGACGAGGTGGGAAGAAGACTCCGATCCATTGAACGAGGGCTGACCATGACGAATCGCATGCTTCGCCTCACACCGCTTCCCGCGCTTCGACTTCTCCAGGTTCGTACCGAAGTCAACGACACCACCGAGATAAGTCGAGTGACCGGGCCGCTTTTCGAGGCCCTGCGCGACCGGCTCGCCGCGGCCGGGACGGCAGTGGAGGGCGCCGGGATTCGGACTTTTTACGGACGGCCCGGTGGCGCCGGAATCGAGGTGGCCGCCGCCGTTGAAGCACCCGACATCGTGCCCGACGTGGACGGCGTCGAGCTGGTCGACCTGCCGACCGTTCCCTCCGGGGCCCGGGTCGTCCATCGCGGCCCGGCGACCGAGATCGCCGACGCCTGGTTCACCATCGACACCGCGCTGGAGAATCGGGGACTGGTGTCGGACGGGCTGCACCGGCAGATCTTTCTCGAGCCGCCGGACCAAAACGGGGACTGCACGGTCGAGTTGCAATGCCCGGTGCGTCCATCAGGACACTGCGAATAGTTTTCAACCCATCACACCGGCTCGGTGCGAAGGCATCGTATGGCGGTCATGGGACGCCGCCGCACGGCTACGCGGCCGATCCCATCGGGATCGGCTGTCCATAACGCGGCCATAATGCAACGACGTATATGTCCGCTTCGGCACGGTTGGGCACCTCCGCTTGGCCGTGTGGTACAAGACGCCCGCTCTCGACAAGCCTTAGAGATATCGAAATCTGATAATTTGCTGCACGTGACATGCCCGGACACACGTCACAACGAAACACAACAGGGCAACAGCGGGTCAAGGCCCGATACCGGCATCCCCCTGGAGGACTTCACGATGTCATTCCGAAGCGGCAGAAAGCTGCTACTGCGCGTACTCACCGTGGCGGCGACCGCTGCCGTCGCCATAGGACTCAGCGCACCGGCCGCCACGGCCGACAACACCACCTCGACCGAAGCAACGGTAACCGCCGACATCGGCGCCAACGCCGAAGTCGATCCCATGTGCGCGGTACCGCCCAACCACGACCCCGCGGTCATCCAACAGCTGTACAACATCGGTGTCAACCGAGGCGTCAACGACAAGGTCATGCTGGCCATGTTCGAAGCCGGCTGGGTCGAGTCACACATGCACAACCTCAACTGTGGCGACAGGGACTCGCTCGGCGTGTTCCAGCAACGCCCCAGCCAAGGATGGTGCAACCCCGCCTCGCTGTGCATGGACGTCCCGCACGCCACCAACAAATTCCTCGACCAGGCCATCCCCAACGACCAGCGCAACCCCGGCTACACCGCCGGACAGCTGGCGCAAAGCGTGCAGCGCTCGGCCTACCCGGAACGATACGACCAGGCCGAATCCAAGGCACGCGCCCTGATCGCCGAAGCATCGGGCAACCCGGCGCCCAGCCCGACCTGGCCGGTCCTGAAACAGGGAAGCAAGGGCGCCGACGTCGTCGCAGCCCAGCACCTGCTCACCGCCAAGGGCCACGCGGCGACCGCCGACGGTGACTTCGGGCCCGCCACGAAGGCCGCCGTCCAGGCGTTCCAGTCCTCCAAGGGACTGACCGTCGACGGCGTCATCGGTGCGCAAACATGGTCCGCGCTCATCGTCACCCTGAAACAGGGCGACTCCGGGTCCGCGGTCAAGGCACTCCAGGCGCAACTCAACGCGCAGGGCTCGAACCTGGTGGTCGACGGCGAATTCGGCCCGGCCACGAAATCGGCCGTGACCTCGTTCCAGTCGGCCAAGAAGATCGCGGTCGACGGCGTGGTAGGCGCCCAGACCTGGCAAACCCTCCTCAGCTCCTAACCTCCGACCACGCGCCCCTTCGGATACGTCCGAAGGGGCGCGTTCACGTTCCCCCGGTCGGCGGCACACGACGACACGACACGCCTCGAAACAGTGAACTGTCACCACCGGACACAACGAGCGACGGCGGCAGGAACCGGACCATACGGTTGCTGACCCGGAGGCGGCGGGTCACCATGAGTTGCTTCCGGTGACCACGGGCGGTGCACAGACCGTTGAAAGACCGTTCAGCCGCCCACGGCAGACTCCGGCGCCCCCTTAGGCTCCCCGAAAAGCCGGTTACCGGTACCAGAAATCAGCCTCGACCCTGGTCGGGCTGACAGGCCATGTTTTTGGGGCCGCTTCGCGGCCTTGTGGGAACCTGCGGCCTCTTGGTGGTGTGGTGGTCCGGCGTGCGGGTGGGGAGACCGGGGGAGGGTCGCCGCTTGTGGTGCACGGCGACCGATAAACAACACATGGTCGGGCTGACAGGATTTGAACCTGCGACCTCTTCGTCCCGAACGAAGCGCGCTACCAAGCTGCGCCACAGCCCGTTCTTATTAAGTTGAACAACGGTTGGTTCTGCAGCAGCTTGGCAGCGCGCAAAAGCGCGCTACGCCATGCTTCCAGTGGTTCGTAAACTCACCACTGCGCCACAGCCCGTTCTTATTAAGTTGAACAACGGTTGGTTCTGCAGCAGCTTGGCAGCGCGCAAAAGCGCGCTACGCCATGCTTCCAGTGGTTCGCAAGCTCACCACCGAGCCACAGCCCGTTCACACCGGAATGGTGCTGAGCAATGGTAACCAATCGTCCCAGCGGTGCGCGCGGGGGTATCGGGTGTGCGTGTCAGGACGACGCGGTCAAGGTCAGGACACTGGCCTCGGGCGGGCAGGCGAACCGGATCGGTGCGTACGGGCTCGTGCCCAACCCTGCTGAAACGTGCAGCCACGAGGCGCCGTAACGGTGGAGTCCCTTCACCCGTCGACGGTCGATACCGCAGTTGGTGACCAATGCGCCGTACCCGGGGACGCACACCTGGCCGCCGTGGGTGTGGCCTGCGACGAGAAGTTGGTAACCGTCGGCGGCCATCTGGTCCAGCACACGTGGTTCGGGGGAGTGTGTCATGCCGATACTGACGTCGACGTTGTCGTCGGCGGGTCCGGCGATGAGGTCGTAGTCGTCTAGGTCGAAGTGAGGATCGTCGACACCGGCGAGCCCGATTCGGCGTCCGCCCGCCGACAGATTCGCGGTCGTGTTGTTGAGGTCGGTCCAGCCGGCGCCGGTCAGGAGTTTGCGGAGCTCCTCGGTGGGAAGCTCGTCGCCGTAGCGGTGCTCCCGATTGGGGTTGAAGTACGTGAAGGGATTCTTCAACACGGGGCCGTAATAGTCGTTCGAACCGAACACGAAGGCGCCGGGAGTGTCCATGAGCGGTCCCAAGGCCATGACGAGTGTCGAGATCGCCTCGGGGTGTGCGATGTTGTCGCCGGTCAGGAGGACGAGGTCGGGGTCGAGTGCGGCCAACGAGGCCACCCAGTCGACCTTCTTCTCCTGGTCGGGTGTGAGGTGAAGGTCCGACAGGTGAAGAATTCGGAGAGGCTCCGATTCCGGCGCGAGAACGGGTATGTCGAATCGGCGAAGTGTGTAACGCTGTCGCTCGATGAGATACGCGTAGGCGAGGGCGGTGGCTCCGGCGGCGGCCACGGCCCCGGCTGCGGTGATAACGCTTCGCTTCTTCATGGTCCCCACGGTAGTTTGTTATGCCATGAGCTCTCTGAAGACCCGGCTGGAAACCGACATGAAGGCGGCGATGAAAAGCCGTGACGAGTTGGTCTTGAACACACTGCGGATGGTGATGACCGCGATCCGTAATGCCGAGGTCTCCGGTGCGTCGGTGCGGGAATTGTCCGACAACGAGGTGCAGAAGGTAATCGCGAAGCAGGCCAAGCAGCGTAAGGAGGCCGCGGACGCGTTCGAGAACGGTGGCCGTCCCGATCAGGCGGCGCGTGAACGTGCCGAGGAGGCGGTGCTGGTCGCCTACCTGCCGCAACCGTTGACGCACGACGAGATCGTCGACATCGTCGACCGGGTCCTCGACGACGAGGGTTTCCGCGAACCGAGGCAGATGGGGCAGGCCATGAAAGCTGTACAGGCCACATTGGCCGGACGTGCCGACGGGAAGGTCGTCGCCGGTCTGGTGAAGGCCCGTCTGACCGGTTGAAGCCGCGCCATAAGGCAGGTGTCTCTCGCTTGATCCGGCGACGTGAAATACCCCACCCCGTGTACCCGGGCGGAAACCGGTGCGCCCGTCGGCGATACGCTGCCTGGATGGGACTCCTGTGCCATCGTGCCACCAACCGGTTCGGCTGGTGAGGCCCGAGGTGCCCATCGCCCGACTTGTCGACGGCGGCCTTGCTGCAAGGTCTCGTCCGGTCACCGGTACCGGGCAAGGGTCCCGTCAACGTTGACACGACAGGAGCGGACTTCAAACAGTGGACCTGTACGAATACCAGGGACGCGCCCTGTTCGCCCGGCACGGTGTGCCGGTGCTGGACGGCGGCGTGGCCACCACCGTCGACGAGGCGGTAGGCCTCGCCGAACGGCTTAACGGACGCGTTGTCGTCAAAGCCCAGGTGAAGGTTGGCGGCCGAGGAAAAGCCGGTGGCGTCAAACTTGCCGATGACGTCGAGCAGGCCCGTGAACATGCCGGAAACATCCTGGGCATGGACATCAAGGGGCACAAGGTCGGCAAGGTGATGATCACGATCACCGCCGACATCGACTCGGAGTACTACCTCTCGTTCCTGCTGGATCGCGCCAACCGCACCTTCCTGTGCATTGCGTCGACCGAAGGCGGAATGGACATTGAGCAGGTCGCGGAGGAAACCCCCGACAAGGTGCTCAAGCTGCCGATCAGTGCGCTGACCGGTGTGGACGCCACCGTCGCGGAGCAGATCGTCGACCGGGCCGGCTTCCCCGCCGACCTGAAGGACCAGCTGATCGACATGGTCGTCAAGCTGTGGAAGGCGTTCGTGGCCGAGGACGCGACGCTGGTCGAGGTGAACCCGCTGGTGCGTACCCCGGAGGGTCGCGCTCTGGCGTTGGACGCGAAGGTGACGTTGGACGAGAACGCGGCGTTCCGTCACCCCGACCACGCGGAGCTCGAGGATTCCGCCTCGATCGACCCGCTGGAGCAACGCGCGAAGAAGGCGGACCTCAACTACGTCAAGCTCGACGGTGAGGTCGGCATCATCGGCAACGGAGCCGGACTCGTCATGTCCACTCTCGATGTCGTTGCTTACGCCGGTGAGAAACACGGCAACGTCAAGCCCGCGAACTTCCTCGACATCGGCGGTGGCGCATCGGCCGCCGTCATGGCCGCCGGCCTGGAGGTCGTGCTGTCGGACCCCGCCGTCAAGAGCGTTTTCGTGAACGTTTTCGGTGGTATCACGGCATGCGACGAGGTCGCCAACGGCATCGTGGGCGCATTGAACATGCTGTCCGAACGCGGTGAGACCGTGGACAAGCCGCTGGTGGTGCGCCTGGACGGCAACAACGCCGAGCTTGGCCGCTCGATCCTGGACGAGGCGGCCCATCCGCTGGTGACTCGGGTCGACACGATGGATGGCGCGGCCGACCGGGCCGCCGAGCTGGCAGCCAAGGGAGCATGACGTGGCTATCTTTCTGAACGAGAACAGCAAAATCATCGTCCAGGGCATGACCGGCGCCGAAGGCACCAAGCACACGCGTCGCATGCTCGCAGCCGGATCCAACGTCGTGGGCGGCGTCAACCCGCGCAAAGCCGGCACCAAGGTGGACTTCGACGGTACGTCGCTGCCCGTGTTCGCGTCGGTCGCCGACGCGATGGCCGAAACCGGTGCCGACACCACCGTGGTGTTCGTTCCGCCGAAGTTCGCCAAGGACGCGGTCGTCGAGGCCGTTGACGCCGAAATCCCGCTGGCCGTGGTGATCACCGAGGGAATCCCGGTGCACGACTCGGTCGGGTTCTGGGCGCACGCGCAGGCCAAGAACAACACGACTCGGATCATCGGTCCGAACTGTCCCGGCGTGATCAGCCCCGGTAAGTCGAACGCGGGAATCATCCCGGCCGACATCACCGGCAGCGGAAAGATCGGTCTGGTGTCGAAGTCGGGTACGTTGACCTACCAGTTGATGTACGAGCTGCGTGACATCGGTTTCTCCTCGTGTGTGGGCATCGGTGGCGACCCCGTCATCGGAACGACTCACATCGACTGTCTCGAGGCGTTCCAGGCGGACGACGAGACCGAGGCGATCGTCATGATCGGTGAGATCGGTGGAGACGCCGAAGAACGTGCCGCCGAGTACATCAAGGCGAACGTGACGAAGCCCGTGGTCGGCTACATCGCCGGATTCACCGCGCCTCCGGGAAAGACGATGGGTCACGCAGGCGCCATCATCTCCGGTTCGGCGGGTACCGCCGATGCAAAGGCCGAGGCGCTGGGCGCCGCAGGTGTTCGTGTCGGTAAAACCCCTTCCGAGACGGCCCGCCTCATGCGCGACGTCGTTAAGGGACTCTGAGTTCACTCGCCGCTTGGCGGTTTGTCGAAGGCCCCGCACACACGAGACCGTGTGTGCGGGGCCTTCGACGCGCCGTGCACGTTTTCGTCGGACGCTCGGACCATCGTGTACGCGGCGGAAGGTAACCCCCAAAAGGTCGTCAAACGCACCCGAACCGGTCGATGTACGGTCCGTGACGCTTATCCGGCCGGGGAGTGGTTGTTCCGCGTTAACATCAAGATCGCCCCACCAACGTACGTTGAAAGCCACGCCCTATGACCGAACCGAACCTTGCCGGCTCGCGGGTGCTCGTGTTGGGAGACGGAGAACCCACCCAGCAGGCCCGGAGGCTTCTGCACTCCGCGGGCGCGGAACTGAAGCAACGTTTCGATGCCGCGGTCACGTTCGTCGTCGTGGACCGTACCGTCCCCGCCGACGACCACAGGGTCACCCGTGCGATGGCCGCGAGTATTCCGGTCCTCACTACGGGCCAACTGCGAGAGCGCATGGGCACCATCGTGTCGGGGGCGGCTCACTCGACTCCGAAGATGCAAAGGTCGGCTTCGGTGCCGTCGTCGTCGCCTTACTGGGCCACGGCAAGGCAACGGGCCGCCGCCTGGGGGTTGGGAGCGAGCGCGATCGTTCTGCTCACCCTCGGGTTCGCCGCCGGTCCCATCGTCGGGTATGTGGCAAGGCGACAGAAGGCGAGGAATCAGTGGCCCTGGATCACCGCATACGTGGCTTCGGCGTTCGTGGTGGCTCTCGGGTTCGCGATCGGTTTCCCGTTCCTGGCACTGTCTTTGGTGTTCATGCTGATCAACATGGCCGTCGGGGCGGCACACGTCTTTTATGCAACCGAGAAACTGGTGCGACGAATCGAGCACCAGCAGGCGTCGAGGACCACCGAGGTGCGGAAACGGTTGTCGATGGCTCAGTCGGATACGCGCCGTCAACTGCGTGAGGTGGCCCGGCGTATCGTCGCCGAGGACCCGGTTAAAGCACGGGAACTGCGGATCGGGCGTCCCGACCTTCGACGCTCCTACGACGACGGTGGTCTCATGGACGTGAACGCCGCACCGATGGTGTATCTCATGACCATTCCGGGTATGACACGCCAGGTCGCCGAGCAGATTGTGGAGTGGCGGCGTGAGAACGGTCCGTTCCATTCCACCGCCGAGGTCATGGTCCACACGAACCTGTCGTTTGAGGCGGCGGAGCGTATAGACCCGTTCGCGTTGTACCCGACGGATTGATTCGGCCGCGCCGTATGTCCACCGAAGGGTTTGTCGTCGGCGATCATGCCAAACTTGTCAACGATGAATGACGAGCGCGATCCCCGGTTGACCGATGGCCGTGGTAGGCAACGTGAGACCGTCGCGGTGCCCCGGCAGACGGTTCGTAACGGTCGTGCCCGCGGAGTGCAACGCGAGACGGTGGCGGTATCGCCGTTGATACCCGCCCGGACCCGTGGCGTGTTCGCGGCCGCGGTGGCGACCAGCGGTTGGAACGGTCTGGTTGTGTTCCTGCCCATTCTGGTCACGGTGATCACCGTGTGGTGGACGGCGGGTCGAACCGAGCCGGTCAATCAGGTCGCCCGGTTTGCCGGCGCGGCGTGGCTGCTGGGACACGATGTTCCGGTCGAGATCACCGGAGGGACCCTGGCGGTCGCCCCGCTGATTTTGATCGCCGCGGTGAGTTGGCGGCTGGTCAGGGCCGGAGCCCACACGGTTCGCGCCGTCAACGGACGGGACTTCGCGGCCGTTCGTGCGTCCACATTGGCGGTGACCGTGTGTTATACGGGCATGGTGACGATAGTGGCGTTCCTCGTCGACAGCGACGCGGTATCGGTGCAGCCGTGGCGCGCCGCCGTCAACGGCGCGATCCTGGCGATCGTTTTCGCCGCCTTGGGCGCCTTGATCGAGTCCGGCGGCGGCCATCTGCTGTGGCACCGTTTCCCCGTGTGGTTGCGACGCGGCATGCGCACCGGGCTGTTGTCGACGATGCTGGCGCTTGCCGCCGGGCTGTTGGTGATGGGCGTCGGGATGGCGTCGTCGGGTGGTGCGGTTGTACAGATCGCCGACGGTTTCGGTGTCGCGGGTATCGCGGTGGGAGTTTTGAGCCTGGTGTACCTGCCGACCGTGGGGGTGTGGGCGCTGGCGTACCTCTCGGGACCGGGGTTCTCGGTCGGTGCCGAAACATCGGTCCGTGTGATCGCGGTGGATTTGCCGACGGTGTTGCCGCCGTTGCCGTTGTTCGGTGCGGTGCCGACGGCCCCCTTGGGCACCTGGGGCACTCTGCTGTTGGGTATTCCACCCGCCATCGGAGTCTTTTACGGTGTTCAGCTGGCGCTGCGGTCTCGTGACCTGCGCATGTGGCCGCTGCTGGGTGCGGTGTTGACCGCGACGGTGACGGTGGCCCTTGCGGTGGCCCTTCTCGTGTTCGTCACCGCGGGCGCGGTCGGCGGGATGACGGTGGGGGCGCCCATGCTGGAGACCTCTGCGACCATGGCGGTCGAGGTGGGGGCCGCGGTGCTTCTGGGTGCCCTGGTCGTTCGAATGTCCACGGGCCGTCGGCTTGATTCCCATCCCGAAGAGTGAGGGGCGCCGGGAAAAGTTAGAGTGACGCGTGCGATGTGGCGGGTGGAATCTATGACGACGCGGCTGGTGGTACTCATCTCGGGTTCGGGGACGAACCTGCAGGCCCTTATGGACGCTTCGGCTGATCCGGGCTACGGCGCGATGGTGGTCGGTGTCGGCGCCGACCGGGAGGGCATCGACGGTCTCAGGCGAGCCGAACGCGCCGGGATACCCACATTTGTCCATAAAGTGCGTGACTTCGAAGACCGTGAGGCCTGGAACGAGGCGATGACCATGTCGGTCTCCCGGTTCTCACCCGACCTGGTCGTGTCCGCGGGATTCCTCAAACTGTTGAGCGGAAGTTTTCTACGGCGTTTCAAGGGGCGTTACATCAATACGCACAATTCGCTGCTTCCGTCGTTTCCCGGTATGCGTGGGCCCGCCGCGGCGCTCGAGTACGGCGTCAAGGTCACCGGTGCGACGTTGTTCCTGTGCGACGACGGTATGGACACCGGCCAGATCATCGCGCAGGTCCCGGTGCCGGTCCTCGACGACGACAACGAGGAGACGTTGAGCGAGCGCATCAAGGTCGCCGAACGTGAACAGCTCGTCAACACCGTCGGTGACATGGTGAGGCGTGGCTGGCAGGTGGACGGTCGCAGAGTCACCCTCGGGTGAGGTTGTTATCGTTCTCGTGTCGCGACTGGCGCGAAGGCGTGTGACACGCCGAGGGTGGGGTACCACCGGGGAGCGACATCCGAACAGGAGACTGGAAGTCGAACGCCTGGGCTTCACGTGACCGTACGGCGGTGGCCCACGGGCGCCGCAGTTTGCCTGTAGGAGAGATTCGTGACTTTCGTCAACGCTCGCAAAACCGTGAAGCGCGCCCTCATCGGCGTGTACGACAAGGCCGGGTTGGACGTGTTGGCGCTTGGCCTGCACACGGCCGGCGTCGAACTGGTGTCCACCGGCGGTACGGCGGCGGCCATATCCGATCTCGGGGTACCGGTGACCAGGGTCGAGGACCTGACCGGTTTTCCCGAGGCCTTCGACGGCAGGGTCAAGACACTGCACCCGGCTGTTCACGCGGGCCTGCTCGCCGACCTGCGCAAGGAGTCGCATGTGGCGCAGCTCGAGGAGTTCGGCATCGCCGCGTTCGACCTTCTTGTCGTGAACCTGTACCCGTTCGCGGAAACGCTCGCCGCGGGCGCCGAGTTCGAGGAGACGATCGAGCAGATCGATGTCGGCGGCCCGTCGATGGTGCGGGGCGCGGCGAAGAACCACGCCAATGTGGCGGTGGTCGTCGAGCCGTCCGATTACGGACAGGTTCTCAACTCGGTCGAGCAGGGTGGGTTCACCGAACCGCAGCGCCGAGTCCTGGCGGCCAAGGCTTTCGCACACCTGGCCACGTACGATTCGCAGGTCGCCGATTGGCTTAACCGGTCGACCTCGGAAGGGCTTCCTCCGTTCGCCGCCACGCCGTTGCGAAAGGTTGTCGACCTCCGATATGGGGAGAACCCGCATCAAGCGGCTGCACTGTACGACGATCCCCAGTCACCCGACGGTCTTGCTCAAGCCGAGCAGCTGAACGGTAAACCCATGTCGTACAACAACTATGTGGACGCCGATGCGGCATGGCGCGCAGCCAACGACTTCACCCATCCGTGTGTCGCAGTCATCAAGCACAACAACCCGTGCGGCATCGCCACGGCGAAGACCGCGGCGGAGGCGCACCGTAAGGCTCATGCGTGTGACCCGGTCAGTGCGTTCGGCGGTGTCATCGCCGTGAACACGGAGGTCGGCGCCGAGATGGCGCGGCAGGTCGCCGATGTGTTCACCGAGGTCATCGTCGCTCCCGCGTATGAGGACGAGGCGCTGGAGATTCTGCGCGCCAAGAAGAATCTACGCATCCTGCGGGCACCCGAATGGGCGCCTCAGGCGGTCGAGTACCGCTTCGTCTCCGGTGGCGCGTTGGGGCAGGAACCGGACCGGGTGACCGCTGAAGGTGACGATCCGGCCCGGTGGCGTCTGGTTTCCGGACCGGCGTTGTCGACCGGTGAGCTGGCCGATCTCGGGTTCGCGTGGTGGGCGGTGCGATCGGTGAAGTCGAACGCGATTCTGCTGGCCAAGGACCTGGCCACGGTGGGGATCGGCATGGGACAGGTGAACCGACTCGACTCGGCGCGGCTTGCCGTCTCGAGGGCCGGGGACCGCGCGGCCGGTTCGTTTGCCGCCTCCGACGCGTTCTTTCCGTTTGCGGACGGTCTACAGGTTCTCCTCGACGCTGGTGTGCGTGCGGTCGTCCAGCCTGGGGGTTCGATTCGTGACGAGGAGGTTGTCGCCGCCGCCGAGGCCGCGGGCGTCACGATGTATTTCACCGGCGTGAGGCATTTTTCGCACTGACCTGCGGCGGCGGGTCTGCCTCGGTCACCGAATGGTTCGCCGATGCGCTGCATCGCTTCGGCCATGGTGGCCGACCGTCCTTTTGCCGTTGTTCGGGTTTCGCTGTCTTGCGCGTGTCACCGTGGTGCGCACCGCCCGTGGCCGCGCGATCGGTGCGTAACATGAGCTGGCGTCGTCTGCGTTGCGCCGTACGCCGCAGGCGGTTACGCGGTGGTCGATGTGAGAGGACACGAAGTATGGGCGCAGGCCACGGTCACGGCGACCCCGTGAAACCGGGACGTACGGCCATTCGGTTTGCATTGTGGATCATCATTCCCACGGCGCTCATCGGTGTGGTGGGAATGGTTCTGCTGTGGCCGGGGGAGACCCCGGACACCGCATCGCAAGCGGCCGAGGAGATCAGCGGTACGGTCGTAGGTCTGTCACTGCACGAGTGTCCAGAGATCCCCGGGATGGAGAACAACCCGGACGCGCCGACCCGGTGCGGCCAGGTGTCGGTGGAGCTGGAGACGGGTGAGCTCGTCGTCACCAATCTTCCCAACGGTGCGAACGCGCCGTACGTCGATCTGGGTGACGACGTCGTCCTGATCCACCTGCCCGACAGCATGGAAGGCGAGTACTCCCACCACATCGTCGACCACGACCGTGAGATGCCGCTGTGGATCCTGGGCATCGCGTTCGCGTTGGCCGTGGTCGCCTTCGGGCGGTGGCGAGGGGTTTTGGCGCTGGTCGGTTTGGCCGCCACCTTCGTCGTGCTGTTGCTGTTCATCGTTCCCGCGATTCTGTCGGGTGAACAGCCGCTGCTGGTGGCCATCGTGGGCGCCTGCGTCATCATGCTGGCGGTCCTGTATTTGACGCACGGGTTCAGTACCGCCACGACGATCGCCGTCATCGGTACGTTGACCAGCCTCGTCCTGACAGGTGTGTTGTCGGCGCTCGCAGTGCAGATGACTCGCTTGACCGGTATCGCCGACGACGATTCGAACTTCCTGGCGGCGTTTCACGGTGTGAACATGCAGGGCCTGTTGTTGGCCGGGATACTCATCGGTTCGCTGGGAGCCCTGGACGACGTCACGGTGACGCAGGCCTCGGCGGTCACGGAACTGGCCCGTGCCAACCCGAAGCTGCGTCCGTTGCAGCTGTACCGGTCGGCTGCGCGTATCGGCAGGAGTCATATCGCGTCGGTGGTCAACACGTTGATCCTGGCTTATGCCGGGGCTTCGTTGCCGTTGTTGATTCTCATCGCGGCGGCGGACCGGCCCCTGGGAACCGTAGTGACGTCACCCATCATCGCCGAGGAGATCGTGCGTAGCATCGTCGGCACGATGGGTCTGATCGCGGCGGTGCCGTTGACGACCATCCTCGCGGCCTTTACGGTACGGCGCTTCGCGCCAGAGGACTTGTCCGACGACATCACGCCCGCGTCGGCGATCGCGGAACCGGCCGGGCCCGGACCCCGGCCGAAACGGGACCGTAAGGAGTGGTTGGGGATGCACGACGATGCTGAACCCCCTCGCAACGGAAACGATCGGGGGCACGACGAGTAGCCGCCGTCTCGGGCGGTGCGGTCACTTTGCTGGACCACGCGTTGCCGTCGGTGTGCGGGACACGAAAAAACCGGCACCGATACGAGCCGGTGCCGGTGTCGTTCAACGACGATTACATCTGCGCGACGTCGGCCTGCTTGGCGCGAACGGCTTCGGCGGCCTCCGTGAGGCCGGCCAGCTCGGTGTCGGTGAGCGGAGTCTCGACGATCTTCTTGACGCCCTCGGCTCCGATCTCGGCGACGACGCCCAGGTAGACACCCGAGACACCGTATTCACCGTCGACCCAGGCACACACCGGCATGGCTTCGCCGGAGTCCTGTGCAACGGCCTTGGCCATGCGAGCGGCGGCGGCCGACGGCGCGTAGTACGCGGACCCGGTCTTCAGCAACGCGACGACTTCGGCGCCGCCGTTGCGGGTGCGGACCACGAGTTCTTCGATCTTGTCTGCGTCCATGACGTCCGCCAGCGGTTTGCCGTTGACGGTGCACTGTGACGGGACGGGCACCATCGTGTCGCCGTGCGAGCCCAACGTGAGGGTCTTGACTGAGGAGACGGGAACGTCCAGTTCCTCGGCGACGAAGTTGGTGAACCGCGCCGTGTCGAGCATCCCGGCCTGGCCCATGACCCGGTTCTTCGGGAACTGCGAGGCGATCTGGGTCAGCGCGGTCATCTCGTCCAACGGGTTGGACACGGTGATGATGACGGCGTTCGGCGCGAACTTGGCGACGTTCTCGGCAACGCCTCGGACGATCTTGGCGTTGACCTCGAGCAGGTCCATGCGGCTCATGCCGGGTTTCCGCGGCAGGCCCGCGGTGATCACGACGATGTCGGAGCCTTCGATGACCTCGTAGCCGGAGCCGTCGACGCCGGTGGTCTTGCCGACGATTCTGGTCTCGAACCCTTCGATGGACCGGGACTGGTTCATGTCCAGTGCCAGGCCTTCGGACTTTCCGTCGATGATGTCGGTCAGAACAACGGTTTCGAACACGTCGTATTCGGCGAGCCGCAACGCGGTGGTGGCTCCGTAGAAGCCGGCGCCGACGACGGTGACCTTCTTGCCCATGACTGCTCCTGTGTTGGGTTGTTTTGCATGCACCGTATGACGCCCCGTACTGGTCGGTTGCGGCGGGGCGGTTAAGGGTGAGTTTGTCGATCAGTGGCGTTGTCCAGTGCTTCAGAGGTCCCAAAAAACAACGGTTAGGGACGTATTGTGACCAATGAAGGCAATCAAATGTGACTATTCAACCACGAAGCGTCACCACTTCAGGGGGAGCATATGCGGAAACGAACCCTCGCCGCCGCGACCGTGCTACCGGTCGCCGCCGTGGTGGCGTTGGCCGGGTGCGGAGGATCGGATTCCGGCGACGCCAGCGACGGAGTAATCAGTATCGGTATCGGTGAACCACAACATTTGTTCACCACCGACGTGGGTGAGACCGAAGGCCACCAGGTGATCAGCGCCCTGTACACACCGCTGGTGACCTACAACGAGGACCTCAGCATCGAGATGGCGGCTGCCGAATCGGTCGAGTCCGATGACAATCGGGTGTGGACGATCAAGATCCGAGACGGCATGACGTTCCACAACGGGGACCCGGTTACCGCCGACAGCTACATCAATGCGTGGAACTACGGGGCGTACGGGCCGAACGCGCAGCAGCTCAACAGCTACTACGCCCGCATCCAGGGATACGACGAGCTCAACCCCGAAGGCGACGAGGAACCCGAGACCGACACGTTGTCGGGCCTGAACAAGGTGGACGACCTCACCATCGAGGTCACCTTGACCGAGCCGTACATCGACTTCGACAAGTCGTTGGGCTACACGAACTTCCTTCCGTTGCCCGACGCCGCCTTCGAGGACCCGGAGGCGTTTGAGGCCTCCCCGATCGGCAACGGTCCGTTCCGCATGAACGGTGACTGGGAACACGACGCTTTGATCCGCGTCGAAAAATGGGACGACTACTGGGGTGACGAGAAGCCGCAGGTCGACGGCCTCGACTTCCAGATCTACCAGGATCCCGTCTCCCAGTACAACGATGTCCTGGCCAACAACCTGGACATCATCAAGACGATCCCGACCGAACAGATCGCCAACGCCGAAGCCGACCTCGGCGACCGGTTCCAGCAAAGCCCCTCGGGATCGTTCCAGGGCCTCGGTTTTCCCTCGTACGACGACAAGTACGACGACATTCGCGTTCGACAGGCCATCTCCATGGCGATGAACCGTTCCGAAATCACCGAGACGATTTTCGACAATTCCGCGGACCCGGCCACGTCGTGGGTGTCACCGGAGATTCCGGGCGCCACCGACGGCACCTGTGGAGAGTGGTGTGAATTCGATCCCGATCGGGCGAAGGAACTGTGGGACGACGCCGGTGGCGTCGAGGGCAACTCGATCCAGATCAGCTACAACACCGACGGTGGCCATCAGGAGTGGGTCGAGGCGACCTGCAACCAGTTGAACGCCAACCTCGGTGTCGAGTGCGTGGCCAACCCGGTCCCGAAGTTCGCCGACATGCTCACCGACCTGGGTAACCAGGAGGAGCTGGGGATGTTCCGCCTCGGCTGGATCCCCGACTACCCGTCGATGGACAGCTACCTGCAGGCCCAGTTCAGTTGCGACGCCATTCCGGCGCCCAACTACACGGGTTACTGCGAGGAGGAGTTCGACGACCTCCTCGACGAGGCGTACCGCGAGGACACGGAGGAGGCAGCCGAGGCGAAGTACCTGGAGGCCGAGAAGTTGCTGGCCGACAGTCTGCCGATGCTTCCACTTCGGTTCGGAAAGAACAACTTTGGACACTCCGAGAACGTGACGGGCGTGTCGATCGACCTGTTCTACGAGCTGGACCTCATGTCTTTGAAGGAGACCGGCTGACGCGTTGAGGTGCGGACGGCCCATGCCGTCCGCACCCCCTGAGGAGGATGCTTCGGGTGTTTCGCTACATCGTGCGCCGCATCTTGCAAATGGTGTTGGCGTTTTTCGGCACCACGTTGTTGGTGTACTGGCTGATGTTCGCCGCCAGCGGCGACCCCATCGCCGCGTTGGCCGGGGAACGTCCACTGTCGCCCTCCACTCGTCAAGCCCTGATTCAGGAGTTCCACCTCGACGAGCCGTTCATCGTCCAGTACGCGTACTACATGAAGGGCCTGTTGAGTTTCGACCTGGGAGTGAACACGTCCGGTCGGCTCATCGGTGAACTCGTCGCGAACGCCTGGCCGTGGACGCTGCGGCTGGCGCTGTTGGCGTTCCTGTTCGTCGTGGTCGCCGGTATCGCGTTGGGTCTGTTCGCCGGTACCCACCGGGGTGGCGTTTTCGACAACGTCACCTTGTTCATGACCCTGGTGGTCATCTCGATCCCGGTGTTCGTCATCGGCCAGGTGCTGGCGCTCATCGGCGTCCGATACGACCTGTTTCCGACCAACGTCGTCGGTGACGACAGCCTGGGTGCGTTGATCGTTCCCGCTCTGGTCCTCGGTTCCCTGTCGTTGGCCACCGCCGTGCGGTTGACACGTACGTCGGTGACGGAGAACCTGCGGGCGGACTACGTCCGCACCGGCCGCGCGAAGGGACTGGCACGTCGACGCATCGTCGGGGTGCACGTGTTGCGTAATTCGTTGATCCCGGTCATCACCTTCCTGGGGGTGGAGCTCGGTGCTTTGATGGGCGGCGCCATCGTCACCGAAAAGATCTTCAACATCCCCGGGATCGGTTTTCAGCTGTACAAGGCCATCACCATCGAGGACGGCCCCACGGTGGTGACCATCGTGAGTCTGCTGGTGATCGTCTATCTCGTGATGAACCTGATCGTCGACATCCTGTACGGGGTCCTTGACCCTCGGATTCGCTACGAGTAGCCCGGATGGTGAGCCGTGACCGAACCTGGATCCACAGTGACCGAACCGACCGGCGACGTTGTCGCCACCCGCAGCCTGGCCCTTGACGCGTGGCGAGACCTGCGGCGCAACCCCGTCTTCTGGATCTCGGGCATCATCATCGTCGTCCTGCTGGCGATGGCGCTCGTTCCGCGACTGTTCACCAGCGTCGATCCCCATTCCTGCCGGTTGAGTGATTCACTGCTGCCACCCGACGGTCAACACTGGTTCGGCACCAACCTTCAAGGCTGCGACATCTACGCGCGCGTCGTGTACGGGGCACGCGCATCGCTCGAAGTCGGTTTTCTGTCCGTGGCGGGCATCGCGATCATCGCGATTCTTCTGGGTATGGCCGCCGGTTACTACGGCGGTTGGCTCGACGCCGTCATCGCTCGAGCCACCGACATCGTTCTGGGTATCCCGTTGCTGCTTGGCGCCATCGTCATTCTCGCCAGCGTCGACCTGCCGTCGGTGTGGCCCGTCGTTCTCGCGTTGACGCTGCTGGGGTGGACGACCGCGACCCGCATCGTCCGGTCGAGTGTCATCGCCGCGAAACAGCAGGACTACGTACAGGCCGCCCGCATGCTCGGAGCGAACAACCGCCGCATCATGAGCCGCCACATCGCTCCCAACGCGATGGCGCCGTTCATCGTCATCCTCACCATCACGCTCGGCCAGTTCATCGCCGTCGAGGCGACACTCTCGTTTTTGGGTATCGGCGTCAAAGGCAACACGATTACCTGGGGCAAGGACATCGCCGCCGCCACCGCCCGGGTCACCACCTCCCTGGGGCCCGTTCTGTTTCCGTCCACATTCCTCGCCCTCACCGTGCTCGCCTTCATCATGCTGGGCGACGCGGTACGTGAGGCGTTCGACCCGAAGTTGAGGTGACGCGCAGTGGGAAGGCATTCGGCTCCCGAACCGGTGTTGGAGGTTGACGACCTTCGCGTCGAGTTCCGTACCGGTGAAGGCGTCGCGCATGTGATCAACGGCGTGAGTTTCTCACTGGAGGCCGGCGAGACTCTCGCGGTGCTGGGCGAGTCCGGCTCCGGAAAGTCCGTCAGTGCCCAGGCCGTCATGGGAATTCTCGACACGCCGCCGGGCCACATAACCAACGGGCAGATCCGATTTCACGGCGAAGACATGGTGACGATGTCGGAGGCCGACCGCCGGGCGATCCGTGGAAAGCGCATCGCGATGATCTTTCAGGACGCGTTGTCGGCTCTGAACCCGGTGTTCACGGTGGGCTGGCAGATCTCGGAGATGTTGCGTAAACGGGACGGTCTGTCGAAGCAGCAGGCCCGGGAACGGACCGTCGAACTGTTGGAACTGGTCGGCATTCCCGGGGCTCGGGACCGCGTCAAGTCGTACCCGCACCAGTTTTCCGGCGGCATGAGGCAGCGCGTGATGATCGCGATGTCCTTGGCGGAGCGTCCGGAGGTCGTTATCGCCGACGAGCCGACCACCGCGCTGGACGTCACGGTCCAAGCCCAGATCATGGACCTGTTGCGAGACCTGCAAAGGGAACTGGGGACCGCACTGATTCTGATCACGCACGACATGGGTGTGGTCGCCGACGTGGCCGACCGCATCGCCGTGATGTACGCCGGCCGCGTCGTCGAGCATGCCGACGTGCACTCGCTGTATCGGGCGCCGGCGCACCCTTACACGATCGGGCTGCTCGACTCGATTCCGCGGCTGGACGACAAGGGCAAGCGGTTGAGAACGATTCGAGGGCTGCCACCCAACCTGACGCGTATCCCGTCGGGCTGCCCGTTCCATCCGCGGTGCCGGTATGTGCAGGACATTTGCCGTACGGAGGTGCCACCGGCGATGGAGCTGGGACGAAACAGGGTCAGTGAGTGTCACTTCTCGGACCGGATTCTGGCCGGGGAGATGTCTCCCAATCCCGCGGCACAGGTGGAGGAGGAACAGTGACGGAGGCGATGTTGACCGTCACCGACCTGGTGAAACACTTTCCGGTGACGCGCGGGATCATCTTTCAGCGCCAGTATGCCGCGGTGAAGGCGGTCGACGGTGTTTCGCTCACGCTGCACCGGGGCGAAACGCTCGGCGTGGTCGGTGAATCCGGCTGCGGTAAGTCCACATTGGCCAAAGTATTGATGCGGCTGGAGGACGCCACCGCGGGTTCGGTGTTCTACGGCGACCGGGACATCATGTCGCTGCGAGGTGAATCCCTGCGCAGAATGCGACGCAAACTTCAGATGGTCCTCCAGGACCCCTATACGTCGCTGAACCCGCGGATGACGGTCGGCGACATCGTCGGCGAACCGTTCGACATCCACCCCGACGTGGTCCCGCGTGCGCAACGCCGTGAACGAGTGCGGTCCCTGTTGGACGTCGTCGGGTTGAATCCCGAACACATCAACCGCTACCCGCACCAGTTCTCCGGCGGGCAACGTCAACGCATCGGCATCGCCCGTGCCCTCGCGCTGAGGCCGGAGATCATCATCTGCGACGAGCCCGTCTCGGCTCTGGACGTGTCCATCCAGGCGCAGGTGGTGAACCTCCTGGAAAGACTGCAGGACGAGCTCGGACTGTCCTACATCTTTATCGCTCACGACCTGTCGGTCGTGCGGCACATCTGCGACCGGGTCGCGGTCATGTACCTGGGCAAGATCGTCGAGATCGGCACCGAGGCCGAGATCTACACTCGACCAACCCACCCGTACACGCAGGCACTGCTGTCGGCGGTTCCGGTGCCCGACCCCGATGCTCGCGAGCATCGCCAGGTGATCCGGTTGAGCGGGGACGTTCCGTCTCCGCAGAACCCACCGTCGGGCTGCCGTTTCCGCACCCGCTGCTGGAAGGCCACCGAGATCTGTGCCATCGAGGAACCGCCGCTGGTGCCACGAGAAGCCGACCCGCACCCGTCGGCATGCCACCATGCCGCGGTCGCCGAACACATCATCGGGTTAGCCGGGCGCTTTCTGTGACGGTCTTGCGTCAACACGTGAGACCGTCACCGGGTCACGACAACGCCACCTGTACCTGCTCGGGCGGTCCTCCGCGGTGCGTCAACAGGGCGCGGCCCACCGGCAGCCGTTGCGAGGCGACACCGTTGGACAGTCGGCCCTCCATGCGATCACCGGAGAACAACAGTGAGGGCGGAGAACCCTCGGCGATCGCCTGAAGCACCTTCTCGTACATGGCGCGCGACGCGCCGCCGGTGCGACGGGCCGTGATCATGTGCAGGCCGAGGTCGAGACCCTGGGGAATGAACTCGAGCAACGGCATGAGCGGGTTGCCGTTTCCGCCGGCGACGAGGTCGTAGTCGTCGACGACGACAAAAACCTCCAGACCGTTCCACCAGGACCGGTCACGCAGCTGCTGAGGCGTGACATCGGGGCCGGGAAGACGTTCACGTAGTCCATTGGCGATCTCCTGTGCATTCTGCGCCAGATGAGGCGCGGACGTGCAGTACGACAGGAGGTACTCCTTGGGCACCTCTTCGAGATGCGTGCGTCTGAAGTCCACCAGAATGATCCCGACCTCGCTGGGTGGGCGTCGCGTGATCTGACGCATGATGGTCCGCAACGCCGTCGACTTCCCGGTCTGCGGATCACCGAAGATCATCAGATGCGGGTCCTTGTCGAACTTCGCGGTGACCGGGCCGAGGTCGCGTTCCGACAGACCCAATATCGGTCGCATCGCGTACGTGTCGGCGTGGTCGCCTCCCGTCCAGTCCGACAGCATGTCCGACAACGGCGCCAGCGCCGGCAACGTCTTCACCCGAGCGACCGACTTGACCGGCCACCGTCGTGCCACGAACTCGGCGAGTTCACGACCCGCCGACGCCAGATCGTCGATCCCGTTCCCACCGTCGATACGCGGCAAAGCTATGTGACCGAAACACTCGTCGTCGCACAACACGCGGCCCGGCACGTCCTTGGGCATCGTGTCGGCGATCTTGCGGTCGACGGTGGAGTCGAACGGGTCGGTCAACCGCAACTCGATCGTCCCGCCGAACGCCGTCGCCAGTCGTGACCGCACCTGCTGTGGATTGACGGCGGTGAGAACGGTGTGAACGCCCAGCGACGGGCCACGCCCGGTGATGTCGCGCAACTGCTCGTCCAAGGTCAGGTCGTCGCCTCGAAGAGCCGCCCAGCCGTCGACGACCAGCACGAGATCGGCCGGCACCTCGGCGGGGACCAGTCCGGCGGCTCGCGCCTCCCGGAGCCGGGCGGCAGAGTCCAAGCCCAGCCGGTTCATGAGCGCTTCGCGCGTGTCGAGTTGGTTTTGGACGTCGGCCAACACGCGCCGCACCAGCTCGGGATCCGACCGGTTCGCAACCGCACCCACGTGTGGCAGGCTCGCCAGGCCCGCCAGCGAGCCACCCCCGTAGTCGATGCACACACACGAGACCTGGCCCGGCTCATACCGAAGCGCCAGGCTCGACACGAGCGTCCGCAGTAGCAACGACTTCCCGGTGGCGGGTGCACCGTAGATCATCAGGTTGGCTTCGGCGCCGGTCATGTCCCACTCCAGCGGCTCCTGCACCTGCCGACGCGGGTCGTCCCGCAGCCCGAGAATCGCGGTGACCCTCCGCGGATCGTCTCCCCGGACGACACCGCCGTCGATGTGGTCCAACGGCAGGGCACCGGGCAGCGGCGGCAGCCACACAGGACGCACCGGCGGAACCATTGCCGAGGCGATGCGATCGACCAGCACCTGCAATACGGTCCGTTCGCTCGGGTCGTCCTCCGGCGGCTCCGTCGCCCCGGTCAGCATCGCGGCCAGGTCCTCGACGTCGAAACTCGCCGGCGGCCACTCCAACACCGGCAGGTCGTCGTTGCGGGTCTCGTCCGGCGGGGAGTACACATCGGACACCATGGCCGCCTTGAACCGGGTGAACACCGACGTGTCCACCTTCAGATAACCCGAGCCGGGCTCGGGCGGGAGACGGTAGGCATCGGGCACGCCGATGGCCTCACGACTCTCCGATTCGGAGAACGTTCGCAGCCCGATTCGATACGACAGGTGCGACTCCAGGCCTCGAATGTGCCCCGATTCGAGCCGTTGCGTGGCCAACAACAGGTGCACACCGATGGATCGACCTATTCGCCCGACGGCCAGGAACAGCTCCGAGAAGTCCGGCTTGGCCGTCAACAGTTCCGAGAACTCGTCGATGATGACCAGGAGGTGCGGCAGGGGCTCCATGTCCGGTTGTTGTTGCCGAAGTCGGTGATACGCGTGCACGTTCGGCAGGTTTCCGACGTCCTTGAGCAACTGTTGACGCCGCACCATTTCACCGAACAACGCCTCACGGAACCGGTCCACCAGGGCCAGGTCGTCGGCGAGGTTGGTGATACTGCCGGCATTGTGCGGCAGGTCGTCGCAGTGCGCGAATGTCGCCCCGCCCTTGAAGTCGACCGTCAGCAACGCCAATCGTTCGGGCGAATGCCGGGTCGCCAGCGCGGCGACCAGGGTGCGCAACGCCTCCGACTTCCCCGACCCCGTCGCGCCGATGATCAACCCGTGCGGGCCCATGCCCCCCAGCGCGGACTCCTTGAGATCCAGCTCGACGGGATCGCCGTCCGCGGAGACCGCGAACGGCACCCGAAGCGTCTGATGCTCGCGACGGTCCCAGGACCTGCGCGGGTCGAACGTCGCGGGATCGTTCACGCCGAGGATCTCGGTAAGCCCGTGAACCGTGTGTAGTGCTTCACCGCTGTCGGCCTCCGCCAACCGGTAGGGCGCCAGGGCGCGTGCAATACCGGCGATCTGCGCCACGCCCATTCCGTCGGCCTGACCGACGACGTCCCCGGGGTCGGAGCCTGCGGTAACCGTCTGATTCGGACGCGACATGGTGACTTCGCCCTGATCGGTCACCGACAGACGGACGTCCACGCCGTCGGGCTCGGATTCGGGGCGGTCGACCAGGGTGATCACGTGGACGCCCAGTTCCGCCGGGGGGATGCGTTCGTCCAACAGATCCGGCAGTGAAACCTGGTGTTCGCCGTCGATGACGATCACGAGGTGTTTCGTACCCGGACCGGGCGGCCCGCCGCGGCGACGACGCCAGTCCGCTTGGCGCGCAGCGATGTCGGCGGCGAGCATCTCACCCAGTCGGTCCGCGTTGTCGCAGATCAACGGGTCGGGCAGACCGGGATTTCCATACTGGTCGGTCAGCGCATGAGGTAGAAACGACGCCCAGTGCCACCGGTCGATCAGCCTAGGGTGCCGTACGACGGCCAGTCCGCAGTCGTCCGGACCGACCAGTGTCGTCAGCTGGCCCAGCATGCCTCGCAGTAGGTGCCGACCGTCCTCGAACTCCCCGGTGATGGACAGTCGACTGCATCGGGCCAGCGGCACCGTCAGCGGTTGTCCACCGATTTTGACGTAGCGCTGGACCAGCTCCTCGGCACCGGATTGACACACCGGGTCGTAGGTGGTCAACGGGTTGTTCTCGTCCAGTTTGAGTGTGAGGGTCCGCGACAGAGGCAGACGTGCCAGTCCACAACGGATATTGAGCAGATCGGCCTCCCCGGACCGACGCTCCCAACGCCGTTCGGTCCCCGCCGCGATCGCCGCAAGCAACGGAGAATGCGGATGCCGCTGTTCGGCCGCGGTGTGTTGCGCCCGGACGGCGTCACGGATCAGGGACCGCATGTCGTCCAAATAGTCAAGATAGCGTTCGCGTTGTTCACGCAGCTTTCGCTTGGGGCCCAGTCGCATGGAAATGAACATGATGGCGCCCAGTGACACCGCGCCCACCAGCATCATCAAACCGATCATGGCGAACAGTGGACGTTCGATGTTCGACAAAGCCATGATGAGGCCCGAACTGCCGGCCATCATGGGCATGGCGATCATCGTCATGCCCATCGCGGGGTTGGCCGGTTCCGGCTGTACCGGTGGCGCCGCCAACGTGATGGGTTCATCGGAGATCGGAGAGGCCGCCGACCGTGCGGGCCTCCGGATCAACGTTGTGGACACACACACTCCTGAGGGGGGTCGAGACGACCGTTGACTGTCATCCGCGGTGTCGCGTAGGTTACCTTCGAAGCTTAGCCCTGCCAACTGCTCAAACACGTTGGCAACCCTTTGCACCTACCCCGTTCAGGAGCCAGTCCGTGCCCGGCCAGTACAGCAGCGTGACGATCGTGGGACCGGGAGCGACCAGGGACATGGCGCTCCCCAGTGGAGTGCCGGTCGCCGAGCTTCTGCCGCCGCTGCTCGACCGAGGCATTTCCGGGGACGCGCACCACGACCTCGCCAGTTGGGAGCTGGCAACGACGACGGGGCACAGACTGGCGCCCGGCCAGACGTTGTCCGAAGCCCGGGTATTCGACGGGGACGTTCTCTTCCTTCACGACGTTACCGACGACGTGCTTCCGGCCCCCGTCGAAGATGTGCGCGACTCCGTCGAAGACCATGTGGAGGCCACCGGCCATCGTTGGCGGGCCGGCACCGGAAGGTTGTACGCGACGATCATCGCCGCCATCGCCGTCCTGGGAGGAGTCGTCGTACCCGGCACGCCCGCGTCGGTCGTCGTCACCGGAGTGCTCGTCTGTCTGTCCGCCATCGTCGTCACGTGGTGGTCCGCCGCCGAAGCGCCGCTGCTGGCTCGCCTCAGCCTCGGCGCCGGGGCACTGTGGGCCTGGCGGATCACCCACCTGTTGACCGAAAACGTCACACCGGACACTGCGGCGGGAGAAATGCTGCGTCACACCTACGGAGTGTGGGCGGCGGTCCTTCTCATGCTCGTCACGCTCGCCGGTACACCGTTGGCGTTGCCGTTCGTGATCGGATTTGCCACTGTGGCCACGATCGCGACACCGGTGGCCGTGGCAATGCAGATGGACATGCCGGTAGGCCCCACGGTCGCCGTCACCGCGACGATCCTCGTCTTCGGCGTTGGTCTCCTGCCTCGGGCGGCCATGGGCGTGGGGGGCCTACTCGGGATCGACCGGGACATTCAGGCCGGAGCCGACGTTCGTGAGCCCGCCCTGGTGGCCCTGCTCGATCGGCTCGACGCCATGCTCGTCGGAGCAGTCCTCGCCTTCGTTGCACTGTGCACAGTGGCCTCCGGGGTCCTCCTTCTTCAGGGAGACCCGTGGTTCGTTTTGCTCGCGGCGGGGATCGGACTGGCGTTGCTGACCCGCTCGCGGGTCTTCGACCAAACCCGCCACGTCGCACCGTTTCGGGTCGGCGGCACCGTCGTCGTCACCGCATGCGCCGTCGCCTGGCTGCTCGGCAACCCCGTATTGCTTCCCTGGGCTCCGGCACTCGTCGTTCTCGCGGCACTGATCTACGTGGGACTGGCGTCCGTCCCACGGTCGACCGTCGCCAACGCGACGGCAGCACGGGTCATTCGCTTCGCGGAGATATTCCTCGTGGCCGCCCTGATCGCACTGTGTGGGCAGGTGACCGGTCTGTACGGTTCCATCGGTTGGTGACCGGTGGCGGGTGCCCATCCGCCACCGGTCACGCCGGCGGTTCCCCTTGAGAGGACAACCGTTGTTACGAGGGCTTTCTCAACCATTCCGGAAGGACCGCCTCAACGATCTTGTCGGCGGTGGTTTTCTCCTTTTTCTCGGAACCGTCTTCAGACTCGTCCATGGACTGGTTCCCGTGCTGGTCGGCCCTTTGGTTGACATTCGTCGTAAAGCCGTCGTGAAGCTCCGAACGGATCTCGCTGTCCCAGTTCTCCCGTTCGGTGTCCGACATGTCGTCGTAGTGCTCATCGAGCAACTCATGCCACCAGTCCGACATCAACGAGTCGCGCATCTCCCGATGAAACTCGCCTTCGTGCTGGAACAACTCGTCGGAGACATCGGATTTCAAAAAAGTGGCTATCGAGTCTGTGACAAACCCGTTCACCTTGCCGCCCACCGGATGCTTCGCCCAAGGGGTCAACCCCACGGCCTTGTCGATGACCTTCTTGCCCTGGTCGACGAAAAGGTTGTTGCGGTCCTGTTCCTTGATCTTCTCGGAGTCGTGGGCTTCGATCTGACCGTTGGCGACGTGAGCCGAAATGCCCCCGATCGGGTAGACCGCCTGACCTGCTTGAGCTTCGTTGCCGCCGTTGGCGAGTACCGTGTCGAGGGCGTAACGCCCATAGGCCTCGGCGTCGGTGGTTGCCTGTAGAGCGGTCGCCTTCTGTGAGCCGAGGATCTGGAACCACTGGTTGGGCCCCTTTTCGCCGCTGAAGTCGACCTCGGCACCGAACAGACCCGGCATGAGATTGTTGAAGGTTTCGTTGTCCGAATACTCCGCGTTGACGAAGTGGTGATAGAAGTCGTCCATGTAGTAATGGGTGATGACACCGAAGTTCTCTACCATGTCGGTGGCCGCACCGTTGGGCATCCACCGCGAGGGATCGTTGCCGGTGTGTTCGACCATCCGAGCCAGGATGTCGGCCATCTCGGCCGTCGGCGGATCGATCTCGGTGCCGCCGCCCGCAACGTGTGAGGGCACACCGGTTACCGCGGCGACCATGGCGTTGCCGGCAAGGTCGGCGCTGATGTCGGTCCAGACGCCTCCCTCTTCCGTGGGAGCGTTTGCGGCGTTGTCGAGCAGGTACGTCAACGGATCCGGTGGATCCAGTTGCAGTCCCGTGTAGTCGTAATCGCCCTGGTAACCCGAGAACAGCATGGTCGCCGCCTCGGGGTTGCGGTCGACCGCATCCAGTGCCGCATTGACCGGGTTGAAGGCGAACGGCGTGCCTTCGAACAAGGGGTTGCCCTCACTGTGGACCATGCCCCAATCCGCGCCGTCGCGGTCCATACCGATCATGTGATTGGTGACGGGAACGATGAACTCGCCGGCGTACTCGCCGTGCAGCAACAGCGGCGCAAGCTTTTGGTAGCCGTAGCCGCCCGTTGCATCGGTTGCGCCGTAGTCCATGAACTCCTGAACCCACGCATGGTCGACGTGGTGTTCGTTGGACGTGTCGGTGGCCGATGCGAGAGCCAGACCGAGATTTTTGTAAAGGTCCATGGCCGTGGTGGTTGCGTCGGAGTCGTCCAGGATCGCCGCATACCGGGCAATGGCGTCGGGATGGTCGCCCAACTGGTTCGGGCCCAGTTCCTCCATGAGGCGGGTTGCAAAAAGGTTGTACTTGTCGGTCAAGCCGAGGATCTCCATGATCCGATTGGCTCGTTCCACACTCGACATGTCGAAGTCGCCGGCCACGATGCCGTGGCTGTTGATCAACAACGCGACTCGCTCGGCGGCCTCGTTGATCACCGAATCGGACGGTTCTCCGGCATAGCCATACCCGAACAGCTCGAAGGCGGCCCACCACGACATGCTTCCCTCGCCGACGAGGTTTCGAACGTTCTCCCTCGTGGCACCCGCAGCCAGTTGTGACCCGCGGTCGTCGGCGGCGTCCTCCAGATCGGAGTAGGCATCGTTTGCCTCTTTTTGGATCTGTCCTCGGATCGCCTCACGTTGTGCCTCAAGAGCCTCTTCGTCAAGGCGCAACGCGGAGGCGGTGCCGGCGCCGCCGTTGGCCCACGGCGACCATCGGGCCTGAAGCGTTGCGATCTTCGAGAGATAGTCGCCGACGTCTTCGGAGAACGCCGCCGTGACGCTGGCCCCCACCAAGGCTTCTCCCACCACCTGTTGACACGCGTTGACGGCGGCCTGCCCCTGGGACGATATCGCCGGTGAAATGGCATCGGAGAACGACATGGCGCCCGTTGATATGGACCCCAGCAGATTCTCGCCGCTGACCCCGACACGCGACGACAGTTGCGTGAGCTCTTCCGAGGCGTTGACGAGTGTGCCCACCTGGGCATCGGTCTCACTGGGGGGCCAGCCTCCGCCGCCTCCCGAACTATCGTCGGTAGCCATGCTCGACTCCTCTTTCCCGGTCGGTAGGTTAGATCGGTTCTTGCCCGTTGATTGGTGGCACGGAAGCGTATTCGGCGCTCATCTCCGCGTCGGTGGCTACACTGTCGACGGCGCTTTCCCCGATGCCGTCACCGGTGTCGACCCCGGTGGCCTCGGCAGCCTGTAGAGCGGCGAGCAGGTTCTCGAGGAGGTCGTCGCACTTGCCGGTGAATGCGGTGAGCTCACCCCCACCGTCTTTTGCGGTCTGGGTGGCCGATTCGGCCGCTCCCGTTTGGTCTCCAACGTCGTGTGCCGCCGCATTCGTGTCGTTTGCGGACGAGGACGCGGGAGCGGGGTTGGCTCCTACCAACACCATATTGCCTCCATATAGCGGTATCACCGTGACCGCGCGCCTGACGGCGGAATGACCTGTGAATCAGGCACGCCGCAACGAATTCATCGTCAGGTGCGGTCCGACGGGGAGTCGGTTACCGATAATGGGGCCACGATCACCATAACGGGCTCGGGGGAAGCCGGGCAAGGGCAGTGCGCGGGCACGGCGGCTTCGGGTGGTTCTCGACGAGGGAACAATAATCGCTCACCGCGACGTATCCGGGCTGCGGTCGTTTCCAAGCCTGTCGTCGTCCTCGGGAACGGCGGTTCGTTGCTCGAATCGTGGCGTGCGAGAGGGCGCCCCGACAGGCTGGACGTACCCTGATCCCCAAGCGATGTGCCCCCGTGTGACATTGACAGCCGTTGAGTTGGGCGCGTAGGGTACTGCGAGCAACCTTTGTACGCAATGGTCTGGCCCCAACCATTCCACTGCCAGGAGGCGCTGTGAACGATCAAAAGTTTACATTGACTACCGCCGATGCGATGAATATTGGGGCCCAACAGGCTTCAGACTCCTCCAGCGATCTTGCGGCACGACTGCGGACTCTTATCGCGGACATGGAGATGGATCACCGTGCGGTTGCCGGTACCACTCTTCCAGCGTTCCGCGAAGGACAACAACAGCTGAACGAGGCGTTTGCCGGCTTGACCCGCTGGTGCAGCATGCACGGCGTCCAGTTGAGCGAAGGACACCAGGACGCGGTCAACACCGATCAGGACATGCAGGGGACCTTCCACGCCGCGAAGACCGACCTGCAGATCAACGTCTAGAAGGGAAGCCGACATGGTTGCAGGTTTTGAGCTCGGTGGAGACTCCGACGTCCTACGGACCTTGGCGGATCAGCAGATCAGCCACCGCAACGAGTTTGATCGCATCATCTCCGACGTTCGTTCGCAAACCGCGCAGGTCCTGGGCAACTGGGAAGGCGGCGGTTGGGAACAACACGACGGTAGCGGTCGAAACTTCCAGGACTACGCGGAAATGGCCCAGGCGGCGTTTCAGAAGATGATTAGCGCGACCGACGACAACGCTTCGGCGGTTCAGCAGATGGCGGCTCGAATGACGTCCAGGTTCGAGCGGTGACCGAGTCCGGCGGTTCCACCGAAACCGCCGTCAAGGACTCCGACGAACGTGACCTGGTGCCGACGCCGATGCGCCGCACCGCCGACACCGAACGGCTCATTCTTCAGGCGGCGGCCCTGCGGCGTAGACAACTGCGTGCGGCGTTGCTGTACGGGGCGTCGCGGAGTTGGCGCCAGAAGTTGACCCTGTGGCCGGGTGCGATCGTGGGAGGTGTCGTCGTCGCCGTCATCGTCGCCGCGATTGCGGTCACCAGTGCGTTCCAGCAGGAACAGGAACGTAAGAAACAGGAGCAGCTCGAACGCGAGCAGACGAACATGGTGACGTCCACCGAGTTCGTTGAACGGTATCTGCCCTCCGAGGAGAGTTGATTGTGAGCGGACAGTGGCGTCAAGACGGCCCGTCCACGCCGGACCGCATCAAGTCCGGTGCGAACACCACTCTGGACAAGATGCGTGGCGGCAGGAGCGTCGTCATAGCCGTCGCCGCGGTAGCCGTCATTCTGGTGGCCGCTCTGGTGTGGGCGACCGTGGGCACCGGCTCCGATGAGGAGGCGGCGGTCGACGAAACCGAGGTCGACGGGAAAAGTGACGGCACGGCCGACGACCCGATCAACGGTTTGTTCCCCGACGGCAACTACCGGTTGAGCAACGAAGAGGGCTGTGTGGGCTTGGCCGAACACGGTGAGGTCGATCGGTGGATCATGGCCGCCCGTGAATGCGACGTTCAGCAGACCTATCTGTCGGTGAATTTCATAGCCGACGAGACCATGCGTATCGGGTTTCTCGTCGAAGGATTTACCGAGTTCTGTCTGCGTGCCGACGGCCCTGAGCTCGACGACGATGAGGCTACCGACGAGGATCTCTACTACTTCGCCCCCTACGAGTGCGACGACGCGGACGGGCTGCAGGAGTTCACTCTGTTGCCGCAGGGCGAGGATCGGTATGCGTTGCAGACCGGGTTCGGCCAGTGCATGGCGGTGTTTCTGGCCTGGGGTTTCCCCGACGGCCACGGCGTGGGCACCGCACCGTGCCAGGAGGGCAACCTTCAGACTTTCGCTTTCGAGCCCATTTAAACGGTGGGTTCGAGGGTGACCTTCTTAGACCTGTCCCTCCCCTGCCGCCGGCGGTCGATGCGACCTTTGGGCCGCCGGCGGCTCTATCCATGATCGAGCGTCTTCATTCCGCGCCGGCGACTACGAGCCCCGTTTCGTAAGCGAAGACGACGGCCTGCGCCCTGTCCCGCAAACTCAGTTTGGCGAAGATGCGGTGGACGTGGGTCTTAACGGTCTGCTCGACGACATACAGGTGCCGTGATATCTCCTTGTTGGACATGCCGCGGGCGATCAACAGCAACACCTCGCGTTCCCGTTCGGTGAGCTGCTCGAGTTCTTTCGACCTCACCTGAGTAGCCGGTCGGATTTTTGCGAACTCCGTGATGAGACGGCGGGTTACCGACGGAGCCAGCAGTGCCTGGCCGTCGGCGACGATCCGTACCGCGTTGATGAGATCGTCGGGCGGTGCATCCTTGAGGAGGAAGCCGCTGGCGCCGTACCGCAGTGCCTCATAGATGTAATCGTCGATGTCGAATGTGGTCAGCATGACGATGCGGGGCCGATGAATGCGCTCGGCTGCGAGAAGTCTTCCGGCTGCCTCGAGACCGTCCATCTCGGGCATCCGCACGTCCATGAGAACTATGTCGGGGCGCAACCGGTCGGCCCGCTCAACCGCTTCGATCCCGTTGGCGGCATCACCGACGACGTCCATGTCGACCTGGGCGGACAGCAACGCGGCGAAACCCGCACGCACCATTGCCTGATCGTCGGCGACGAGTATCCGTATCGTCATTCCTGTTCCGTTCGGTTGTGCGGCAGCTCGGCGTGAACAACGAACCCGCCGTCAGGCCCCGGCGCGGCCTCAAGCCGTCCGCCGAGCAGCTTCACGCGTTCGCGCATGCCCGCCAGACCGAGACCTCCTTGGGTTGGCGTTGTCGACGGGCCCGACGAAGACGGACCGTTGACCACCGTTATCGCGATCGTTTCGGGGGAGGAGTCGACCGTCACGTCGACCGGAGCTCCGGGAGCATGTCGCACCACATTACTCAGTGCCTCCTGGACGATGCGGTACCCCGTGAGCGACAGTGCCTCGGGAAGGTCGGCGACGTCGCCGACGTCGAGGGTGATGGCGGTCCCGGCCCGGCGCATCGACTCGGTCAGCCCGTCGAGTCGATTCAGACCGGGTTGGGGTTCACGAACGGCGTCGGTGTCCTCGTCACGTAGCACCGTCAGCAGTCGTCGCAGTTCGGTGAGGGACTCCCTCGCCTGATCACCGATGGAGTCGAACTCGGTGACGGCTTCGGGGGAAAGCTCGGGTAGACGATAAGCGGCGGTGGTGGCCTGAACGGTGATGACCGACATGTGGTGGGCGACGACGTCGTGCAGCTCGCGCGCGATGCGGGTGCGTTCTTCGAGGATGCGTCGTCGACCACGTTCCTCTGCGGTGAGTCGTTCCTCCGTGGCGACTCGTTCCCGAGCCCGTCGTGTCGAGCGGATGATGCCGCCCAACAGCATCGCCGCCAGACTGAGCAGCCCGATGAGGGTCAGGTTTTCCCGCGCCGTCGTTCCGTCGACCTGTTGACCGACGAGAAAACCGAGAAGGACGGTCGTCACCCAGACAGCGACACCGATCAACGGGCGCCGGTCACGTGCGACCCCCAACAGTATGACCAGGAGAGCGATGATGCCCGGCGCGGTGACCGGCCACGGGTCTCCGGATTGACTGACGGCGGTGGCCGCGACCCAACCCGTCGACGCCAACCACAGTAGCCAGCCGATGACGGCTTGATATCGGACGACGACGATGGAGGCGCCGGTCAGTAGCGCGATCAGGAACGAGAGGCCGTTCACTCCGTAGTTGGTGCTCAACACCTGGTGTTGGGTGCCGAAGATGATGCCGGCCAGTACCACCGACCCGGGGCCGATAAGAGCCAACGGTGTCGTGATGCGAAACCGCCAGTCGGCGTCCCACGGGCGGCCGGTGTCGATCAGCAGGCTGATGATGCGTCGGGCCGACCGGGCACGTTTGAGCCGAGGCGTGGAACTCACGGTTCGAGCCTAAGAGGAGAAGCACCCTCTCGGCGTCAACCCGGGGGTGGGGGTCGTGCGGCGGCGATCATACCGGGGTAGGGCGTTCAAACGCATGCTCCGGTGTGATGTTCGGGAGCCGCCGACTTTTTAGCTTCGCGGTCATGACTAACAACGAGGTCACGACGAACACCCCGCTTCGGGATGCGGCCCTGAGCCGCGGTCTGGAACTTGTCGCGGGAGTGTCGGCGTTGGTGGGGCTTGCGGCGTTTTTCGGTTTGCACGTCGGGTTTTACGACGTGGTCGATCCGGTGCGTCAACCGGTTTCCAGCTATGCCCTGGTTCCGTTCGGCGAGATCGGTTTCGCCGCGGGTGCGTTGGGTACGGCGGTGGCGTGTGGGGCGCTGGCGCTTCGGTTCGACGGGGATGTGCTTCCTCGTCGACTGTTGCTGCTGAGCGCGGGAATGTATGTGCTGGTAGTGGTGTGTCCGACCGATACGGGTGTCGAGGTGTCGTCGCTGTCCGGGCAGGTGCATCGCTATGCGGCCGGTGTCGCGTTCGGCGTGATGACGTTGTTGACGGTGGTGATGGCCGTTTCCCGTGGGGGGCGATCGCTGCGGTTTTTCGCGGGGGCGTCGGTCCTGTTGCTGGTGACGACGATCGTCAACACGTTTCTTCCCGGCCTGGCCGACGGTGGCGCGTGGCGTGGTGTGCCGCAGCGCGCTTTGTTGGCGCTGCACATCGGTTTTCTGTTGTGGTTGGTGATCTCTTGCTGTCGGGACGGATTGTGGGACGGGGCGCCCCGGGGCCGCGCGGACTGGGTTGGAGGTGTGTGGGAGTGGGCCGAGGGCTCGGAACGGGGGCCCGGGGGCGGATTAATGTCATGCCCGGGTGCGTGCGGTAATCGGCGTGGCGCCATGCTGGCATGACGGTGGTGTGGTGACCGCCTCAGCAGGCGGGGCGGGACATCGAACCACCGAATGCAGTACGCTTGTACTGTTACGGCTTCGGGATCCGTCCACCAGGACACGTCGGTGCGTACCCACCGAGACGAAGACCCAACAGCGATCTAGGAGAATCCTCGGACATGGCAGCCAAAATCAAGGTAGAAAACCCCGTCGTCGAGCTCGACGGCGACGAAATGACCCGGATCATCTGGCAGCAGATCAAAGACACCCTGATCCTGCCGTACCTGGACGTGGACCTGAAGTACTACGACCTGTCGATCGAGCACCGTGACGCGACCGACGACCAGGTCACCGTCGACTCGGCCAACGCGATCAAGGAACACGGCGTCGGCGTCAAGTGCGCCACCATCACCCCCGATGAGGCGCGGGTCGAAGAGTTCGGCCTGAAGAAGATGTGGCGTTCGCCCAACGGCACCATCCGTAACATTCTCGGCGGCGTGGTGTTCCGCGAACCCATCATCATGAGCAACGTTCCTCGCCTGGTACCGGGCTGGACGAAGCCGATCATCATCGGCCGTCACGCCTTCGGCGACCAGTACCGCGCCACCGACCTCAAGGTTCCCGGCGAGGGCACCCTCACCATGACCTTCACCCCGAAGGACGGCGGCGAGCCGATGGAGCTCGAGGTCTACGACTTCCCGGGTTCGGGTGTGGCCATGTCCATGTACAACCTGGACGAGTCGATTCGCGACTTTGCGCGTGCGTCGTTCCGTTACGGCCTGGCGCGTAACTACCCGGTCTACATGTCGACCAAGAACACGATCCTCAAGGCATACGACGGCCGGTTCAAGGACATCTTCGCCGAGGTCTTCGAAGCCGAGTTCAAGGCCGACTTCGAGGCCAAGGGCCTCACCTACGAGCACCGGCTCATCGACGACATGGTCGCCGCCGCGCTCAAGTGGGAGGGCGGCTACGTGTGGGCCTGCAAGAACTACGACGGTGACGTTCAGTCCGACACGGTGGCACAGGGCTTCGGTTCGCTGGGGCTCATGACGTCGGTCCTTATGTCCCCGGACGGAAAAACCGTGGAAGCCGAGGCCGCGCACGGCACCGTGACCCGTCACTACCGGGCATGGCAGCGGGGCGAGAAGACCTCGACCAACCCCATCGCCTCGATCTTCGCGTGGACACGTGGCCTGGGCCACCGCGGAAAGCTCGACAACACGCCGGCGGTTTCGGAGTTCGCCTCCAAGCTGGAGCAGGTGTGCGTGGAGACCGTCGAAGCCGGCCAGATGACGAAGGACTTGGCGCTTCTGGTCGGTGGAGACACCGCCTGGCTGACCACGGACGAGTTCATGGCGGCCGTTGCGGACAACCTCGCGCGCAAGCTGGCGTAAGAAGCCGTCGTTAAGCCCGCCGTTCCGTGGCGCGGTGTACGGGTGGGACTATCCCGCCGTACGGTCGCTTTGCTGTACCACACGTTGTCGTCGGCGCCCTGTGATCCGTCCACTCGAACGGCCGCGCGCAACGAGCGGGCCCCTAAACGGCTTCTGAGAGAACCGTCAAACAGAGACGGCGCACCCTTTCGGGTGCGCCGTCTTTTGTCTGAATTTTTCGCAAATATCCGATATGACCGTAACTCGTCTGGTATGCGGGGCGTTGATGTCGGTGGGTGGTGCATGAATCTCATCGTGCCCCCGCCTGACTGGTGAGAGCCTGCCGTCCCTTCCCAGTAGAGGCCCTGAGGCGTCGATTGCCTTGGGGCCTCCGTTATGCCCGGCGTGTGCCGGATTGCCTCAAACCTCCGGCCGTCGAGTGAGTGTGCCGGTACCGTGGGTAATCGTTCGCACCGGTGTTCTCGATCGCGGCAACTGGCAGTGCCGGACCGGAGCAGGTGCGGGATGGGAAGGAACCGGCATGCGGATTACGAGCCGATAACACCCGACCCCCACGGGGGAGCCGGTACGACACCGGCGGGTGAACGTCACACGACGCCCAACTTTCACAGAACCCAAGCCACGACCGTCCTCGAAATATCTGGTCGAGACGGCGTTGCTCGGCGATCAGCGTCTTTATGCGACGGCATCGGTTTTCACGACGGCCGGTTTCCGGACGGACTCTGTGAGCGGAGGAACGATGACCACTGTGGTATCACCAGTCAGCGGCAAGGCAGTCGAGCTGGATTTTGTTCCCTCGGACGCGCAACTCACCGGCGGTGCCGGTATGGCAATCGACCCGGTCCGCGCCGTCGGGAAGGCGGTAGCGCCAATGGACGGTGTCATCGACGAACTGGACCCGTACGTGTTCGTGGTTCACGGCGACGACGGTCGTGCGATACGCGTCCACCTCGGTATCGACACCGGTTCACTCGCGGGCAAGGGTTTTCACGCCCTGGTCAGCAAGGGTGACCGGGTGCATGCGGGCCAACCGGTTGCCGGTTGGGATGTTGTTGCGGTCGAGACGGGTGGCTGCTCGCCCATGGTGCCGGTGGTCGCCGTCGACGCCGTCAACGGTGCCGTTGCGATGCGGACGAACGGTCCCGTGTGTTCGGGTGACGCCCTATACGAGTGGAAGTAGGCGAAGCCGGGTGCCGCGCCGCGTCGCGACCGTGTCGATCGATATCGGATTGCGGGCACGCTACGCCGAGAACTTCGTCGACACGGCGTTGACGGCGGCGGGCCCGGTCACGGTTGGCCGGGTCGGCGATCCCTGGCGAGTAGACGCGAAAAGTATCCTTCTGGTCCTCGACCTCGAGCTCGACAACGGAGAGACGATCGAGCTCGAGGCCGACGACCCGGCGGTCATGGAGAAACTTGTGGCCGCCCTGCATGTGCCAAGCGATGATTTAGGTCAGGGCCTCGGGCAACGGTTTGGAGTGAACGACGCTCAACCGGGACACCGCACGGGTCAGTACGACGTACAACCGGCGCAGGCCTTGTGGCTCGGCCTCGACGATATCGGAGGGTTCGACCACGATCACGTGGTCGAACTCCAAACCTTTCGCCTGTGTTGCGGGCACGATCGTCACGCGCTCGTCCTCTCCGACAAGCTTGTGGATCGTCTCGGTTGCCGTGTCGGTGCCGATGATCGCGATGGAACCTTCGAACCCTCGTGCCCGTTCCACCGTCTCGACCAGGGTTTCGTGTGTGTCGGGTCCCGGCAGGATCTCAAGGAGTCCGTCGCGGCGTAGCGACCGGGCTTTTGGAACCGACACACCAAGCTTCGGCAACAGGCGGTTTGCCAGCGCGATCACATCGGCGGGTACTCGGAAACCTGTGGTCAGGTTGACGATCTCGCCGTCGCTTTTGCCCAGGTGGGCCAGTGACTTCTCCCACGCCGACGACGTCCACGGCGACGTACCTTGTGCAAGGTCCCCAAGAACGGTCAGCGAACCGTGTGTGCTGCGTCGCGACACGGCTCGGCACTGCATCGGAGACAGGTCTTGAGCCTCGTCGACCACGATGTGACCGAAACCGCCGGTACGTTCCAACAGGCCGGCCACCTCGTCGATCAGGTATGCGTCGGCTTCGGTGTGGCGAACCGTTTTCGTGGGACTGGCCAACAGGTCCTGCTCGGCTTGAGTGAGAACGTCGTCGCAGGCCTGTGCCCGAAACTCCGCGTCGGTGAAGAGCCGGGCGATCAGCTTTCGCGGCTGAAGGGTCGGCCAGTGACGGTCGAGAAACCCGGTGACGACTGTGGATCGTCCCAGTTTTCTTCCCCAGGCGTCGCTGGGGGATTCGCCGCTTCGTATCTCGGCCTGTCGGCGGATACCGGCGACGATCTTGGCTCGGACGCGTTCGCGCCCCGTCGCATAGGGGATATTCTCGGCGAGAGTGTCGACGACGGCGCTGTGAAGGTATTCCTCGCCAAGCCGCCAGCGCCACCCGCCGTCGGAGACCATGAGCGACTCTTCGGGATGCACGACGTGACTCCACACGGCACGGTGAACCACCGTGGCCATACGTTCGTCGTGTTTGAGCGCCGCGGTTTCGGGCGTGTCTCGGCGCTTGATCGGGACGGTTTGGACGAGGTCGTCGACGGTCAACTGTGTGACATCGACTTCGCCGAGTGTGGGCAGAACGTTCTGGATGTACGACATGAACGACGCGTTCGGGCCGACGATGAGAACACCGTTGTGGCGCAACTGTTCCCGGTAGGCGTATAGCAGGAATGCGGCCCGGTGCAATCCGACGGCGGTCTTGCCGGTGCCCGGCGCGCCTTGAACGCATATCGTCGTGTTCAACGGGCTCCTGACCAGATCGTCCTGTTCGGGTTGGATCGTGGCGACGATGTCCCGCATGGGCCCGACACGGGGACGTTCGACTTCGCGGGCCAGGACCCGGGATGCTTCGCCGAGCTCTTCACCGGCGGTCAATTGTTCGTCTTCGAAGCTGGTCAGACGGCCGTTGTCGAAACCGAAGCGCCGACGTTTCGTCACGTCCATCGGATGTCGGATGGACGCCTGATAAAAGGTTCGGGACAGCGGTGCACGCCAGTCCAACACCATGGGGTTTCCCGTGGAGTCGATGATGTGGCGCCGCCCGATGTGAAAGTCCTCGTCGGGGAAATGCAGTCTTCCGAAGAAGAGCGGTATGTCCGGGCGATCGGCCAGGTCGGCCAACCGGAGCATTCTCATGCGTCCCAAGGCCCACGAGGTGAGTTGGTCGCCGGCGTTGTCGGTGATGGTTTCGGTCCGTTTGCGCATGTGCGCCAGAGCGTCCCGGGACGATTCCAGATGGTCTTGTTCGGCGCGCAGTGCGGCGTCGACGGTCGCGTCAGTCATGTGTGGCCAATTCCGCAGGGTAGGTGTACCCACTGCCGCTGGCCCGGCCGTGATCATCACGTCCGGCTCGCCCGGCTGGACGGGCCGTGCCCGGTCGATATCGCGTTGATCGGCGAAGCGGCACGGACGGAACAGCATACTCCGTCAACCGGGCAGGCCGTCGACATGTTTTGCTAGCGGTATGGAAAACGAAGAGTCGAAAACCACGTCGTTCTCCGACCCCGAGATGATCCGGGCGTTGGCTCACCCCGCGAGGGTGGCCATCCTGGACCACCTCGCGGACACGGATGAGGCGACGGCGACCGAATGCGCCAAGGTCGCGGGTTTGTCCCCATCGGCGATGAGCTATCACCTGCGTACCCTCGCGAAGGTCGGTTTGATCGAGGACGCTGCCGGTCGCGGTGACGGGCGTGAGCGGGTGTGGCGTCGAAAGGTCCGTAATTTTTCGGTCGCTGTGGACTATGACGCACCCCCGAGCCTGAAGTTGACCGGCCGCGCGGTCGTCGAGGCGTTTCAGGCCCGTTCCGATGCGATGTTGAGCCGTTGGATGGACAGGTCGTCGGATGAGCCGCGGGAGTGGTACGACCGAATGCAGTTCAACCAGACGACGGTGGTTGTCACTCCCGAGGAGTTGGATCGGCTTAAAGACGAGCTGGCGAAGGTTCTGGAGCCTTACACGAAGCAGAACCGTGACGGCCGTGAACCGGAAGGGTCTCGCTCGGTGGCCGTGCACTCACGGATATTCCCCGAGGTGTGATGAGCGGTCCAAAAATTTTTGACCAACTTTGAAAGAGTTGCTTGACATTTAAGATGTGAAAGATTAATTTCGAAACATGTCCTTCGCATCTAAGACTCGTTGGTCCGACATCTACATTTCGGCGACCAGCCGATTCCTCGCCGGAGCAGCCCAGTTCACGCTCTCGGTCACCCTCCTGTTGTCACTGCAAACGGCGGGGATGGGCGGCCTGGCCGTGTCCGCGTTGATCCTCAGCGCCACGTTGCCCATGGTCGTCCTGGCTCCCCTCACCGGTCGTATCGCCGACCGTTACGACAGCCGACTGCTCATCCTGATCAGCGGCGTTGTCCAAAGCGCCGCGGTCCTCGGCCTGATTTTTGTCGACGGTCTGTTCGCCATACTGGCCCTGGCCATGGTGGGAGCCTCAGGCGTGGCGCTCCTCCAACCGGTCATGGGCGCACTCCTGCCGGTCATGTCGACGAAGGAGGACCTGCCGAAAGCCAGTGCAGTCGGCCAGACCGGCGCGCTGGTGGGGATGATGGCCGGCCCCGCGATAGCCGGACTCATCATGGGCGAGTTCGGTGCCACGGTCGCCTTGGTGTGCGCGGCCGGGATGTCGTTGTCCCGCACCTTTGTCGCCCTGGCGATCCGCTCCCGCCGCCGCGGCGGCGTGGTCACCGGCGGTGAGCCCACCGCCAAGGTCGCCGAAAAACCGGTCGCCTACAAGCTGCGGAACGATCGCCTTATGGTGGCCATGGTGGCCGGACTGGCCGCCGTCATCGGCATCCTGTCCGCGAGTAACGTCATCGAGGTCTTCCTGGTTCGCGAATCATTCGGGGCCAGCGAATCCATGTACGGTTTCATCAACGGCACCTGGATGGCCGGTATGGCCGTAGGCGCCTGGTTGGCCGCCACGGTCATCGCCAAGACCAGGCACGACGGACAGCTTGCATACCTTCTGATGGGGTTGCTCGCGGTCAGTTGCCTGGTCATGGTCGTCGGCGGTGGTGTGATCTACGAGGTAGCCCTTCTTATCCCGCTGTACCTGGTCGGTGGCGCCACAAACGCGGGAGAAAACAGTGTCGTCGGCGTTTCGCTTGCTCGCCGGGTGCCGCTGGAGGCGCAGGGCCGAGCCAACGCGACCATGAGCGCCGCTCTCAACGGCGCCAGCCTGATCGGTTTCGTCGGCGGTGGACTGGCCATGGAGTACTTCACGCCTCGCCAAATCTTCGTTGTCCTCGGCCTGGCGGGACTACTGGCACTCGCCGCCAACCTGCCGTTGGTGCACAAGGCGGCTCAATCCGTCGGTCGTCGGGTCTCCGTCGAGGAGAAACCGTTGGCGAAAACGACCGGCGAGGGTATACGGTCGGCGGAACACGTGATCGCCGAAGCCGAATCCATCGTGACCGACGCCCGTGGTCAGGTCGGTCATTCGGAGAAGCCCGCGTCGGACCGGGAGATCGCGCGAGCCTGACCTCGAGAACTGTCGGCGTCCGGTGCATACCGCCCTTTGCACCGGGCGCCGACTGCTGTGTTCAGTAAGAAGCGGTCGGCGGGTCCCAGCCGGGGAGTTCGGTGACGGAAACGACCGCTAGTGGGGTGTCCAGGATGGTTCACCGGGTTGGGGTTATGCGGCTTTGGTGAGGGTGAAGCGGCGGCCCCATCGGGTGCCTTTCTGGCTGCGTGCGCGGGCGCGTTCGCGGTGTTGGGCGGCGATGATGT
>DXGR01000134.1 GCA_019113825.1 Candidatus Stackebrandtia excrementipullorum | reverse complement strand
TGATGACCGCCGTGGTGGCGGTGGCTTCCGGGATCGTGATGACCGCCGTGGTGGCGGTGGCTTCCGGGATCGTGATGACCGCCGTGGTGGCGGTGGTTTCCAGGGCCGTGATGACCGGCGTGGCGGCGGCGGGTTCCAGGGCCGTGACGACCGGCGCGGTGGTTTCCGTGACCGTGACGACCGCCGTGGTGGTTTCCGTGACCGTGATGACCGCCGTGGTGGCGGCGGGTTCCGCGACCGCGAGAACGCTCGGGAAGACAAGGCAACGCACAAGGTGGAAACCGACGCGCCGGTCACGGAACATGACCTCGTTGCCAACGCAGAGGTCGACGGCAACACTGAAACCCCCACCTTGGCGCCTGATGCCATGACCGCTGATGTCGTCCATTCCGATGCGCCGGATCCGAAGACTGTGACGGTCGACGATGCTGACGAGGCCATGACGGAGGCGTCGTCGGTGGGGGCGGACGACGAACGATCCGACGACGAAGCCGGTGACGTCGACGACCGTGGTGAGATTCGGTTGCCGGACGGAATCGACTATTACGACCTGGATCGCGATATTCGTGCGGGTTTGAGGTCGTTGCCCAAGGGATTGGCTGAGAATGTCGGGAAGCGAATCCTTGCTGTCGCCGGTCTGATCGATGTCGACGCCGAGCAGGCGTTGGCGCACGCACTGGTGGCGCGTCGTATGGCATCACGGATCGCGGTGGTCCGGGAAACCGTCGGTGTGGCGGCCTACCAGGCGGGCCAGTGGCAGATGGCCATCGGTGAGCTGCGCACGGCGCAACGTCTGTCCGGGACACGGGACCACGTAGCCATGATCGCCGACTCCGAACGCGCGCTGGGGCGACCGGAACGTGCCGTAGACGCTTACCGGGAGTTGGACGCCGACTCGGTAGCTCCCGAGGTTCGGATCGAACTTTTGATTGTGGCCGCCGGTGCCCGTCGTGACCTTGACCAGAACGCCGCCGCGGTGGCGATGCTTCAGGTACCGGAACTGGAGTCGAAGGAACCGTGGGCGAAACGGTTGCAGTTTGCCTACGCCGATGCGTTGGCCGCGCAGGGGCGGGCGGATGAGGCCAAGAAGTGGTTTACCAAGGTCGTTCAAGCTGATGAGAACGACGAATTCGGTGCTGCTGAACGCCTTCTGGAATTGGATGGTGTCGCGTGGATCGCAGAGCCCGAGGATCCCTCATAGAGGTAGGCCGGTAGCGCATACGCTGGGGCCGTGACACCGATGAATGAAAGCCGATGGTTGAGCGGTGGACCGACACCGCTCAACCGTTGCCACGATGTTGCTCTGCTCGACCTCGACGGCGTGGTGTACCTCCTTGGTGAGCCGATCAAGGGCGCTCCGGAAGCGATTGCGGGTCTACGCGACTGTGGCGTGGCTCCCTTCTTCGTGACCAATAACGCCTCTCGCAGCGCGAGCGAGGTCGCGGAGCTCCTGACCGGGCGTGGCGTTATGGCCGCCACCGAGGAGGTGGTGACATCGGCGCAGGCAGCCGCAAAGCTGCTGCGAGAGCGGTTGCCCGCAGACGCCGCCGTCATGGTGGTCGGTTCCGCGGCGCTCGCGGCGGAGGTTCAAGCGGTGGGGTTGTCGCCGATCTGGCCGGCTGAGTCCACGGCGGTTTCAGCCGTTGTCCAAGGCTTTGGTCCCGCCGTCGGCTGGGAGCAGCTGGCCGAAGCCGCTATAGCGGTACGTGATGGCGCCTTCTGGGTTGCCACGAACCCCGACAAAACGATGCCGTCGCTTCGCGGTGAGCTACCGGGAAACGGGACGATGGTGGCGGCGGTGGCCACCGCCGCCGGTCGTCTACCGGATGCGGTGGCGGGTAAACCCGGACCGGCCATGTTTCGGCAAGCGGCTCAACGACACCGTGATGCGAAACCGATTGTTGTCGGCGACCGGTGGGATACCGATATCGCGGGCGCGCGGGCAGCAGGGATGCCCGGTCTTCTCGTGTTGAGCGGGTCAAACGATGCCTCGGACGTGCTGCAGATTCCACCTGAGGGACGACCACAGTATCTGGCGGCCGGCATCGCGGGGCTTGCCGACGCGCACCCTGAAGTCGCTCTTGACGGCAATGTCGTGGGATGTCGCGGTTGGCGGGCCGATGTTACCGACGGCTCCCTGCACCTTTCCGGCACGGGTGATCCGATGGACGCGCTGCGGGCGCTTGCGGAGAGGGCGTGGCGGTGGATGGACGACACCGCCGAGGTGGTGTCGGATGTCCGTGCCGACGGTGGTGGTGCGGCGCAAGCCCTTGATCATCTCGGTCTTGGAGGGTGAACCGGCGGGGCCCGACGGGCCCCACCGTGACCTTGGAAGTCTCCTTTTAGGCTCCGCCGTGCAGCAGAACAGCAGGCTTGGAGAGGCTTTTAAAGGATGTTTTTGAGCTTCAACAGATCGAGAAGGCTGGCCTTGAGCTTGACACGTCCGCTCGCGTAGGCTTTTCCGAAGTCGAGGTTACCGTCGACAAGGGCGACCAGGTCGTCGCTTCCGACCGTCATCCGGATGTGGGCCTCCGGGTCGTCGCCTTCGGCGATATCGGTCAACGCTCCCTCGACGAAACGGCCGTGAAACGATGCGTTGAGGTCTGTGATGTCGCAAGCGAGTTGACGGTCGAAGTTGACTTTCTTCTTGACCTGTTCGTTGTTGGTCGCAATATTTTCTGCGAACCGGTTCAACGCGGCAAGACATTCCTCAGTAGTCGCCATAATCTTCTCCACGGGGATTCATCAACGAAACAAGGACAACCACCGAACGCTACCGCATCGACGTGCTTGAACGAGTCGGGCATCGGGTTCCGCGGAGGAGAAACCGTTCGGGGCGGGTAGCGTATGTGGAACCCTTGTCAAAGGAGGCGAACAATGCAAGATGCGTGGCGCGCTTACCTGGAGCTCGCACTGGGTGTCACAGAGGCATCAAGAAAGAAGGCCACCGAGGTCATTCGATCATTGGCCGAACAAAGCGGCGCCAAGGTGGAGGACCTACAAGGTATGGCCGAAGGCCTTCTCACCGCAGGCATGGCCAACCGCGAGAGCCTGACCAAACTGGTGAGATATGAGCTCGATCGTGCCCTGGGCAAGGTCGGATTGGCCACCACCGACGAAGTCGAGCAGCTCAAAGAAAAGGTCCGTGCTCTCGAGCTCCAGCTGAGGGACGCTCGTGAGCAGGCCGCCGAAGCCGAGCAGACCGCCGTTCGAGCGTCCCGGGATGTGGCGAGTGGTGGCACCGCGGAGAAGAGCGTGAAGACGGCGTCCAAGAAGACCACGACCGCCAAAAAGACCACGGCGAAAAAGGCGCCCGCCCAGAAGAGCACGAAGAAGGCTGTGAAAAAGACCGCCAAGAAAGCCGTCAAAAAGTCCGCGGGCGGTAACAGGTCATGAGTTTTTCTCCCGCCGACCTGGCGCGACAGACCACCGCCGTCGAGCCCGAGTCGATCGACGATGTGATTGCCGAAGCCGACGAGGCCCTCGCCCGGCTGGACCACTTGGCGCAACTGCCGACGGTTGAACATGTGGCCGTCTATGAAGACGTCCAGCAGGCGCTGTCAAACACGCTGACCTCAGTCGATGAGGCATGAACCGGGTATGGGTGGGTAATGGTTACGCGCAGACGCCTTGACGCGGAATTGGTGAGGCGAAGCCTGGCTCGATCGCGAGCACACGCAGCGGAGTTGATTGAGGCGGGGCGTGTGCGGGTACGCGGATTGCCGGCCTCCAAACCGGCTGCGGGCATAGATCCTGCCGATCCGGTGATTCTTGTGGGCACCGAGGACGACTACGTGTCCCGGGGCGCCCACAAGCTCAAAGGGGCTTTGGCCGCGTTCACGGAATTGGACATACCGGTGAAAGGCGCGCGATGCCTCGATGCGGGAGCCTCAACCGGTGGTTTTACCGATGTGCTGCTGCGTGAGGGCGCCTCTCAGGTGGTCGCCGTCGATGTTGGGTATGGACAGTTGGCCTGGTCGCTTCAAAGCGACGACAGGGTTACTGTTGTGGACCGCACGAACATCCGTCATGCCGAACCGGACACGATCGGTGGCCGGGTGGACGTGACGGTGGCAGACCTGTCGTTCATCTCGTTGCGTCTGGTGCTTCCTGCTTTGACGAGGTGCACCAACGCCGACGGAGTTCTTTTGCCGATGGTCAAGCCTCAGTTTGAGGTCGGGAAGGAACGCGTCGGCGCCAAGGGCGTGGTGCGTGACCCGGCGCTGCGGGCCGAAGCGGTCGTCTCGGTGGCGACGGTGGCCAGAGAGCTGGGCTGGGAGACCGTTGGCGTGGCGGTGTCACCGCTGCCGGGCCCCGCAGGCAACATCGAGTTTTTTTGCGCCCTGCGTAGTCGTGATCACAGCGACGAGGCGTTGTCCTACGACGAGATCGAGAGAATCGTGCTGGGAGCCTCTGCGCCCAAGGAGAACAGCTCGTGAGCGGACTGCGGCGGGTGCTGTTGGTCGCTCACACCGGCCGGGTCGATCTGGCCGAACAGGCGGTGGGGCTGGTGTCCGACCTGATCGACGAGGGTTTCGAGGTTCGAGCCCTCGCCAAGGAGGTTGCGGGCCTGGGGCATCCGGGAGTTGTAGGCCGCCCACCGGCTTCGGCGGCCGACGGGGTGGACCTGGTCGTGGCGCTGGGCGGTGACGGGACGTTCCTGCGAGCGGCGGAGTTGGCTCGACCACACCGGATCCCACTGCTGGGGGTCAATCTCGGACGAATCGGTTTCCTGGCCGAGGCGGAGATCGCCGATGTTCGCCGGGTTGCCGGGCGAATCGCCCGTGGCGAGTACCGGGTGGACGAACGGTTGACCGTGGACGCGATCGTCGAACACGACGGTGCCCTGATCGGCCGGACGTGGGCACTCAACGAGGCGACAGTGGAAAAAGGGCAGCCGGCACGAATGCTGGAAGTGCTCATCGAGGTCGACGGCAGGCGGTTTTCCCGGTACGGCTGTGACGGAGTGGTGTGCGCGACCCCGTCGGGGTCCACCGCGCACGCGATGTCGGCGGGCGGGCCAGTCGTGTGGCCGGAGGTTGAGGCGCTTCTACTCGTGCCGATCAGCGCTCACGCCCTGTTCTCACGGCCGTTGGTCATCTCGCCGGACTCGACGATCCGGGTGACCGTGGAGCCGTTCGCTCCGGCCGCCGTGTTGTCGTGCGACGGGCGCCGCAGTATCGAGCTTCCCCCGGGCAGCACGGTCACCGTGCGCCGTGGCGCTGAGCCGGTTCGCGTCGTCCGTCTGGTCGATCGTCCCTTCACCGACCGGCTGGTGGCCAAACTTGATCTTCCCGTGGACGGGTGGCGCGGCCACCGACTGGGATGACAAACACTCGCCTTTATGTTCGTCGATGTTCCGTCCGGTACCAGCGGTTTTATCGGACCTCGTGCATCGACGACTTCATGCGTGGCACCGCCCACTGGAATGTGTCGGTTCCGGCTACTAGGGTCTTTAGACGTGCTGGATGAGCTTCGTATTACCGGACTTGGTGTCATCGACGACGCGACGTTGCCGCTGTCGGACGGCCTGACCGTCATCACCGGTGAGACGGGCGCCGGTAAAACTATGGTCGTCGCCGGACTGGGTCTGCTGTTCGGTGGTCGAGCCGACGCGGGAAGGGTCCGTCCCGGTGAGAAGAAGGCCGTGGTCGAGGGACGTCTGCGCATCCGTACCCAAGACTCCACGTTGCGTCAACGGATCGCCGACTCCGGCGCCGAACTGGACGGTGACGAGTTGGTGTTGAGCCGAACCCTCACCGCGGAGGGACGTTCGCGTGCGCACGTCGGCGGACGTGCGGCTCCGATAGGTCTCTTGGCCGAGATCGGTACCCACGTCCTGTCCATCCACGGTCAGTCCGACCAGATGCGACTTTTGCAGCCGGGTGAACAACGTGCCGCATTGGACCGTTATGCGGGTCCGGCGCAAGAGAAGCTGGCCACCTCGTTTCGTGAGACCTTCGAACGTTGGCGCACGACTGCAGATGAACTGGCCGAACGTCGCCGCGATGCTCGCGAACGGGCCAGAGAAGCCGATGTGCTCAAACTGGGCCTTGAAGAGATCGAACGCGTCGACCCTCAACCCGCCGAAGAAGACGAACTGGCCGAGGAGGCCCGGCGACTTGAACACGCCGAAGTGCTCCGGGTGGCCGCCGCAGGGGCGCATGCGGCATTGGCCGGCGACGAGTCGGGTGAGAACCCGGACGCCGCGAGTCTCGTAGGAACGGCCATGCGCGCCTTGACCGGACAGTCGGATACGGACCCGGTACTGGGGGAGTTGGGGAGCCGACTGGATTCGGCCGCAGCCGCCATCACCGACGTGGCCGCGGAACTGACCGGCTATCTCGAGGCGCTCGAAGCCGACCCCGATCGGTTGGCGCAGATATTCACTCGTCGGGCCGAGCTGAAAGGCCTCACCCGCAAATACGCCGAGGATCTGCCCGGCGTCCTTGAATGGGCGGAAGACACTCGCGAGCGATTGGCGAGCCTCGACGTTTCGGATGAGGCGCTCGCCGCCATGGAAGCCGAACGGGACCGGCTGGCGGGAGAAACCGCTGAACTGGCGGGACAGCTGACGGCGTCGCGTCGGTCGGCGGCCGACCGATTTGCCGAGGTGGTCACCATCGAACTGGCGGGTTTGGCGATGCCACACGCGCGTGTCGTGGCAGCGGTCAATCCACGTCCGGCCGGGCGTGGCGGAGCGGACCTGACCGTGGACGGCATTGAATGCGCCGTCACCGCCGACGGCGCCGATGAGGTCGAACTACGCCTACAGGCACACCCGAGCGCGCCCGCCACCCCGCTGCAGAAGGGGGCTTCGGGAGGTGAGCTTTCTCGAGTCATGCTCGCCATCGAAGCCGTCTTCGCCGGTGCCGGAGGACCTCCCACGTTGGTGTTCGATGAAGTCGACGCCGGCGTCGGTGGCGAAGCCGCCGTCGAAATCGGTCGCAGACTGTCCCGGTTGGCCACTCGGCATCAGGTGTTGGTGGTCACACATCTTCCACAGGTCGCCGCGTTCGCCGATCGCCACCTGGTCGTCAGCAAGGACACCGCAGGTACCGTGACCGTCTCGGGTATCCACCGGGTCGAGGACGGTCAACGAGCCCGAGAGCTGGCCCGTATGCTGGCCGGAATGCCTGACAGCCACCTGGGCATCGCGCATGCCGAGGAACTGTTGGCGGTGGCCGCCGGCGCCAAAGGCAAGAAGGCGCCCGGCTGAGCACCTGAAAACCCGGCGGGATATCGCCGGCGGGGTGTGCCGCACAGGTGGTGGCGGGTGTTGTACCAACCGGTTCGTCCGGCGTGCCGTGCGTCGAAGCCGGTCGATCAAATGTCAAGATAGAGAAGATGCGTCTACCTACATTGCGCCTTCCCGGTCGGCGAAATGACCGTGAGGTCTCCGCCGACGCGGTCGTCGGTATCGCGAGGCTGGATCGTCGAACCAAGCGGTTGGCGTCCCGGATCAATCCGGGAGAGATCGCCATCATCAACCACATGGACATCGACCGTGTCGCGGGTGACTCCCTGGTGGCCGCCGAGGTCGCCGCGGTCATCAACGCGAAGCCGTCGATCTCCGGTCGTTATCCCAACCTCGGGCCAGAGGTCCTGATCAAAGCGGGCATCCCCGTCATCGACGACGTCGGTGAGGAGATCTTCGATGCGGTCAAGGAGGGCGCCGTCGTCCGTATCGAGGACGGTGTCGTCTATGCCGACGACGAAGAGGTGGCTCGAGGCGCCTCCTATGACACCGAGTCGGTCGCGCAGGCGATGCTGGATGCGCGGGAGGGCCTGTCGGTCCAGTTGGAGGCTTTCGCCGCCAACACGATGGAGTACCTCAAACGAGAACGCGAACTTCTGTTGGACGGTGTCGGTATCCCCACCGTCGACACGGAGTTCGCGGGCCGTCACTGCCTCATCGTCGTCCGTGGCTACGACTACAAGGAGGACCTGGAGGTTCTCCGCCCCTACATCCGTGAATTTCGGCCGGTCCTGGTTGGGGTCGACGGTGGTGCCGACGCACTCGTGGAAGCCGGTTACACCCCGGACATGATCGTCGGCGACATGGATTCCGCGTCCGACGACGTCCTCAAATGCGGCGCCGAAGTAGTCGTGCACGCCTACGCCGACGGCCGCGCGCCGGGGCTGCCCCGTGTCGAGCAACTCGGTGTCGCCGCGAAAACATTCCCGGCCGCAGCCACCAGCGAAGACATCGCGATGCTCATGGCCGATGAAAAGGGCGCCACGATGATTGTGGCGGTGGGGACACACGCGACGTTGGTGGAGTTTTTGGACAAGGGCCGCGCAGGTATGGCGTCCACCTTTCTGACCCGATTGAGGGTCGGCGGTAAGCTGGTCGACGCCAAGGGCGTCAGTCGTCTGTACAAACAGAACGTTCCGGTCTCGGCGATGATGTTGCTTGTGTTGTCGGCCATCGCCGCGATGGCCGCAGCGATCGGGGCATCCACTGTCGGCCTCACCTTCCTCGAGATCGTCGCGGACTGGTGGGACGGCCTGATCTTCCAGATACAAAGGCTTTTTTCGTGATCAACTTTCGTTACCACCTGGTCTCGGTGACCGCGGTGTTCTTGGCGCTGGCCATTGGTTTGGTGCTGGGAACGACCGCTTTGAACGGCCCCACCTTGGAGGTGATGTCGGAACAGGTCGCCACCCTCCGCGATGACAACTCGACCCTGCGGGACCAGGTGTTGGAACTGGAGACCGCGGCGGCCAACGAGCAGGAGTTCGCCGACGCCGTGGCTCCGGCCACCTTGGCCGGAACCCTGGACGAGGAACAGGTCGTGGTTCTTTCCGTGGCTGCAGCCGATCAGGCGCACGTGGAGGGGGTCACGACCATGCTCGAGTACTCCGGTGCCACCAACGTCGGGCAGTTGACCCTGACCGATGTCTTCATCAACCCCGGCAACAGCGACATGCTGGTCGACCTCGTGGCGGATCTGACTCCGCCGGAGGTGGAACCCCCCAACAACAACGACGGTGTCGAATCGGCGTCGGCGCTTTTGGCGGCCACTTTGCTGGCCGATGGACCGGCGACCGCCGACGACCGAGACGCGCTCATCGAGGCCATGGTCGAACTGCAGATGATCACCGTCGACGTGGAACTGGCCGACCAGGCCACCGCCGTCATCGTCGTCACCGGAAAGCCTTACGCCGGAACCGACGCCGCCGGCCAGAACACCAACGTGTTGAACCTGGTGAACCAATTCGGTGAGTACGGCCCGATCGTGTGTGCCGCACCCACCGGCGCCGGAGACGGCAACGTCATTTCGGCGGTCTTGGGCGACCCGGAGCTTGCCGACGCGATTTCGACCGTCGACAACGTCGCCGGACCCGAAGGACAGTTGGCCACCATCATGGCTCTCCCCGAACGTATTGCGGGCACCGCGGGACACTACGGCACCGGTGAAGGTGCCACCGCGTTGGTCCCGGAACCAGCCTGATACCACCCCCCCCCTGCACCCCATACATTGGAGTAACCCGTGGGAAGTCTCGCCCGAAACGTCCGTCGCCTTGTGGCCGTCGGGGCCGGTGCGGTGGCCGCGCGAGCCGCCATGTCGGCGATAACCCGATCATCGATGGCGCGATCTCTGGACCGTGTCAACCACCACGGTCAGACCGTCAGTCTGAAGGAAGGCCCGGCGGCGGCCATCGGTGCTTCCGTCGGGGCCGCGGCCGGTACTCGTAAACCGGCGCACGCCGCTGCGGCACTGGCCGCCGGTTTGGGCGCGGGAGCGGTCGGTCTCTACGACGACATGGTGGGTGCTCGACCACAGCATCAGGCGAAGGGGCTGAAAGGTCACCTGTCCGCGCTGACCGAGGGGCGGGTCACGTCCGGTGCGATCAAGATCGCCGGGGTCGGGTTGGCCGGGCTTATCGCCGCCACTTTGATCGACGCGGATCGTCCGATCGGGCGGGGCGGTCGATGGGGGGCGGTGATCAACACGATGTTGGGTGCCGGACTCATCGCCGGTACCGCGAATCTGATGAACCTGTTCGACCTCAGGCCAGGCCGTGCCCTCAAGGTCACCACGGTCGTCACCTCGCCCCTGTCGGGGCGCGGTGACCTGGCAGGAGGAGTCGCAGCGGGCACCATCGGAGCCGCCGCGGCGTTGTTTAAAGAGGACTTGGACGAGCAGACCATGCTCGGCGACTGTGGAGCCAACGCCATCGGTGCGCTCGTGGGATTGTCCATGGCCGCCAAGAGCGGACCGATGATGCGCGGTGTGTTGTTGTCGGGAGTCACGTCGTTGATTCTCGCCAGCGAGAAGGTCAGTTTCACGCAGGTCATCGCCGACACACCGGTGCTGCGTGAACTCGACGAGTTCGGCAGGAAGTCCACACGTCGGTGACGCGGCAGGTGAGTACCAGCGACGTTGACTCACCGGGGGAGAAAGTCGGACGTAGTGCCGCTCTGATCAGCGGCATCACCATGCTGGCACGTGTGGTCGGCTTCGGCCGTGTCATGGTGCTGGCATGGGTTGTGGGCGCGGGATCGGTGCTGGACGTGTACAACACGGCCAACCGTGTGCCCAACATCCTGTACGAGATCGCCGCCGGAGGCGCATTGGCTGCCCTGGTGGTGCCGTTGTTGGCCGCGCCGCTGGCACGACGGGAACCGGAAGTTGTCAATCGAACCGCTTCGGCGTTGCTGACGTGGTCGGTCGTCACCTTGGTCCCGCTGGCGGTTGTCGTGGCGCTGCTGGCCGAACCGATCATGAGACTGCTCACCGGGGGCGGTGACGACTCGGCCGCGGCCATTGCCGCGGGTGCACGGATGATCCAGGTTTTCGCTCCGCAGCTGCCGCTGTACGGCATCGGTGTGGTCCTGACCGGAATCCTGCACACACATCGGCGATTCGGTTGGCCTGCCTTGGCACCCTTGTTGTCGAGCGTGACCGTTATCGCGGCGTACCTGCTGTACGGCTTCTTCACCGAGGCGGGTACCAACGTCGAACAATTGCCGTTGTCTCAGGAACTGATCTTGTCGATCGGGACGACGGCGGCCACCGTCGTCATGACGTTCTGCCTCCTGATCCCGCTGCGGAAGGTGGGGATTTCACTTCGTCCGACGTTGCGCATGGGGAAGGACATGACCCGGTCGGTGCGCACGATGGCGCTGGCGGGAGGCGTCAGCATCGCGGCCTGGCAGGCGTCACTGCTGCTGATCTTGGCGTTGACCAACCAGGGCCTGCGCGGCACCGTGGGGTTGTTCACCATCGCGTTGACCGTCTACATGCTGCCCTGGGGCGTTTTTGCGATGCCGCTGGCCCTGTCGTCGTATCCGGTGTTGTCGGAGGCCCACGGGGTGGGAGACCAGCCACGGTATGCGGCGGTCCTGGCGGTCACGACCCGCCGCGTCGTCATGTTGGCGGGATTGGGCGCCGCCGCTTTGGTGGGGCTGGCGATCCCGATCGCGCAGATTTTCGCCGTGATCACCGATACCTCCGACCTCGACCCGGGGCTCGACTTCACTCACGCGCTCACCGCGGGGTTGATGGCGCTGGGGCCCGGGTTGCTGGGTTTCTCCCTCTACCCGCTGTTGACGCGTGCGCTGTACGCGCGGGGAGCCGTGGTGGCGGCGGCAGTGGCGACCGTCAGCGGTTGGGCCGTGGCATACGGCGCCGCGATCACTTTGGCCGTACTGCTACCGGTTGCCGACCGGGCGGTGGCCGTCGGTATTGGAAACTCCATCGGCATGCTCGTGTTGGGAGCCGCACTGTTGGCCACGGTGGTGTGGTCGGCAGGCCGTCGAGCATTGGAAGGGGTCGGCTGGGCGTTGATCGTGTCCATGGTCGCGGCCGCCCTGTCGGCCGGCGCCGGATACGCGATAGCGGGACTGTGGTCCGATGCCATGTCGTTGGGTGAGGCGGTGTTGTCGGCCCTGTGCGGAGGGACCGCGATCCTGATCGTATTCGGTGTGGTGTCTTATGTGATGGACAGGCGAGACGTACGACCGATGGCGCAGGCCGGGCTGGCCCGGCTGCGCCGGTGACGAAAAAGGTGACGTGAAGCAGTGAGTGGTAGGCGAGTGGTGCAGGTGCTGGGAACCAGCACCGGGGGGATCGGTACACATGTGGCGTCGGTGACCAGGGGACTGTTGGAACGTGGTGACCGCGTTGTCGTGATCGGTCCGCAGGCCACCGAGGACCAGTTCGGGTTCAAGCGTGCCGGGGCTCGGTTCATACCGGTTGAGATCCCGACCGGCAACGACGCGGTGGCCCAGGGCAAGGCCGTGGTGCGGTTGCGCCGGTTGCTGCGCGGTCCCGGCGGTAGTACCCCCGACATCGTTCACGCTCACGGCCTTCGCGCCGGTCTGGCGGCACGGTTGGCGCGTCCCATGGGGAGTCGATTGGTGACGAGCTGGCACATTCATCTCGACACCTCCGGTGGGGGGGTGAAGAACCGTCTGCTCAGGGAGACCGAGAACGCGGTGGCCCGTGGAAGCGACGTGTGTTTGTGCACCGATCCCGACCAAGTACAGGTCGTCGTTGCCGGTGGTGGTAGGGACGTGCGATACGCGCCCGCCGCGGCACCCGCTTTGCCGGCCTCGACCAAGGACGCCGACACGGTGAAAGCCGAACTGGGCGCGACGGGGCGTCCCGTGTTGTTGTCGGTGGGGCGGCTTCACCCTGTGAAACGTCTTGACGTCTTGATCGACGCCGCCGCGGCCTGGACCGATCTGGATCCGATGCCGTTGGTCGTTATCGCGGGAAGCGGGCCACTGGAGGCCGAACTTTCCGATCACATACGCCGAACAGGCGCGCCGGTGAAGCTGTTGGGGCACCGCAGTGACATGCCCGAGCTGCTGACGGCCGCGGACCTGGCGGTGGTGACCAGTGAATCGGAGACCCGTCAGATGTTTTCGCAGGAGACGTTGCGGGCGGGTGTGCCCTTGATCGCCACTCGAGCGGGCGGTATCCCCGCTTTGGTGGGCGACGCCGCGAAACTGATCCCGCCGGGCGACCCCTCCGTGTTGGACAAGACGGTACGTGAACTGCTGGATTCTTCGCAGGCACGCGCCGAACTGGCGGAGGCCGGGCCGAAGCAGGCGGCCACCTGGCCCACGGAATCCGACACGATCGACCAACTTGACGCTTTGTATCGGGAATTGACCGGACGATGACCCCTAAGAAGACCACCGAGGCGCCGTGGCATTGGCGGCGTGCCGCCGGCAGAGGACAACGGTTGTGGCGGAGCCACTGGCGCCTTTTCCTGGCGTGGGGGCTGGTTGCCGTCGTCGCTGTCGTAACGGCGTTTCAGCTTCTTCCGGGACGCGCACCGTCCCATACACCGACCTCGCAGGCCGACTACGCCGTGGCGGTCGGTATCCCGGGCTTGCGGTGGGGTGACGTCGAACCCGAGGTGACGCCGACCCTGTGGCGCCTGGCCGAGGAAGGAGCGGTCGGTTCCCTGTCGGTGGAGTCGGCCGCGTCGACGACATGTCCGATGGACGGCTGGTTGACGCTGTCGGCCGGTTCGCCGGCGGCATCCGATGGCCGGATGACCGACGGTGAATGTCCGGACATCCCGGACGGCAGTGTGGAGCCATCGGCCGACAACGGCTCGGCGTACGTGAACCAGTTGGAATTGGTGGCCAACACGAACCGTCAAAACCAGCCCGGTGTCGAGATCGGTTCGCTTCCGGGTTCGGTTCGCTGCACGACGGGTGTCGGTCCCGGGGGCGCATGGGCCGCGGCCAGTCCCACCGGCCGGGTGGACCGTTACGCACCCGCGTTGCCGAACAATCCCGAAGACATCACCCGACTTGTTACCGAATGTCTCATTTCGATTATTGATCTGGGACGGCTGCCATCCGACGACGCCGAACGTGCCGACGCGTTGCGCGTGGCCGATGCGGAGCTGGGGAGACTGGTCGAGGCGTTGCCTCCCAACGCTCTCCTGCTCGTTGCGGGACTGTCCGATACCACCTCTGCACCTCACCTACATACGGTCATCGCGCACGGCGGTGGGTTCGAAGGCGGGTGGTTGACCGCGTCGGGTACCGGTCGCGAGGGCTATCTACAGTTGATCGACCTGGCGCCGACGATGGTGGCGGCCTTGGACCGTCCGATGCCGCGCCCGTTCACGGGTGTCACCGCGGCCGTCGTAGACGGGCAACCCGCCGATGTCGACGATCTCGTCGCACAGTTGGCGGACGTGGATGCCGAGGCGGCTGCGCAGCAGGACGCCATCATGCGCTTTCTTGCCATCTTGACGTTGGCCGGACTTATCCTGTTCCTGGCCGCATCGCCGGTGCTCCAACGGATCCGGCGTGGTGCAGGCCCGGGAAGCAGGCGTCCCCCCGGGGTATGGACGTTCCGTGTCGTGGTGAGCTCGGCGACGGCGTTGGCGTTGTCGCTGCCGGCGGCGACCCTGGTGGACTTCGTACCGTGGTGGCGGGCCGAACATTCGATGGTCGCGCTCTTGGCGTCGACGTTTTTCATCGTGTTGATCATGACCGCACTTGTCATGATGGCGCCGAAGCGGCGAAGTTCCATGGGCTTGATGATCACGGTGTCGCTGGTGGGCGTCGTGGTCGTGGCCGCCGACGTCTTGACCGGTGCGCGGCTCCAGTTCGACGGCATCACCGGATACAACGCGGTCAACAGCGCCGGTAACGCGGGGCTCGGCCCGTTGGGCTTCGGTGTCTTCGCGACCTCGCTGATGATGGCGGCCTGCTGTGCGGCTCAAGGAGTGCAACGTTACTGGCGGGCACCGTTGATCGTGTTGGCCGGGTGCTTCGGGATCTGGATCGTCGGTAGCCCGTATTTGGGGGACGATCCGGCCGGTGCGGTCGGGTTGACCGTCGCGGTGTGTTTGGCGGCGGGCATGGCACCGGGCGGATGGTTGACGTTCGCGAGGTTGACCTGGGCGTCGTTTGCCGGTCTCGGATTGTTGTTGGCGCTGTCGATCGCCGATTTGAGCCGTGGCGAGGCGCAACGTGGCGCGCTGGGAGGATTCATGGCCGACCTCTTCGGGGGCGCCGGGAGCGGACGAGTGCGTGAGACGCTTGAAGCCGATGTCTTGGCGACGGTGAGTAATCCGTTGACCGTGTTGCTGATCGGCTCGATCCTGTTCGCGTGGGTGGTTCTTCTGCGGCCGTCGGGTGGACTGAAACGTGCGTTTGGTCTCTATCCCAGTGCGCGTGCCGGGTTCGTGGGCGCGGTGGTGGCCACCCTTCTGGGCGGCATTTTGGGCGGCCAGGGACTGGTGCCCGTGGGCGCCGCAGCCATGATCACCATGCCTTTGGCGCTGATCATGGCGCAGAGGGTGTTGGCTCGCGCTCAGGTGCGGGACGGCGGTATCGAACCTGATGATCTGGACGTGTCGGCGCGGCCCGGATCCACGCCGGTCGTCGATGGTGTTACCGTGGAATCCCGTGGATGACCACATCAGGCTCCGACCACGGGAGACGGCATTGGCCAGCATCGCTTCTCAGCCCCGCACCACCAAACACATCTTTGTGACCGGTGGTGTCACTTCGGCACTTGGCAAGGGCCTTACGGCCTCCAGCCTCGGTAATCTGCTCACGGCACGCGGTCTCCACGTGGTGATGCAAAAGATTGACCCGTACCTCAACGTCGACCCGGGGACGATGAATCCCTACGAACACGGTGAGGTCTACGTCACCGACGACGGCGCGGAAACCGATCTCGACGTCGGCAACTACGAGCGTTTCCTTGACCGGGGACTATCGCGCCGCTCGTGTATCACGACGGGGCAGATCTATTCCGATGTCATCGCCAAGGAACGCCGCGGTGAGTATCTGGGTGCGACCGTCCAGGTGATCCCGCACATCACCAACGAGATCAAGGCACGTATCCGGGCGATGGCGGCACCCGACACCGACGATGCAGCCGGTCGGATCCCCGACGTGGTGATCACCGAGGTAGGCGGTACCGTCGGCGACATCGAGTCCCTGCCGTTTTTGGAGTCGGTGCGTCAACTACGTCATGACATCGGGCGGGACAACTGTCTGTTCATTCACGTCTCCCTCGTGCCGTATTTGGCCGCCGGCGGTGAACTGAAGACAAAGCCGACACAGCATTCGGTTGCCGCGCTTCGCAACATCGGTATTCAACCCGACGTGATCGTCTGCCGCAGTGACCGGGAGATCCCCGAAACATTGAAGCGGAAGATCGCGTTGTTCTGTGACGTCGACACCGAAGCGGTGGTCTCGGCGGCCGACTCGACCAGCATCTACGACATTCCGAAGGTCATGCACTCCGAGGGCCTGGACGCCTACGTTGTTCGTCGCCTGGACCTTCCGTTCAAGGACGTGGACTGGACTGCCTGGGACGATCTGCTCAGGCGCGTGCACCACCCGTCCGAGGAGCTGACCATTGCGTTGGTCGGTAAGTATGTGGGTTTGCCCGATGCCTACCTGTCGGTGGTCGAGGCTGTACGGTCCGCCGGTTTCAGCCACGACGCCAAGACCGTCATTCGATGGGTGGAAAGTAGCGAGTGCGTCGACGAGGAGTCGACGGCTGCAATCCTGTCGGGTGTCGACGGTGTGGTCATTCCGGGTGGTTTCGGTGAACGAGGCGTCCAAGGAAAGATCAACGCTGCCGGTTTCGCCCGGCGTCGAAAGATACCGACCCTGGGTCTGTGCCTGGGGCTTCACTGCATGGCCATCGAGGTCATGCGGGACGTGGCCGGACTCGTGGGCGCCGACTCCGAAGAGTTCAACCCCGATTGCGAACACCCGGTGATTTCGACCATGGCCGACCAGACGGATATCGTCGCGGGCAAGGGCGACATGGGTGGAACGATGCGGTTGGGCGCCTACACCGCTCACCTGGCGCCCGGTTCCATCGTGGCGCGTGCTTACGACGCCACGACCATTAGCGAGCGTCACCGTCACCGCTACGAGGTGAACAACGCGTATCGGGACCAGTTGACCAAGGCCGGATTCAATCTTTCCGGTTTGTCGCCGGACGGACGCCTCGTGGAGTTCCTTGAACTGGACGAGAAGATCCACCCGTTCTTCGTGTCGACACAGGCCCATCCGGAACTGAAGTCTCGGCCGACGCGGGCGCATCCTCTGTTCACCGCTTTTGTCGGTGCGGCCCTGAACCACTCTCTTAGTGACCGGCTCGACTTTTCCACGTCGGCGGAGACGACGGCCGCCTGATGACCGAACACGACTTTACCGTGGTCTCGTCCACAACGGAGTACACAGGGTTCCGTTTCGCGATCAACCGCGACACCGTCGTTATGCCCGGAGGCGAACACGCGGACCGGGTGTACATGCGTCATCCCGGCGCGGTCGCCGTCGTCGCCGTCGACGACGACAACCGGATCGCCCTGGTCCGGCAGTACCGCCACCCCGTGGGGGAGCGCCTGTGGGAGATCCCGGCGGGGCTGCGTGACGTTCCCGAAGAGGACCCGGCTGAAACGGCCCTTCGGGAACTGTCCGAGGAGGCCGATATACGTGCCGATCACATCGAGCATCTGTTCGACTTCTATCCCACGCCCGGGTGCAGTGATGAACGCATCGTGGTGTTTCTCGCGCGGGATCTGGCCGAGATACCCGAAGCCGAACGCCACGTCCGGGACCAGGAGGAAGCCGACCTGGAACTGGCGTGGTGGCACATGAAGGATGCTGTGGACGCCGTCTTTTCGGGGAGGGTCCACAACGGTGTGACCATCGCTGCCGTCCTTGCCGCGGCACGGTTGTGCGATACCGGTGACTCCCTATTAATCAACGGTCACAGTGCGCGTTAAGCGGTGGATGAATAAGCAGATCCACTGTCTTGACACGGAATCAATGGCCGTGCGACCCTGTGCGAGTCAACACCGCCGACGAGGTGCGGCGACACCGCCGCACCTACCGGTTACATACAACCGGACGTTGGTCCACCCAAAACGTCACCGTGGCCGATGATCGGACGAGGGACGGCGCCGAGCACCTGGTCGGGCATAGGATTCAGTCAGGTCGGCCATAACGAAAGGTAAGCGCTGAAGTGAAGGTCGGGATTCCTCGCGAGGTCAAAAACCACGAATACCGGGTGGCCATTACCCCGGCGGGTGTCCACGAGTTCGTGGGCGCAGGTCACGAGGTCGTCATCGAAACCGGAGCCGGTGAAGGCTCCTCCATCCCCGACGCAGACTACGTCGCCGCCGGGGCGCGGATACTCGAGACCGCCGACGACGTGTGGGGCACGGCAGATCTCATCCTGAAGGTAAAGGAACCGATTCCGTCGGAGTACCACCGCATGCGTGAAGGCCAGGTGCTGTTCACCTACCTTCACCTGGCGGCCTCCCGCGAATGCACCGACGCTCTCCTGGAGCGCAAGGTCACCTCCATCGCTTACGAGACCGTCGAAACCGTCGATGGCGCGTTGCCGCTGTTGGCTCCGATGAGTGAGGTGGCCGGCCGGTTGGCTCCGCAGGCCGGCTCATACCACCTGATGCGCAACGGAGGTGGCCGAGGTGTCCTCATGGGAGGAGTGCCGGGCGTACACCCTGCTCGCGTCGTGGTGATCGGTGCCGGAGTATCGGGCATGAGTGCCGCCACCATCGCGCTGGGCATGCAGGCCGACGTGCAACTTCTCGACAAGAACATCGACAAGCTGCGCGCCGCCGACCGTATCTACCGTGGCCACCTCCGAACCGTCGCCTCCAACGCCTTTGAGATCGAGAAGGCCGTCAGCGAGGCCGACCTGGTCATCGGTGCGGTTCTCGTACCCGGGGCCAAAGCGCCCAAACTGGTGAGCAACGAACTCGTTTCCCGGATGAAGCCGGGAAGCGTTCTGGTCGACATCGCCGTGGACCAGGGGGGATGCTTTGAGGACACGAAGGCCACCACGCACGCCGACCCCGTCTTCCCGGTCCACAATTCACTGCTGTACTGCGTCGCCAACATGCCCGGCGCGGTACCGAACACGTCGACGTACGCGTTGACCAACGTGACCCTGCCGTACGCGCTTGAACTGGCCAACCAGGGCTGGAGGTCCGCGCTGCAGCGCGACCGGGCCCTGGCCCTGGGGCTGAACACCCACGACGGCAACCTCACCTACGGTCCGGTTGCCGACGCACATGGACTGTCCCACATCAAACTCGAAGAGATCCTTCACTGAGTGGCCGTGCGATCGTCTCGGTGGTCCAGACCTTTCTGGACCACCTGACGGTCGAGCGTGGCCGGGCGGCCAACACCCTTGCCGCCTATAGACGCGATCTGCGTCGATACCGCGACTGGCTGGGTGAACACGGCCTCGGTGAGTGGGAGGCCATCACACCGGCGCACTTGGGGGAGTATCTCGCCGCACTGACCACGGGGGACGAGAACCATCGACCGTTGGCTCCGCGCTCGGTGGCTCGAGCCGCCAGCGCCGTACGTGGTCTTCACCGCTTCGCCGTCGCCGAAGGACACACCGCCCACGACCCTACGGTCGACGCGACGGTCGTACGCCCCAAACTGCGTCTACCCAAAGCCGTCGACCTTGAGACGGTGAATCGGCTTCTGGAAGCCGCCGCCGTGACCGGGCCTCCCCGCGGGACGCGAGATGTGGCGTTGCTGGAGTTCTTGTACGGCACCGGAGCCCGGGTGTCCGAAGCGGTCGGTTTGGACGTCGACGACGTCGACGTCGACCAGTCCAGTGTCTTTGTTACCGGCAAAGGCGGGCGCTCCCGTGTGCTCCCGTTGGGCGGCTATGCACTTCGAGCCCTTCAACGCTATGCGGCCGTGCGGTCGTCTTTGAAGCCGACCGGGCCGCAGCTGTTCGTCAACCAACGGGGCGGGCGGTTGACACGTCAAGGCGCGCACCTGATCCTGTCCGGTTGCGCCGAGGTAGCGGGTCTGCCGCCCGGGATAGGTCCGCACACGTTGCGGCACTCTTTTGCGACACACCTTCTCGACGGCGGAGCCGATATCCGCGTCGTGCAAGAGCTTCTGGGGCACGTCGCCGTAAGTACCACGCAGATCTACACACTTGTGACGGTCGATAAACTTCGAGAGGTGTACGCGACGTCGCACCCTCGGGCCCGGTGACATACCATGATCTGGCCCGTTGACGACGATGCGATGGCGCTCACCCCCGGGCGGCGAAGCAGGGCGGCCGTGGTGCGAGTGGCGCTAAAGTGGCGTAAAGTCGCATGTACAAGCAGGCATCGTCAACCCGGGAATAAGCATGGCCACGACAGCGGGCCGGAGGACACGGTGGGCGGCCATTGCAGGCCAAGTGGCGCCGGACTCGTCGCAGGAGGGCGTTAAGTGAACAGCTCAGACAACGACAAGTGGGCCGCACTGCGCGGCGCCGCCCCACCGGCGTCCGAACTCGACGGTGACCCGGGGGCGGCCGACCCGGAGTCCTACACCGGTCGGGGTGAGATTCCGCAGCCGCAACCGCTCGAAAGGCACGGGCCGGCGCGGGTGGTGGCCATGGCCAATCAGAAGGGTGGCGTCGGTAAGACAACGACCACCATCAATCTCGGTGCCGCATTGGCCGAGTACGGTCGTAAGGTGTTGCTGGTCGACTTCGATCCACAGGGCGCATTGTCCGTGGGCTTCGGAGTGAACCCTCATACGTTGGAATTGACCGTCTACAATCTGTTGATGCAAGACGATGTATCCATTGAGGATGTCATCGTTAAGACGAACGTCGCCGGTCTTCACGTTCTGCCCGCCAACATCGATCTGTCGGCGGCCGAAATCCAATTGGTCAACGAGGTCGCCCGGGAGCAGACCCTTGCACGGTTGCTTCGACCGGTGATGAGCGAATACGACTTCATCATCATCGACTGCCAGCCGTCCCTGGGCCTGTTGACCGTCAACGCGTTGACGGCCGCGCACGGAGTCCTCGTTCCCCTGGAATGTGAATTCTTCAGCCTCCGCGGTGTCGCACTTCTTCTCGACACCGTCGACAAAGTCCGGGAACGACTGAACTTCGACCTTGAACTCGACGGCATCCTGGCCACCATGTACGACTCCCGAACCACCCACTCGCGGCAGGTACTGCAACGGGTCGTGGAAGCCTTCGGAGACCGCGTCTACCAAACCGTCATCACTCGAACCGTGAGATTTCCCGAAACGACGGTCGCCGGAGAGCCGATCACAACGTGGGCTCCGGCATCCTCCGGAGCTCGCGCATACCGGCAACTCGCCCGCGAAGTCATCGCCGCGCAGGACGACCGCCGTTAACCTTCGTGGTCTTCGCGCTCACACAGCCGTTCGCTCTCGTGGGACTGGTCGTGGGGTTGGCCGCCGCCGCGACCGTACGACACCTCGTACAGTCTGCGATGCTGCAACAGGCGGTGGCGTCACCGGCCGATAGCCGGAGGAACATGTGGCTTCACCCGCTCGGTGTGGTGGCCGCATGTGTATCGGGCACCGGATTCGGTGTCGACCGCAAACCCGCACCCGACGTTTCCGTCGGTCGTGCTCGGCTATGTGTGTTGGCCGGGCCGATCGCCGTCCTGCTCACCGGGCGCGTCCTGTTGGAGCTCTTTCGGTATGTATGGCCCGACGAACGGTTTAGCGGGCTCTATCTCCCCTCCGACGTCCTCCACGGAGTGCCCGAAGGCGCTACCGGGCCCGTGGCGCAGACCGTCTTCACCGCCGCCGTCGCCATGATGGCGTTCGGGCTGGTGAGCCTGCTGCCGTTGCCTCCGGCCGACGGTTGGCGCCTGTGGGGGCACGCGCCGTCGCGTCTGGTCGACCTTCTTGAGGGCCAGGCGATCGGAAGCGTCCTGCTGCTCGTTCTCCTCATCGTGCCGGTCGGGGACCTTCCCGTGGCGCATCGGCTCCTCGACACGATCGCCGTGCCGCTGTTGCGTTGGTGAACCAATGTGGCCGGTCTCGTTAGTGGCGGAGGCGGTACACCCTCCCGGGCCTCGAAAAACACCGCGTAGGCTGGGCCGGTGAACTTGCCCGACGACTCCAACACTGCGGTCGAAGAACCGGGTACCACCGGCTTTCAAGTCCGGTTGGACAACTTCACCGGGCCGTTCGACCTACTTCTGCAGCTGATCGGCAAACACAAACTCGACGTCACCGAAGTGGCGCTACACAAGGTCACCGACGAGTTCATCGCCTACACCAAGGGCCTCGGAAACGATTGGGACCTCGACGAATCCAGTGAGTTTCTGCTGATCGCCGCAACCCTCCTTGATCTGAAGGCGGCGCGGCTTCTACCGACCGCCGTTGTCGAAGACGAGGAGGACCTGGCGCTTCTGGAAGCACGAGATCTGCTGTTCGCCCGGTTGCTTCAGTACAAGGCGTTCAAGGAGGCGGCCATCCGGATCGAGAGGCTCGGCGAGGAGGCTTCGCTACGTTTCCCGCGCACCGCCGGATTGGAGCCGCGTTACGCCGAGGCGCTACCGGAGCTCGTCCTTTCGATCGGGCCGCAGCAGTTGGCCGCGTTGGCCGCCGAGGCGCTCAGACCGAAACCGCCGCCCACGGTCGCCACCGAACACGTACACATGGTGCGAGTCAGCGTCCGTGAACATGCGATCATTCTTCAGCGGCGGCTTCGGCGGATGAAGACGGCAACGTTTCGGTCGTTGACCGCCGACTGCGAATCGACGTTGGAAACGGTTGCTCGGTTCCTCGCGCTGTTGGAGCTGTACCGAGAGGGGCTCATCGGCTTTGATCAGGTACAGGCTTTGGGCGAGTTGACCGTTCGGTGGGTTGCCGGCGAGCGGGTCTCCGACATCGAGGTGGACGAGTACGCCGGTGCGCCGGCCGAGAGCGAACCCGAAGCCGTTGCCGACGAAGCCGATCAGGAGGGGACATGAGTCGAACCGAGGAGACGGCCGACGGTGGTGGCGACCTCGCCGCCGAGATCGCCGACTGGAAACCCCCGTGGCAGCGTGGGCAACGTTCCGACACGCCACCCGACGAGCCGGTCGAACCCGGTACACCGCCGACCGTGAACGCGTCACCTCGGCCGGTGGAAACGCCACCCAAAAGCCCCCCGTCGCGGCAGGTCGAGCCGTTGCCCTTTGCCGACGACCTTGCCGGCACCATCGAGGCGATCTTGTTGGTGTGCGAAGAACCGGTCGGAGAAGACGTTCTTGCTCAGACCTTGGGCCGCCCTGAGACGGAGGTCCTCGACACGTTGCGTCGATTGGCCGCCGAGTACACCGGAGACGGTCGCGGTTTCGACCTGCGTAGGCAGGCCGGTGGTTGGCGTTTCTACACGCGAGAGTCTTTCGCGCCCTACGTCGAACGATTCGTCTTGGAGGGTCAGCAGGTACGGCTCACCAAGGCCGCGTTGGAAACCCTCGCCGTCGTCGCCTACCGACAACCGGTGACACGCGGTCGCATATCGGCCGTTCGCGGCGTCAACTGTGACGGGGTGATCCGCACGCTCACCACACGCGGTCTCATCGAAGAGTGCGGTAGCGAGCCCGACTCCGGCGCACATCTGTACCGAACCACCTCCATGTTCCTCGAAAAACTCGGGTTGAACTCGGTCGCCGAGCTACCTCCACTGGCGCCGTTTCTCCCCGACGACATCACAGAAATCGGTGAATCAAGTGAAACCTGACCCACGCCCCGCCGACGGAATACGCCTGCAGAAGGTGCTGGCCCAAGCCGGTGTCGGGTCGCGCCGTGTCTGCGAGGACCTCATAGCCGCCGGTCGTGTGACCGTCGACGGGAAGAAGGCGATTCTGGGACGACGCGTCGACCCGGAAAGAGCGGTTATTCACGTTGACGGGGATCGGGTCATCACCGACGTCCGGCTCGTCCACTACGCGTTGAACAAGCCCCGCGGTGTTGTGTCTACCATGGAGGATGAACAGGGGCGTCGCAACCTCACCGAGTTCACCACCGGTATCAACGAACGGGTGTTTCACGTTGGTCGTCTCGACGTGGACTCCGAAGGGCTCCTGTTGCTCACCAACGACGGTGAACTCGCGCAACGGCTGTCACACCCCTCACACGAAATCACCAAGACCTACCGATGCCAGGTGACCGGCTACGCCGGCCCCGCCATCGCACGGCGCATGGCGCAGACCATCACGCTCGAAGACGGACCCGTCACGGTGAAAGACTTTCGGGTCATCGACGAATCCGGCGACCAGACCCTGGTGGAACTGTCGGTGCACGAGGGACGCAAACACATCGTGCGCCGGTTGCTTGCCGAAGTCGGGTTGCCGGTGAACCGTCTCGTACGAACGGCCATAGGCGCGGTGCGCCTGAGCAATCTAAAACCCGGCACCCTGCGTCGACTTCGCCCCGACGAGCTCGCCTCGCTCTACCGCGACGTCGATCTCTAAACACAAAACACCGGCACCGCCAGGAAGCGGTGCCGGTGTTTTTCGCCGGTTAAGGCTACTTAACGGTGTCGACGAAGTCGGGGTTGGCGTCCAACCACGCCTTGGCGCCCTCTTCGGGTTCGCCCGGGTACTGGTTGAACACGTAGTCCTCCAGTTCCGCAAGCTGGTCGTCGGTCATCACAAACTTCGCCAGCATGTCGTTGACCTCCGGGAAGTCCGCGCCGAAGCCGCTGCGAGCGAACGTCGTGATTTCCTCGGCACCGCCCAGAGCACCCTCCGGGTCCTCCAGGTCCTTGAGGTCGTAGGTCGCGTAAGCCCAGTGCGGGTGCCACAACGTGACCACGATCGGCTCGTTGTTGGCGATGGCGGTGTCCAGTTCGCTGAGCATCGCCGGCGTACCGGAGGTGACCAGGTCCATCACGCCGTCCAGTCCGTAACCGGGGATTACCTCTTCCTGGGTGGCCTTGGTCAGGCCGGCGCCCTCTTCGATCCCGATGATCTTGCCGTCGAACAGGTCGGCGTTGTCGGCGAGGTCTTCCAGCGAGTTGACTTCGTCGACGTAGGTGGGCACGGCGATGCTCAGCGACGCGTTGTCGTACCAGACACCGACGGTCTCGAGCTGGTCGCCGTAGGTCTCCATGTAGCTGGCGTGGGTGGTGGGCAACCAGCCGTCCAGGAAGAAGTCGATGTCGCCGTTGGCCATGCCCTCAAAAATCAGGCCCGGTTCCAACTCCTCGAGTTCGACCTCGTAGCCCTCGTCTTCGAGGATCAGCTTCCACATGTTGGTTGCCGCGACGGCTTCATCCCAGTTGATGTAACCGATCGTCAGCGTCTGATCGTCGTCGTCGCTGCCGCAGGCGGCCATCGTGCCGGCCAATGCCAGCGCCGCCAGCGCTGCAGCCGACTTGCGAAGAATTTTCGACATGTTCCTAATTTTCCTTCCGATCTGTTGTGTCAGTGAAAGTTTTCGGCAAATCCGCCGGACCACGGTCCTAGCTCTTGGCCATGGCCTCTTGAGCCCGTGCGACCTTGGTGCGTGACCCGATCGCATGCGAAATGCGGTCGAGGTAGATGGCGATGAACACAACGGCCAAACCGGCGTTGAAGCCACGGGCGAGGTCGACGTTGTTGAGCGCGCTCATGATGACCTTGCCCAGACCGTCGCCGCCGACCATGCCGGCGATGACCACCATCGACAGCGCCAGCATGATCACCTGGTTGACACCGGCCATGATCGTGGGCAACGCCAACGGCAACTTGATACGGCCGAGGATGACCGCCGGTGAAGCACCGAACGACTCACCGGCCTCTACGACCTCGGTATCCACCTGCCGCAGTCCGAGCTCGGTCAACCGCACACCGGGCGGCATACAGAACACGACGGTCGCCAGAACGCCGGGCACCAGGCCGACGCCGAAAAACGACACGGCGGGAATCAGGTACACGAACGCGGGCATCGTCTGCATCAGGTCCAGCACCGGTCGTGCCATCCGCGACACCCAGCGATTCTCCGAGGCGAGAACACCGATCGGAATCGCCAACAGCAAGGCCAGGGCGCTCGCCACAATGACCAGCGACAAGGTCATCATCGTCTGCTCCCAGAAGGGCGTCCAGGCGACGATGCCCAGGCAGATCACGGTGGACAGGCCGAACTTCCAGCCTTTCAACCACAAAGCCAGGGCCGCGAAGATCAGTACCATGAACACCGACGGCGTAACCGTCAGAACATAGGTCAACGAATCGACGAGTGACTCGATACCGTCCGACATCGCCCGGAACATGCCGCGAAGCTCGACTTTGGCCCAATTGACCATGTCCGCGAACCAGCCGCCGAGAGGCATCGCCGGGATTTTGTCCCACAGGACCTCGTCGATCCATTCCGAGAACGGTCCTTCAGCCAGACTCATGCGTTCTTCACCTCGTCATCCTGATCGACGCCGGAACCACCGTTGTCGGAATCCGAGCCGTTGGTGTGGCTCAATGCGTTCAGCAGCGTCAACCGGGGGATCACCCCTACCAGGCGACCGTCGGAATTGGTGACCTGCAGCGGCAGGTTCGATTCGGCAACCGGTCCGAACAGGTCGGCCACCGGGGTGTTTTCGTTGACCACGACGCCTGTTCCATCCGTCGCTCCCGCAGGGGGCGGGTCCATGACCGAGGCTGCGGTCAACACCCGAGTACGGTCGACGTCGGCGATGAACTCGGCCACGTATTCGTTGGCCGGGCGCGTGAGGATGTCCTCGGCGGTGCCGATCTGCACGATGCGACCGTCGCGCATCACCGCGATGCGGTCGCCCAGACGCATGGCCTCGTTCAAATCGTGCGTAATGAACACGATGGTCTTCTGCAGGCGCTTCTGCAACTCCAGCAGCTGATCTTGGATCTCGCGTCGGATCAACGGGTCCAAGGCCGAGAAGGCCTCGTCCATCAACATGATGTCGGTCCCGGCGGCCAATGCTCGCGCCAACCCGACACGCTGGCGCATACCACCGGACAACTGCGAAGGCAGCTTGTCCTCCCAGCCGGACAATCCCACCATGGAGATCGCTTCGGCGGTCATCTCCGCGCGGTGTGCAGCCGGACGGCCGGCGACTTCGAGGCCGAAGGCGACATTGTCGTAAACGGTGCGGTGGGGCAACAGCGCGAAATGCTGGAAAACCATGCTGATTTTGTCGCGACGTACCTGGCGCAGCTCCTGGGCGGGCAAACCGTTCAAGGTCACACCGTCAACGGATATCGAGCCCGCGGTGGGCTCCAACAGCCCGTTCAACATGCGGATCAATGTGGATTTACCAGAGCCGGACAGGCCCATAACCACGAAGATTTCTCCTGGACGTACTTCAAACTCGGCGTCGATAACCGCCGCAGTGACGTCCAGGTCCTTGATTGTGTCACGGTGCTGGCCTTCGGAAAGCCGGTCGACCGCCTTCAATGCGCGGCGTCCGAATATCTTGTAAGCGGACTCCACCGTGATCGCCGCGCGGTTCTCACCGGCGTCGGCATCATGGTTGTTTGACACTCTCTCTACTTCCGTCAGGACCCCTACGAAATCGTCGAGGGATCACATGCTTTTTCCGGTACACGAATCGTGCGCGCGCAAACCGGGATAAACGGATGAACGGCGAAAATACCTCCAGAACCAGCTAAGGGGCCAAAACGACACCAGCGCCGCCAAGAAAGCGGGCACCCTACCGGCAGGGAGGTTTCCTGGTCGCTACCGGACCAACCCGGTTCAGCGACATGGAAGCGGACTCGAAGGCCAAAAGTGGATTACGCCCCGAAAGTCCTGCCGCAGGATCCGGGCAGCATGCAGTCGGCCGAGAAGCTACGACACACAAGGACCGGCTCACGTTTCCTACGGGGGGTTAGGGGACAAAGAACACGTGGTTCATCGGCGGGCACCAGCGGGCACGCCACGGCGCCGACGATCACTTCGAGTGCGGATACCGTAGCCCGTCTTTGCAGGTCACAAGGCGGAGCGGTGTCCTACGGTCAACAATAGGACATGCGTACAATTCGCGGCGCCGCCGGTGGCCGAGGATCACAGATCGTTACTCGATCTGCATCGGCTCGTGATAGATAAAAGTCCCAAGTCCGACCAAAACCCCCAATTCCGTCTTTTGGGGCGGGCGGCGTGCCCTGTCCGCGCTCTAGAGTGGGATGAAACGGCGTCTCAGGCCAGGGGAAGCATGCGCATCACAGGTAACACCGTCATCGTCACCGGTGCCTCCATGGGCATCGGTGCGGCCACCGCGGTCGAATTCGCCCGCTACGGCGCCGACGTTCTGCTCGTGGCCAGAAACGTCGCCAGGCTCGAGGTGGTCGCCCGCGAGATCACCGAACGCGGGGGTCGCGCACACGTCCACCCATGCGACGTGTCCGACCGTCGGGCCGTGGTCCGTCTTGTCGACGAGGTCACGACCGAACACGGCGCCCCACACATCCTCGTCAACAACGCCGGTGCCGGACGGTTTCGTTTCATCGACGACACCACCGGCGAAGAGTTCGAACGTATGGCGGCCGTGCCCTACCTTGCGGCCGGTTACCTCACCACGGCACTGCTGCCGGCCATGGTCGACCGAGGCGTCGGTCACATCGTCAACGTCAACTCGCCGGCTTCTCGCGTCGTGTGGCCGGCAAGCGCTGGATATGCGGCGAGCCGTTACGGCCTGCGAGGTCTCACCGAGGCTCTACGGGTTGATCTCAAAGGCACGGGTATCGGTGTAACCGAAATCATCCCCGGCCACGTCGTCTCCGAGTACTTCCGCAACAATCCCGGATCGGCCGCCAACATCCCCGCGGTGTCCCGGCTCATGCCGACACTCACACCACAGCATGTCGCCGCCCGGATCGTCCGGGCCACAGCGTGTGAGCACGACGAGGTCTTCCTCCCGCAGTTTTTGCGTGCCATGGCCGTGGCCGCACGATTCGCTCCGCGGATCACCCGACGTGTGGTGGCCGCCACCGGAACCAAACGCCCCGCCACCCGTTGAGCCTCCACAGCCACCAGGCATGATTGAACGCGGCAACGAAACATCATCCGAGGAGACCAACGTGCCCACAACACCGTTCGACGGAATCATCGCCATCGACGGGCCATCCGGATCCGGCAAATCCAGCGTCTCCCGTCGACTCGCCACCGAACTCGGTGCGGCCTGTCTCGACACCGGCGCCATGTACCGCGCCGTCACCCTTGCGGTCATGCGTTCCGGTGTCAGCCACAGTGATGCCGCCACCATCATGAAGGTCGTTGAGGGAACCAGATTCGAGTTCGGCACCCATCCCGACGATCGCTACACCCGCATCGACGACGTCAACGTCGACACCGAGATTCGTGGCGCCGAGGTCACCGCACACGTTTCGGCTGTATCGGGAGTCCCCGAGGTCCGTCAACACCTCATCAAACTTCAACGCGACATCATCGCCGCCGCCTCGGCCATCGTGGTCGAAGGCCGCGACATCGCCGAGGTGGTGGCGCCGCACGCCGATCTCAAGGTGTATCTCACCGCGGACCCGGCCGAACGCGCCCGCCGCCGAAGCGGTCAAAACGGTGCCGATATCGCTACGACCGCCGCCGACATACAACGTCGTGACACAGCCGACTCCAAGACCACCCGGCCGCACGACGCCGCCCCGGGGGCGGTCGTCGTCGACACGACCCACCTTGATCTCGAGCAGGTGCTCACCGTGCTATTCGAGCTCCTGGCGCAGAGGAACAACGCATGACCGAGGAAAACACCGTCACCGCCGACGCCGCCGTCGCTACCCCGGTGGTGGCCGTCGTGGGCCGTCCGAACGTCGGTAAGTCGACGCTTGTCAACCGGCTTATCGGCCGCCGTCAGGCTGTCGTCGAAGACACCCCGGGGGTCACCCGTGACCGCATCGCCTACGACGCGACCTGGAACGGGCGACGCTTCACCGTTGTCGACACCGGCGGCTGGGAACCGGGCGCCGAAGGCCGTGCCGCGGCCATCGCGGCGCAGGCCGAATCCGCCATGCGTACGGCCGATGTGATCATCCTGGTCATCGACACCCTCACCGGCGCCACCGACGCCGACGAAGCCGCCGTGCGCATCCTCCACCGGAGTAAAAAGCCGATAATCCTTGTCGCCAACAAGGTCGACGACGCCCGTACCGAATCCGATGCAGCCGGCCTGTGGTCTCTTGGTTTGGGTGAACCACAACCGATCTCGGCGCTTCACGGACGTGGTGCCGGTGATCTGCTCGACCTGATCCAGGAGCGGCTACCGGAGCTTCCCTCGGCCGACCTCGTCGAGTCCGGGCCGCGCCGTGTCGCACTCGTGGGGCGCCCCAACGTCGGCAAGTCGAGCCTTCTCAACCGACTCGCCGGCGAGGACAGGGTGGTCGTCGACTCGGTTGCCGGCACAACGGTCGATCCGGTTGACACTCTCATCGACCTGGAGGGCGAAATCTGGCGGTTCGTCGACACCGCGGGCCTGCGGAAGCGGGTCAAGCAGGCATCGGGAACCGAGTACTACGCATCGTTGCGTACCCAGGCGGCCGTTGACGCCGCCGAGGTGGCCGTCGTCCTTCTCGACGCCTCCGAACCCATCAGCGAACAGGACCAACGGGTTCTGGCGCAGGTGGTGGAGTCCGGTCGGGCACTGGTCATCGCGTTCAACAAGTGGGACCTGGTCGACGACGACCGCCGATACCTGCTGGGCCGCGAAATCGACCGGGAGCTGCGGCGTATCACCTGGGCGCCGCGTGTCAACATCTCGGCGCAGACCGGCCGCGCGGTCGCCAAACTCGCTCCGGCGTTGCGTACCGCTCTGGCCGGGTGGGAGCAGCGGGTACCCACCGGTGAGCTCAATCAGTGGATCTCCGGCCTGATCCAGGCGCGACCTCACCCCGTCCGTGCCGGCAAGGCACCGAAGGTCTTGTTCATGACGCAGGCCGGGATTCGGCCGCCGAAGTTCATCCTGTTCACATCGGGGCAGCTGGACCCGCAGTATGTTCGCTATATCGAACGGCGGCTGCGTGAAGACTTCGGGTTTGAGGGGTCGCCGATATCGATCACGGTCAAGCCGCGGGAGAAGCGGGGCAAGGGGAAACAGAAGTGATCGGTACCCGTGTGAGCCCGAGTTGTCGATTGCGCTAAAGTTAGTCCGTCGTTGCGCCGGTTCAGGCGTAAGGCGACACTCGGGTTGTGGCCTAGCTTGGTTAGGGCGCCATACTGGGGGTGTGGAGGTCGCGGGTTCAAATCCCGCCAACCCGACAGAAAACGGACATTCCGATTGATTCGGAATGTCCGTTTCTTGTTTGCTCCATAGGTTTTCCCATGGGAAACCGGGAACTGTTCGATGACGTGGCTCTTCGGGGTTTTCTCGCGTCGACCAACCGCGCAATATCGTCCATCACCGCGTTCGGTAACGGGGTTTCCCGAACGCCTCGTCGAATCCGCGTTGTCGGATCGCCGAGGCCACTTGAGGCTCAACCGTTATCGGCTTGTGAAGGGAACACGTGGTCGATGGGACGCCACCGTGTGACAGTGGGAGGATGCGGTTCGATCGCCAAACTCCTCTCGTCCTGCGACCTTGGCGACGGTCGGATGCGTCCGACGTCATCACGGCCTTCGCGACCGACGACATGACACAGCAAGCCGGTGAACCGATCGTCGACGTCGCTTCCGCGAACCGCTGGCTGGACTGGTCCTGCGGCAAGACGTCACGCGAATCCGGATTCGTTTTCGCAGTCACCGGGTCCGACGACATACCCGTGGGAAACGTCGCCGTGACCGGTGTCGATCAGCACGACTGCGGCTGGGTCTCGTATTGGGTGGCCTCTCGGGCGCGCGGCCACGGCGTTGCGGCCGACGCGTTGGCCGCGGTGGTCCCGTGGGTGCACGATGTGGGCGGTGTGTACCGGTTGGAGCTGGGCCACCGCGTCAACAACCCGGCGTCCGGCCGTGTCGCCCGCCACGGAGGGTTCGTGTCCGAGGGCATCGAGAGGGCCAAACTGTGTTACGGCGGGGAACGGTTCGATGTGGAGTCGTATGCCAGGTTGGCGTCCGATCCGTTGCCGTATCCGCGTCGCGATGTCGTGCTTGTGGTGGGGGAACGGCAATACCGGAGCTCACCACAGGGGACGGGGCACACGTCATGACGAGGTGAGCCGCTCCGGATGGGGATCTTGTCCCGCCTGGCCGTAGTGGTCGACGACGTGTGTGGTCAATGGAATACGAACGTCGGTGTCTCCGAACAGGAGTCGTGTGGCGTCGTCGGCGGACTGCTGGACCACGTGAGCGACTTCGTCGGTGTGCTGAACGGGGGAGTGGACGATGACCTCGTCGTGCTGAAAGAAAACGAGGTCTCCCAGATGGTCCGCATGGAGACGCCCACGCAGATACCCCATCATGGCCAGTGCCCATTCCGCAGCCGTGCCCTGGACCACGAAGTTGCGGGTGAAACGACCACGGTCTCGGACGGCGCGGGTATCCCGTGAACGCATGATCCACCACTTTTCCGGCGGCGGAGGACAGGTGCGGCCCAGCCAGGTTTTGACGGTGCCACCGGTCTCGCCCACGCGAGCGGCCGCTTCGACGTGGTTCCATGCCTGTGGGAAACGGCGTCTCATGACGGTCAACAACCGGTTCGCGTTCCCGGCGGTGCCGCCGTACATGGCCGACAGCAAGGCGATTTTGGCGTCGTCACGGTGGCCACCGAAAGTGGGGGCGAGCGCGGCATAAAGGTCGTCGGTTCCCGCTGCGGAGGCCATGGCGTGGTCACCGGACATGGCCGCAAGCACGCGAGGTTCGAGCTGTGAGGCGTCGGCGACGACCAGCTTCCACCCGGGATCGGCGTGACAGGCGGGCCGAAGTGCCCTCGGTATCTGAAGTGCCCCGCCGCCTTTGGTCGCCCAGCGACCGGTCACCACGCCACCCACTACGTATTCGGGCCGAAAACGTCCACCCACGTCGGGGTCGCCGGTGACCCACTCGCTCATCCATTTCCAGCCGTGAGCCGAATGGATGCGTGCCAGTTCCTTGTAGCGCAGTAGCGGACGGACCGCAGGATGAGCGACCTCGGACAGTTCCCAGGCCCTGGTGCTGTCCACAGGATGGCCTGCGCGCCGAAAAGCGGCGATGACCTGTTGAGGCGAATCGGGGTTCACCGGATGGCCGAACCGGTCGGCGACTTCGTCGGCAAGTTGCTGGAGTCTTTTCGGGCGCATCCCCTTCACCGGTCGTGGTCCGATGAGATCGGTGAGGATGGCATCGTGGATGTCGCGGCGCCAGGGCAGCCCGTGGTGGGTCATCTCCGCGGCGATGAGACCCCCGGCGGATTCGGCCGCCAACAACAATTTCAACGATCCCGGTAGGTCGTCGGTGCGACGCAACTGGCCGCGATACACGGCGACAAGAGTGTCCAACTCGGTTTTGGGGTCGGACGCGGGAACGGTGTCGAAGAGGGTGTTCCGAGCTGCGGGTGCAAGGTCGGGCGGAGGCGGGACGGGCAGGTTTCGCAGTCTGGCGTAGGCGGCGTCGACATGGGGCGGTTCACCACCGCGGCCCTCGGCACCCAGGAGGACCGCTTCGGAGAGGGTGACGTCCCAGGTACGGGTCAGGCGCAGCCCTGCAGCGAGCATGGCCGGGTAGACGCGGCGCGTTTCGGAGACGATCCACCGAGGTGCCGCGGTCCGGGATTCGACGTCGGCGAGATACTGGCGTAGGTGGGGAAGGTGTCGTGGTGGACGCGCGGGCGCACCGGTCGCGTCGAGGTCCTGTATCCAGCCGCCGTCACCCGCGTCCGGAACCACTGCGGTTCGCATATGTGCACCCAACCAGGTGGGTATGACGGTCGAGCGTCCGCCAAACCCCCAACCCTCGTCGTTTCTAGACGATGCCGTTGTTGATGTACAGCAGTGGGAAGGTCATTCCCGATGGTTCGGTGACGATGGTGGCGTCGTCGACGATTCGTTGCTCGACGTCGGCGGGGATCAACCCGGGCTCGGCGGTCAGGACGATGGCGGCGGTCCCGGCGACGTGTGGCGCGGCCATTGACGTGCCCGACAGCATCTGCGCGGCGGAGTCATCGGTGTGCCACGCGGAATAGATGTCGGTTCCGGGTGCGTAGATGTCGACGCAGGGGCCGTAATTGGAACTCGATGCGGTGGTATCGCCGATGGTGCTGTTGCCGACGGTGACGGCGCCCGGGTGAGCGCCTGTGCGAGCCGGAGAGACCCCGCAGGCGTCGTACGCGTCGTTGCCTGCGGCGAGAGCGTAGGTGACGCCGGAATCGACCGACGCGAGAACCGCGTCGTCGAGGGCTTGACTGGCGGATCCGCCGAGGCTCATGTTGGCTACGGCGTTGTCACCGGCGTCTCGAGTCACCCAGTCGATGCCGGCGATAATGCCCTCATAGGTGCCGGATCCGCTGCAGTCGAGAACTTTGACGGCGATGATCCGGGCTTCTTTGGCGACGCCGTACTCGGTGCCGCCTGCGATCCCCGCGACGTGTGTGCCGTGTCCGTTGCAGTCGGTGTCGTCGTCGTCGACGGTGTTGACTCCCCAGACCGCGCGGTCGTCGAAGTCGTCGTGTGTGATGCGGACGCCGGTGTCGAGGACGTAGATGTCGGCGGCGTCGCCGGTGTTGGGGTACGTGTACTTACCGTCGGTGCCCGCGCGTTGATCGATGCGGTCGAGGCCCCATGACGGTGGATCGTACTGGGTTCCCGCGAGGCTGACGGTGCCGTTTTGTTCGACGTAGGCGATCGCGGGGTCGGCGGCGAGTCGTTTGGCGTCGGTTTCGCTCATGGTGGCGGCGAAGCCGGTCAGGGCGTGGTCGTACGTGCTGGTGACGGTGGCGTTGTAGCGACCGGCAAGGAGGTCGGCGGTGCTCGCCGTGTTGTCGGCGAGAACGACGATGTAGGAGTCGGCAATAGGTTTGTCCGTTGCCAGGACGGTGCCGGAATCGGCTTGGGCCGGGGTTGCCTGCAGTGTGATGGCGACGAGAGTGGTGATGCACACGGCGGCGAATGTCTGCCGGTGGGGCATGGGAGCCTACTCTTCCAAGGTAGTCATACATGGGCAAGTAGCAATAAGTATGCGTTGTTTCCGATGGTTTCGTAAACCTCTCCGTCGGTGTCACCTCAAACGAGCGCACAGCGGGCGGCCCGTGGCCAACCCGCTGAAGTGACGATGCGACGACACGTCGTCGATCTAGGCTGACGGGTATGCCACGGGCCAACGACGAAGCCGCGGAAGCATTGGAGGAGTACGCCGACCTGTACGCGCTCAGCGGCGGGGACGCGTTCCGCGTCCGCAGCTATCGGAAAGCCGCCAAGGCGATCCGAGGATCCACTCATGACATCGCCGTGGGCGACGTTCGTGCCGTTCCCGGTGTGGGGCAGGCGATCGCGTCGAAGGTCGAAGGTCTTTTGGCCCATGGGACGTTCCCGCAGCTGGAAAAACTGCGTGACCAGGTGCCCGAAGGCGTCCGCGCATTGACACGCGTCCCCTCGTTGGGACCCAAGACCGCGGTGACCCTGTACCGCGAGTACGGCATCGACTCACCGGAGGCGTTGGGCGAGGCACTGCGGGAAGGCCGACTGGACCGGGCCAAGGGGCTGGGCGCCAAAACTCGGGCAAACCTTCTGAAAGGCGTCGACGCGGTAAGCGCTCAACGCGGCCGGGTGCACATCGGTGTCGCGATGAACCTGGCCGACGCCGTCGTGCGGTCGCTGCGGCCGGGAGCCGAACGCGTGAGCATCGCCGGTTCTCTACGCAGAATGAAAGACCTCATCGGAGGCATCGACGTTCTCGCCGTCGCCGACGAGTCGCTCCTGGAGATGGTGCTGCGGCAGCCGTACGCAACCGAGGTGATCTCGGCCGAAAGTCACAAGGTCGCGGTGCGTACCCGGGACGGTATACAGGTCGATGTGCGACTCGTACCGGCGCAGGCATGGGGTGCGGCATTGCAGTGTTTCACCGGCTCCGAAGACCACAACACGGAGCTTCGTCGACTGGCGATGGAGCAGGGGTACACACTGTCGGAGCACGGCCTGTTCGCGGGTGACGAACCGTTGCCGTCCTTCGACGAAGCCGAGATTTACGCCCAGCTGGGACTCCAGTTCATTCCCCCGACGATGCGTGAGGGACGAGGCGAGGTCGCCGCCGCACGGCGCGGTGAGCTGCCGATGGTGATTGAGGTGGCAGATCTATTGGGGGACCTGCACAGTCACACCGACCTGACCGACGGCGTGGCGTCACTGGGGGAGATGGTCGCAGCGGCGGCCGACCGTGGCTACGAATACTTCGCCGTGACCGATCACGCGCCCGACCTGGTTATGCAACGTATGACCTTGGAGAAGGCGAAGGCGCAACGTGACGAGCTGAAGCTGATGCAGGACGGCTATCCGGATATGGTCCTTCTTCACGGCACCGAGTTGAACATCGGCCCCGACGGGGCGGTCGACTGGCCGGAGGAGGTGCTGCGGGAATTCGACGTCTGCGTGGCATCGGTCCACTCTCATTTCGCGCAGGACCGTGACGACATGACCCGCCGTTTCATTACCGCGTGTGAAAACCCCGAGGTGAACGTCATCGGGCATCCGAGTACGCGAAAAATCGGTAAACGTGGACCCGTCGACGCCGACTGGGACGAGGTCTTCAAAGCCGCCGCACGCACCGGGACGGCGATGGAGATCGATTCGTTCCCCGACCGCTCCGACCTGCCCGACGATCTGGTTCGGTCGGCGAAATATCACGGTGTCAAGTTCGCGGTCGACAGCGATGCCCACGCCGTAGCCGATCTGGACTTTCAGCGGTTCGGCGTAGGCATCGCACAACGTGCCTGGCTGACGGCCGACGACGTCGTCAACACGTGGCCTTACGAACGGTTGTGTCGGTTTCTGTCCGGTCGCCGACGCTAACGTGATCCCGTCTCGCCGGTGCCGTCCAGGTGCAACGCCGGGATCGTCCCCATGCGACCGGCCTGGAAGTCTTCAACGGCCTGCATGATCTCTTCCCGGGTGTTCATCACGAACGGTCCGTAACGTGCGACGGGTTCGTGCAACGGGAGACCACCCAACAAAAGGACCTCGAACTGGCCGGTGCGGCCGTCCTGACGTTCGTCGGCGGTGACCGTAACGCTGTCGCCCGGCCCGAATACCGCCAACCGGCTGTCGCCCAGCGGACGATTCTCGACACCGGCCGTTCCGTTCCCGCCCAGCGCGAACGCCATTGCGGTGAAATCCGGGCTCCACGGCACGGTCAGTCGAGCACCCGGTGAGATGGACGCGTGGGCCAAGGTGATGGGGGTGTGAGTGAGGCCGGGGCCGCTGTGCTCGGCGATGTCTCCGGCGATGAGTCGCACGAGCGCGCCTCCGTCGTGTGACGAAAGCAGTTTCAGGCGATCACCGGTGATGTCCTGGTAACGCGGTTTGGCCCACTTTGCGGCCTTCGGAAGGTTGACCCACAATTGGATGCCGTTGAAGTGTCCGCCTTTTACCACGAGTTCCTCACTGGGCAACTCGTCGTGAAGGATGCCCGAGCCGGCGGTCATCCATTGGGTGTCTCCGTCGCTGATGACACCGCCTCCGCCGTGTGAGTCGTGGTGCACGAAGGTTCCATCCATCAGGTACGTCACCGTCTCGAACCCGCGGTGTGGGTGCCACGGGGCCCCCTTGGCCTCGTGGGGTTCGTAGACGGCGAGCATGTGATCCAGGAGAAGAAACGGATCGGCCTGGGTCATGGAAGCTACGGGAAAGGGACGGCGGACCGGGAAGCCGGCGCCTTCGGTGGCGTGCATCGAGTCGGTGACCCGTGTGGCCGGCCTGTGCGTGGATTCTGCGGGCGGTTGTGCGATACGCGGCAAAACCAGGATGTCGGCGGTGACGGCCGGCATGGTGTCCTCCTCTGTCGGGTGTACGACGAAAATACTTGGTCGACCAAATATATCGTTGATGCCAACATGGTTCCACCGACCGATATTCCCGCGACGAAAGGGCAGCGATGACCGAATCACCATCATCGTGTGACGAACAGGAAAACGCCGCCCCGGTGGGGCATGCGCTTTTTCGAGTGGCACGGGCCCACCGGATGGCCGCGGGTACCCTCCTGAGGGAACTGGGTCTCTACCCGGGGCAGGAGATCATGCTCGCCCACCTGGCCACGCACGGCGACCAGCGACAATCCGCCCTGGTGCTGGCCCTGTCGATCGACCCGTCGACGGTGACGAAAATGCTTCACCGTCTGGCGAAGGCGGGACTGGTGGCCCGACGCCCCTGCCCGGACGACGGCCGTGTCAGTCTGGTGTCGATCACCGAATCCGGACGAGCGCTCATCGACCGCATCACCGAATCCTGGCGCCGACTCGAAGCCCGGACGACTCGTGGATTGAGCAAAGAGCAGCAGGCTCAGCTGACGACGCTGCTGAGCCTGCTGGAACGCAATCTGGGGCGCTTACCCGGAACCGTCCAATATAAACAAGAACAGGATCAAGGCCGCGAGCAACAGTCCGGCCGCCAGGGCGGCGGCGATCTTCAGCTTCGAGTACGGGCGGTCGCCCTGAACCTCGCCGGTTTGGCCGTTGATGAGAACCTGCCAGGTTTTACCGGCGAACAGGTAGCAGCACACCCACACCGGCAGCAACATCAGCTTGTAGGTGATGTTGCTGTACGTGGTGTTCACCCGTTCGACCCGTTGCTCGTCCCCACCGATGTCGGCGCGACAGTCTTTTTCGATGATCGGAGCCATTTTCGACTTCGCCACCGCCAGACCCGCCTCGGGCTCGAGGTCGTAGCGCAACGTGTGGTGCCCCGCCAGGTATGTCGCTTGGAACGGCTTGGCGTGGTGGAGGGGCCACGGCTCCAACTCGGACAACTTGTCCTGCGTCAGGTGGCGCGTCCCCATGACGAGCACGTCGTCGAAGGTGCGGCCGACGGTACCGCTGGCCGGCCGCCACCGCGTCTTGCGGACCTGTCTGGTCCGAGTCTCCGTTTTTCCGTTGACCGTCGTGGTGTAGGTCTCGGTAACGTAGTAGTAGTCGCCGCGCTGACCCCTGTACCGCGACCGGGTCCGTGCATCGTATGTCCAATGCGGCACATATGTGCTTTTGGTCGACTCGGCTTCGGTCACCTTCTTCAACTGGTTCGGTGCGAACCAACGCGACTTGACCCAGGTTTGCAGGGCGCCTCGGGCAGCCGAACGGTCCAGCGCGAACGGGAGGACCGCCTCGGGCGCGATCTGATGGTCGTCGGTGGTGTCCACAACGAGCGGTGCCGCACAGAACTGACACTTCTGTGACAGGGCGTCACTGTCGGTGTGCGCTCCGCAGCCCTGGCACACCAGGTGGTACGCCGCCGTCTGTTGACGGGGCTTTCGGGGCATGGCGGCAAGCTCGTCATACGAGTGCTCACGGATGGTGCCGGAGGACTCGATCGCCTGAGTGTGCCCACAGTAGGGGCACTGGAGGGTGTGGGTGCCGGGAGCGTACTCCACTCGCGCACCACAGCTGCCGCACGGGAAAGCGGCCGGCTGCGACGATGCGCTCGGCATGGTCTGGTCGGACATGGTTCCTCACTCGAAGGGGGCGGCGGGCGTATGCCTGATCAAGCGGTGGGCGGCGGCAGCGGAGGCGGCGAGGCTGCCAACACCTGTGCGAGTTCGGGCACCTGTCCCGCCGGTGTCCAGGCCGCCATCTGAGCCTTCCACACCAACGTCGAGGCCGTGAGGTTCCCAGCCGAGACCTGCGCCGACAATCCCGACACGTCGAACGGTCCCAACTGCTGACCACCCACACCGAGATACCACTGGTCGGCCTGCGGCAGCGGAGGCGGTGCGGCGGCCGCCGGCGGTGCCGCCTGCTGCTGCGGCGCCTGCTGTTGAGGTGCCTGCTGGTTCGGGTTCAACGCCTGCGCCATTTGTTGGCCCGCGGCGATACCCATACCCAGGCCCAGCCCTTCACCGGCGCCGCCGCTGGGGTTGTTCGCCGCCGCCTCCATCGCATTGGCCGCCTGGAACTGCGAGTACTGATTCATGTCGCCGACCAGACCCATCTGGGTCCGCTTGTCGAGCGCAGCCTCGACCTCCGGCGGCAGGGAGATGTTGGAGATGATGAACTTCGGGATCGACAGACCCATCGACGCCAGGTCTTCCGACAACAGCGGAGCCAAACGTTCACCGATGCTGTGCTGATCGGCGGCCAGATCCAGCATGGGAACCTCGGCGCGTGCCAAGGCGCTGCTGATGCGGCCCACGATCATCTGACGCAGATAGTCGGCGACCTCGTCGGTACGGAACTGCGGGTCGGTGCCGGCAAGTTCCTTCAACAGCTTCGGCGCGTCCACGACACGCATCGAGAATCCGCCGAACGCCCGCAGACGGACCATCCCGAATTCGGGGTCACGCAAAATGATGGGGTTTTTGGTGCCCCATTTCATGTCGGTGAACTGCCGGGTGTTGACGAAGTAGACCTCGGCCTTGAAGGGGGAGCTGAATCCGTGCTTCCACCCCTTCAACGTCGACAGGATGGGCATGTTCTGAGTTTCCAGCCGATACATGCCCGGCTGGTAGGTGTCTGCCAGCTGCCCCTCGTTGATGAACACCGCGACCTGTGACTCACGCACGGTCAGCTGGGCGCCCATCTTGATCTCATTGTCATACCGCGGGAACCGCCATACGATGGTGTCGCGACTGTCGTCGGTCCATTCGATGATGTCGACAAGTTCGCCCTTAAGTTTGTCGAACAATCCCACTGCGGCTCCTCGTTATGGTGTTAATACCCGTTTCTCGCGCCATACAGTACCAACGTGCTTCAACGGGCCGCCTCCGCTGAAAGGCGCGGAATGACCGGCGACAGGCCCATGCCCGGGTGCTCAGGGGGTTACCGGAGCGGTCGCCCCGACGAACAAGTCGAGCGCCTCACCGGAGAGGGACCGCAGCGGAGCCTCGTGGCGCTCGGCGGCGGCGTGAAGTCGGCGCATCGGGAGCGTCCGCGACGAGGCGAGGACGATGACGTTTCCGTCTCGCCTTCCGCGCAACATGGACGGGCCGGCGAAAACGACCACCTCGTCGAAGACCCGACGCAATGTGGCCACCTGGCGGCGTGTGCTCAGCAGACCCGTGGCGTCGAGCACGTTGACGACGAAGAGCCCGCCGGGAGCCAACGCCGCCGCCGCGTGTTCGGCGAACTCGACACCCGTCACCGGCGCGGGCGTGGACCCACCGCGGTAGATATCGGAATAGATCAATTCGTAAGGGTGCTCGGGGATTTCCCGAATGGCGTCGGCGGCGTCGTCGATACGTATCGAGATGTTTGCGGTCGCGGGCAATGGCAGGCCGTAGGACACGAACTCGACCAGTCCGCGGTCGATCTCCACGACCGTCTGTCGACTGCCCGGTCGCGTCGCGGCGACGTATCTGGGGAGAGTGAGGCCCCCGGCGCCAAGGTGCAACGTCGTTACGGGTTTGCGCGGCGGTGCGGCGACGTCGGCTACGGCTGCCAACAGTCGTGCGTACATCATGGGCAAGCGCGTCGGGTCGGCCAGATCAACGTAGGACTGTGCGACGTCGTTGACCAGAAGCGTCCACCCCTGCGGATGCCCTGGGTCGGCGACGAGCTCGGCTTGACCGGCGTCGACGGTCGCCTGCAAATCCATCCGATCGTATTGATCGATCATGCCGTCCCTCTCGTAGTCGTGCCGATGCCGACCGTCATCGGTCTCCGCCGACCGTACGGTGTGGGGGTGCATGGCCGGGGTTCGGGGCGTAACGACCGTTCCCCGGCGTCGTCGAGTGAGGTTGGTGGTGATCAGCCGCGACGGCCGGCCAACTGGTGCAGTTGGGTGCGGATCTGCTCCGCGAGGTCGCCGTCGTCGTCGTTGTTGACGGTGAACCGCTGATATGTGTCGTGCCCGGGACTGGTGAGCCCGCCGCGGTCGTCGGCCTGGAGGATGACGTCGGTGCTGGTTTTGCTGGCGACCAGCGTGAGCTCAACCTCGTTGAACAGGTCCTTGAATTCACCGGAAGGCCAGTATTCGATCTCCTGATAGAACGGCATGTGCGACCCGGGGATCGTTCCGGTCTCCAGGTCGGCCAACTGCAGGACGAATCCCAGTGACTCCATCGCTCGCAGGGCCGCCGCCTGCACGGGAAGCGGTTCGACGACGAGCGGGTCGAGGTCGCCCTTGTCGAACGCCATGTCCAACGCCAATTCGGTCGAGACGCCCAATTTCATGCCCGGCAGCGGTCGTCCCTCCAACACGTTGATCGGCGTCTCCCACGGCACCGGCACCTCGAACTGCACAGCGTGACCGGACCCTTTGGCCAGTTGGAACGGACCCGACACCTGTGCGCGGTGGAAATGGTGGGTTGACGTACGGTCTTCGCCCTTGTCGTCGTTCTCGACCAGCGCGGTGAATTCGAGGGTGATGCCTTCGACCTTCTGGTCGACTTCGCCGCCGGTGAACTTGACTTCACCGTTGAGCGTCCCACCTGGAGTGACGGCGTTGTCATCAAGGACGGTGTCGACGGTGACGCCGACTCCCAAGGCGGCTTTGAGAATGCGAAGAACCACGAAAGTGGATCCTTTCGAAGAAGGGGGTTGATCGGCTTCCCCCAGGTTAATGCCCCCGCTGTGGAAGAAGACGCACGCGGTCGTTCCGAAAAGAACGCCTTCACGCCGCAATGTAGACGTTGCTATCGACGAAACAGTCCGGGGCGTTCGGCCAGATTCCGCAGCTCCTCGCGCAGCACGTCAACGGCGTTGTCTTCGTCGTGCCGCAGCCGCATGTGGGTGCCGGCACGACCACCGGTGCTGGCGTCCCCCTCTGTTTTCTCGGCCTCGACGTAGACCTCCGCCGCGTCGGTGGTGCAGTGAAATGCGAGGCGCATAACCGTGAACGCCTTCGCGAACTCACCGGTTGGCCAGTATTCGAACTTTTGACGAAACGGCAACGTCGAGGTGGGTAGGCCGCGGGAAACGATCAGGCTGCGATGAAACGCGAACCCCAGTGCGTCCGCCGCCGTGAGCACGGCCGCCTGCGCCGGCAGCGGTTGGATCGTCAAGGGGTCGAGATCACCCTTGTCGAACGCCCGTTCCAGCGCAAGCTCCGTTACCACGCCGATACGGACCCCGGGGACGCTTTCCGTCGCGAAACCGTTGACCGGAGTGTCGGCCGGGAGGTCGAATCGAAACGGGAGCGCGTGTACGCTCTCGGTCTCCAACGACAGGTCGGTCGCCATGAGATGGCGGTGAAAACTCTGTTCCCCCGAATCGGAGTTGTCGGCGACCACCTGCAGATCCAAAGCGATGTGCTGGACACGATGGTCAGTGCGCCCGCCGGTGAGGAGGACCTCACCGGACACGGTTCCACCGGCAACGGCCGAGGCGTCGTTCAGCACGGTGTCCACCGTTACGCCGGCGGCCAGCGCTGCGGTGAGTTTGCGAAGCACCACGACCGGTCCTTTCCTCGAGGGTGTCTATTTCTACCAGCCGCCGATGGACTACACGTGCGGCGTCCGGGCCTGGAAACAAACCGCCGCAAGGATCGTCACCGGACGGTTTCGCCATGGGTGGGTACAGGAAGCGACCGGACGTTGGACACCGTATGCAAGGATCGCGGTGTCGGCGTTCGCCGAAACAGACACGCGCAGAAACAGCAGGGGACGCACACATGGCCAAGGATCACAACGAGGCCACCACATGACACAGGAGTGGCTCGGCGTCATCATCGCCTTTGCCGGAGCGTTCGGATACGCACTCGGCGCGGCGATCCAGCAGTTGGACGCGGTACGCCTGGGAGCCAGCAGGGCTCTTATGCGCCAGACCCGATGGTGGATCGGTGGCGGCATCAGCTTCACGGGCGCCTGTCTGCACGCGGTCGCTTTGGTGTTCGCCCCGTTGACGATCATCCAACCGATCTCGATGACCACACTGGTATATGCGGTGCCGTTGGCCGCCAAATTTCACGGCCGTAAACCCCGTAAAGCGGAGTTGCTGGGGTCGGTTGCGGTGTCGATAGGTTTGGCCGGCCTCATGCTGATGATCCCGATCCACGAAAGTGGGACACCGACACTCGGCGACGGCCTCGCATTGTGGTTCCTCGGTGCGGTGCTGTTCATCGTTCTGGTCAGTCAACTCGTCGGACGGCGCGTGGCCGGGCCGTTCAAGGCACTGTTTTTCGCCGTCGGAGCCGGTGTGGCAACAGGGACGGTATCCACCTTCGTCAGGATCGTGGGCGTAGGGCTGCACACCGACCTGGCCAACCTGGTGCACTGGTTCACCCTCGTCATACCGGCGATGCTGATCGTGGCGACGATCCTGCTGCAGAAGTCGTACGCGGTCGGGTACTTCGGGATCGCCTACGCGGCGGCACAGGTCGCGGACCCGATCGCATCGGTGCTGGCGGGGGCCGGGCTTTTGGGTGAACCCCTACCGTCGGACCCGTTGCTGATCGCTCCGGCATTGTTGTGCGCGGCACTGCTGATCGTCGGGACGGTCGTGCTGGGGCGCAACGCGCCCGACCACGCCGGTGCCGCTGCGGCCGACGAGACGCCGCCCGAACGCGTCGACACCGCCGTGTAAATGCTCATCGGCGCGATGGCGCTCGTCCACGGTGCGGTTCAGCCGCAGCAGCCGCCACCGCAGCAGCCGCCACCGCCCGCACCGGCGTCGATCGTCTCGGTCGAGGTGACTCCGGCCCCCGACAGCGACACCGTCGACAGCAGTTTCACGGAGTCGTTGTGCCCCTGCGGGCACGGTGTGGAATCGTTCGCCTCACTCATCGGGCGGGACGCTTCAAAGGTGGTCTCGCAGGTGCGGCAACGGTAGTCATAACGGGGCATGTGGAACAGGATAAGCCAGTAGTGAGCCGGTGGGAAGCCCGGCGGTCCAGCCGCATGAACCAAGGGCACAGCGGAACCCATAAGGTTGCTTCAGCCCCGAAACGAACCTCACGGCGTTCTTGTCGGTTTATTCAGGGTTATGGCCTATTGGTCCGGATTGTGAGGCCGGACGGGTCGGCGTGGCATATTTGACGACTGGTCCAGCGACGAAAGAGCTGAAGGTGCGGGTTGGCGACATTCTCGGACAGCGTTACCGTCTCGACGAGCGGGTCGACGGCGGTGCGATGGGCGATGTCTGGAGGGGGACCGACACCCGCTTGAACCGCCGAGTCGCGGTCAAGGTCCTGCACGCGGCACTGTCCACCACCCCGGAGTTCAGAAAACGGTTCGGCGCCGAGGCGAGAGCGGCGGCCGCACTCAGGGCGCCCGGCGTAGTCGACCTGTACGACTACGGGGAAGACCACCCCGACGACGTGACCGTGATCTCCTACCTGGTGATGGAGTTCGTCGATGGGCGACCTCTGTCGAAGGTGCTCAAGGAGGAGGGGCGTCTACCACCGGGCGATACGATCGCGATGATCGGGCAATGTGCCAAGGCGCTCGAGGCGGCCCACCAGGCCGGCGTGATCCACCGTGACGTCAAACCGGGCAACATTCTGTTGCGTGAGGACGGCAGCATCAAGATCGTCGACTTCGGCATCGCACGGGCGCACGGCGAAGCGGGACTGACGGGCACAGGGCAGGTCATGGGCACCGTCGCCTACGTGTCGCCCGAGCAGCTGTACGACGAGGAACTCACAGGCGCGTCCGATTTGTATTCTCTGGGAATCGTCGCCTACGAGTGCCTGGCCGGTACCAAACCGTTCACCGGAGACGCTCCGGCGGCCATCATCCAGGCCCAACTGCATCAGGAACCGGCGCCGCTTCCCGACGACGTCCCGGCGGAGGTTTCGGCCGTCGTCATGCGATGCCTCGCCAAAGACGTGAAGAATCGGTGGCAGAACGGGGGAGAGCTGGCCGAACAGTGCCGTCTACTGGCCGCTCGTCTGCCTCAGGGCGATTCGACGGAACCGATGGAGGCTCCGACCGGCACTTCTGAAACGGTGCGTGTGGCGACACCGAGCGACACCGTGACGATCCCGCCGACGGAACCGGCGCAGCCGACGCAACCGGCGGACGGTTCACGCCGACGTCGGCAGTTGATCGCGGCCGTGGCGGCGATCGTCGTGCTCCTACTGGTGGGGACCGCTGCCGCGTGGCGGCCATGGGACCCTCCCGCGGTGACCGAGCCCCGTGACGACTCGCCGCCGACGCCAAGAGAGTCGCCCACACCGTCGCAGAGCCCGACCGGCGAGGAGAGCCCGCCGCCCGAGGACGACGGGTGGGTTCCGCCGCCCGAGCCGGAGGAGAGCCCGTCTCCGTCGGATTCCGAAAGCCCGCCGCCCGAGGACGAGCCGACCGACGACGACGGTGACGACGGCGGTGACGACGGTGGCGGTGACGACGGCGGTGGTGACGACGACGATGACGACGGCGGAAGCGAGGATCCGCCATCGGGAGACGAACCGGGCGGCTGACCCTGGGGCTGCGGTCCCATCGGAACCCCTCCGGCGGGGGACCCGGCGCCCCTCCCGAGAGGCTTCCGGCACGCCCGTCTGTGCGGAAGCCTCTCACTCATGAGACATCACAAGCCCGGTCATCGGGTGCTTGTTGCATCGGGATGGACGGTCGTCGTCGGTTTGGCGGTTTTCGCCGGTCTGTGGGGCGGTGGAGTCGCCATGGACCTGATGACCCTGTTCATGAGCGTTTTGGCACTGTTTGCCGATGAGGTCCTACCGTTTTCGTTCGACCCGACCGGTGCCGCCGTGCGGTGTGCGGCCCTAGTGGCGGCGGTCTACGTCGCGTGGGGCACCGTTTGCATGCAACGTCGGGAACGTGGCGTGTGCGTCCGGTGCGGCCAAGACGACCGTGTGGGCGTCGACCGGAGTCGGACGGCCAGGTCGGCCGCCTACGTGTCGATCCTGCCCGCCGTCGCGTACGCCACTCTGAAGGTTCACTGGGCGCTGGGCGGGACGGTCGGGTGGGACGACCCCGCCGTCACGGGGGCGATCGGCGTGTGGACGCCCGGGTTTATGGACACGGTGATCATGGCCGCCGTCGGGATCTTTGTGGCCCTGGGCATGGCGCATCGAATGCGGCTGCCGAGGCCGCTTCTTCTGGGGCCCGCGTTGGTCGGTTTGGCCATGTTGTTGCCGGTGTCGGTGTGGGGCAACGTTGGCAACGTCGTCGTCATGTTGGGTTTCGCCGAGTACCCGTCGGGTTTGGCCCCGTGGGTTTTGTGGTTCGTCTATCCGTGTTTCGCCGTGTGGGGGTTGTGCCTGTTGACGGTGACGGTCGACTACGCCGCCGCCACCTCCCGGCCGTGTCGGCGGTGTGGGCGTCACCGAGCGCTTCGACACGGCTCGGCGGTATCGTCGGTGGAGTCTGACAGGATCTCCGTGTGATGAGGTACCTGCGACCGCTCACCGATCCGGCCACCTACCGCGGGTGGTTGTGGTTGATCGGCGGCGGGGCACTGGTCATGCCGTTCGTGCTGTTCGGCGAGGTTGTCGTCATCGCGACGGCGGGTCCGGGCACGAGCGGTCTTCCGCAGCTCTCACCCGAGATTTTCGTGTCGGTTCTTCCCCTCGTCGCGGTGGCGGGGGCGTTCATACCCGTGGGGCAGACATCGGTCTTTTTGGCCAGAACCCTGTTGAAGGCCGACGGCCTTGTCGATGTGTCGGCGAAGCGAACGCGGCAACGACGAGTTCGTGACGCAGCCTGGCTGACCATCCACTTGGGCGTCGGAGGTGTGCTCAGTGGAGTGACACTGGCGTTGACGCCGCTGCTGGTGATGATCGCGCTTCTGCCGGTGCTGTCCGACGAGGCGCTGGTGGGGCCTCTGCAAGGTGTGGGTGGGTTGCGTGTCTGGGGCCCTCTGGCGGTAATTCCGACGGTTGCCGGTTTTGTCTACCTGATCGCGGGGATCACTGCATGCATGCGGCGGTTGGCCGAACGGCTGTTGGGCCCCACGGTTTCGGAGAAACTGGAGGCCTCACGGGCACGTACGCGCCGCCTGGCCGAGCGCAACCGCATCGCGCGCGAACTGCACGACTCGGTGGGGCACAGTTTGTCCGTGGTCATCGTCCAGTCGGATGCCGCTTCGCACGTGTTGAACACGAACCCGGCGTTCGTCGAAGCGGCGTTGGCGTCGATATCGGACTCGGCAAGGCGGGCGTTGACCGAACTGGACCAGGTGCTGAGGGTCCTACGTGACGACGACGTGGTGGGACGGGGCGGGGCGGTTACCTTGACCGATCTGCCGCGTCTGTTGGCCGAGTGCGGACTCGACGTCGACGACCATGTCGACGAAGAGGCGTTCACGCTACCGCCACACTTGTCGCGCGAGGCGTACCGCATCGTCCAGGAAAGCCTGACCAATGCGTTGCGCCACGGGGACGGTACGGCGGACCTGGTGGTCACCGTCTCCGCCGATCAGGTGACGATAACGGTGACCAATCCGATCGCCGCGAAGGTCGACCACGGTCGTGCGGAGCCCGAAAGGGTCGGCTTCGGCCGTGCGGGCCTGGAGGAGCGGGCGGCGATCCTCGGCGGTCGAATCGACAGTGGAGAAAACGGCGACCGTTGGACGGTGACCGCGCGATTTCCGATACCGTCGGACGAGTGACGACGGTATTGCTGGCCGATGACGAAGACCTGATCCGCAGCGGCATGGCGGTGATCATCGACGCGGATGCGGGTTTGGACGTCGTGGGGCAGGCCGCCGACGGTGTCGAAGCCGTTTCCGAGGCACGGCGGCTGCGACCCGATGTTGTACTCATGGATGTGCGCATGCCGCGCGTCGACGGGATCGAGGCGACCCGTCAGATCATCCGCATGATGGACACGCCACCCAAGATCATCGTGGTGACGACGTTCGACAACGACGACTACGTGTATCAGGCGTTGAGGGTCGGCGCCGACGGTTTCCTTTTGAAGAGAACGCGCCCCGCGGATCTGGTGGCCGCCGTCCATGTGGTGGCGCAAGGAGACGCATTGTTGTATCCGGCGGCACTGCGTAGGCTCGCGGCCGGGCGTCGAGCGGAACGTCCCGACGTCAACGAACCCGGCCTCACCGATCGTGAGTCCGAAGTGTTGCGTCTCATGGCCACGGGCCTGTCCAATGCCGAAATCGCCGCGAAACTCTACGTCGGTAATGAAACCGTGAAGACCCATGTGGCCAAGATCCTTCACAAGCTGTCGGTGCGGGACCGGACCCAGGCCGTCATCTGGGCCTTCGAAGCCGGTTTCGTGCCTCTGTCGTGACACTGTGCAGGTCGTCGATACACAGGTTGGACGGTCGGTAGGAGACCCGCCTCGTTCTCGGGTAGGAGAATCGACACCGGCAGGTCGAGACGGTCTGCGACCAGCGGCGGAGGGGACGAATCCTGCTTAAGCCGCAGGCTCGGGCCCCGCGATCCCCGTAATGTCGTCAACGACCGCGCACATCGTTCTCAACGGAGTCGACCATGACACACGCCGTACCGCAATTCGAAACACCGGGGCCCAAGAAGCGGCCGGGGAGCGTCACTTTCGCCGCAGGTCTGCAGTTTCTGGTGTTTGCGCTGGGAGTCGCCACCGCGGTGTTCAGCCTCGTTTACGGACCGGACATGACCGAGGCCATGAGAGCCAGTCTGGAGAGTCAGGGCGCCGCTCCGGACGTTGTCGAATCGGTCAGCGGCGGCGACGACGCCTTGACCGTGACGCTGAGCCTGCTGCCGTCGGTGGTGATGCTCGTGCTCGCGTTCTTCGTTCTGCGTGGGGCCAACGGCGCCCGCATCACCACGTGGGTCTTCAGCGGACTGATGCTGCTCTGCAGCCTGGCCGGCATCGGCATCCTGGGGCTGCTGGGCGGCTTTCAGGCCGAGGGCATCGACTTCGGGGCCGTGACCGAGGCCGGTGTGGACGCTGTACCGGGCTGGTACAACCTGTTTACGACCGTCGGTGGCATCGTGATGGTTCTGGCCTACCTGCTCATCATCATTTTGTTGGCGCTGCCGGCGTCCAACGAGTACTTCCGTAAGGACCGCGGAAACCCGCAGGTCGTTCTGCCCGGTGACCAGGGCTGACAGAAACCGATGACGGGGACCGACCGCCACGGTCGGTCCCCGTCATCGTGGATTCAGCCCAATGGACCGGCTGCGCTGAGCACCGAGCCGCTCGATGCGTTGATGATCATTCGGTCGCCGATCGGGGTGGACAACTCCGCTGTGACGGGTTTGAACAACAGTTGGTCGGTGCACAATTCGGCACCGTTGTGTTCGGCCCTGCCACCGACGACGATGGCGTCGGCCGCCTCGTACACCAGGAGTTCGATGTTTTCGTCGCAGGCGCCGACCCCGATCAAGGCGGTCACGGTGGTTTCGGTGACTTCACTCAACCCGGTGACCCCACGGGACTCTCCGGGTGCCTCGTACTCGGGGGCGTCCACCACGGGGAGGTCGGCACGGCCGTCGATGTCGAAAGCCACCTGCTTGATGGGGGACGGCAGTCCTTCGGCCGTATAGCTCCACACCGGGACGTTGACGAGACCGTGATTGGTCCACACCGTGCTCATGTCCGGTTCCATGGCGGTGATGGTCAGAACTCCGCACGCCGTCTGCGACGACGACGAGTCGCCGGAGGATTCCCCCGGGCAGTCGGCGGGCGGTTCACCGCCGGTGGCGAGGTTGTCGTAGGCGGTTGCGGCGTCCCACACCTCCAATGTGAACCGGGTGTCGTCCAGCGTGACCACGTCGGTGGGCGTTGCGTCGGGCAGATCGGTGTCCAGCTCGTACCAGCCCGAGGAGATCGCCGCCGACTGCGCCTCGTCGAGGTGAGCTTCGTCGGGACCGCTTATCCGTTTGTCGAGTACGCGAAAATCGGTGGTCCAGTCGCCGGCTTGAGCCTGCCAGGCCTGGGCGACCTCCTGCGCGCGTCGGTCGAACTTCTCACGGTCGGGACCGCCGTCGTCGGATGCGTCGTCCGCGGGTCCTTGCCCGCACGCGACCAGGGCAAGGCCGATAATCGGTATGAAAAGCCATCTCATAACCCTTGGACGCGACCCGACCCGGACCGGTTCACGCGGGAATGGGGAAGCGCGGTGAGCGCGTGCGAATACAACTGTGATCAAGGGCGCGGTGCCCCGGTTTGGGGCGACGGTGCCGGTTGGTTTACAGTTAACGACTGTTTGACCCAATCTTTTTAAGGCGCCGACGGACGGTGCCTTTCTGGCGCGTCGGCGACAAAGCTTCTCAACAATCGCGATAGGCGATATTCCGAGGACTTTCCGCGGTGCGTGCTGTGACTACTGTGGAAGGTTCTTTGATGACCCTTGCTCAACTGGAGCAACCTGTCATGCCCGAAATCGATGTTGAACCGGAAGGTTTCGCCGCCCTGGGGCTTCCGCCCTCGATCGTGTCGGAACTTAAGCGGCGCAACGTCACCACGCCGTTTCCCATTCAGGCGGCGACCATTCCCGACGCCCTGGCCGGAAAAGACGTTCTCGGCCGTGGTCGGACCGGTTCGGGTAAAACCCTGAGCTTCGGTCTGCCGCTGTTGGTGGGGCTGACCGCCGACGGACGCGAAACCGCGTCCAAACGTCCGCGCGGCCTCATTCTGACGCCCACGCGTGAACTGGCGATGCAGGTCGCCGACGCCCTCGACCCGTACGCTTCAATCCTTGGATTGGAGATGAAGGTCGTGTGCGGCGGAACATCCATGACCCGTCAGATCGAGGCACTGAAACACGGTGTCGACGTTCTCGTCGCCACCCCCGGCCGCCTGCGGGACCTGATCGACCGCAACCTCTGCCGTCTCGACGACGTCTCCGTCGCGGTCCTCGACGAAGCCGACCAGATGGCCGACATGGGCTTTTTGCCCGAGGTCACCGCGATCCTCGACCTGGTCCCGGCGGGCGGGCAGCGAATGCTGTTCTCCGCGACGCTGGAACGTGAGATCGACACACTCGTCAAGCGTTACCTCGACAGTCCCGTGACTCACGAGGTCGACCCCTCCGCAGGTGCCGTCACGACGATGAGCCACCACGTGCTGGTCGTGAAACCGGACACGAAGGCCCCGGTGACGGCGGCGATCGCCGGTCGTAAGGGCCGCACGATCGTCTTCGTGCGTACCCAGTTGGGCGCCGACCGAGTCGCCGGACAGCTTCGCCAGGCCGGTGTCCGTGCCGACGCGCTTCACGGCGGTATGACGCAGCAGGCTCGGACCGCTGTTCTGGAGGACTTCAAGGACGGCAAGGTGGACACGCTGGTTGCCACGGACGTCGCCGCTCGCGGTATCCACGTCGACGGCATCGACCTGGTCATGAACGTCGACCCCGCCCGCGACGGGAAGGACTACCTGCACCGTGCGGGCCGTACCGCTCGAGCCGGGCGTAGTGGAACCGTCGTCACGCTGGCGTTGCCGCATCAGCGTAAGAGCGTCTTCGGGATGCTGGAGCGCGTCGACGTCGACGTTTCTCGTCACCTGGTCGGTGGTGCATTCGACGAGGAACTGGTACGGATCACCGGCGCCCGCTCGTTGACCGAGATGGAAGCCGACACGGTCGCTCGGGAAGCCGAGGCGACACAGCGCGAAGCCGAGGAACTGTCGGCACGCGCGGAGGCGTTGGCAGCGAAGGCTGCACGACTCAACGGCGAAGCCGCCAAATTGCGTGACCGTGCGGAAAAGGAGCGTTCGGGCGAGATCGAGCCCCCGCGCCGTTCGTTCAAGGACCGTGGACCTCGCGATCGTGACCGCAAGCCCTACCGTGGCCAGGGCGGACCTCGCCGTGACCGTGACCGGCCACGGCGTGACGACCGCCGGGAGTTCGGCGGCCAGGGGCGTCGTGACGACCGTGACCGGCCACGTCGTGACGACCGCCGGGAGTTCGGCGGCCGCGGACGAAACGGTGAACGCAATCAGCGCGGGGGTAAGTCGTTCGATCGGGGAAACCGTTCCTCGTGGCGCGAACGGCGTTACCAGGACTGACCGGACATGATTGACAATGCCGCCGACCCGTACGGGTCGGCGGCATTGTCGTGTCGGCGCCTTCGCCGACCGAGCCGTGGTTACGGTGTGCGGATGGCGATACGACGCGCGTTGCCCGATCCGGCGGCCGAACTGGCGGCGATGGTGGGCCTCGCCGAGCGCGTGTGGACACCACGAACCCGGTGGCATCTCGGCGACCTGACCTGGAGCCGTCTGCAGTTCGCGTCACCGGTGGCCTACCCGGCTGCGGCGTGGTGGGAGGACGGCGAGGTGGTGGCATGGGGCCGCGTCCCGGCCCCGGGTCATATGGAGATGCAGGTGGACCCGGCACGTCCCGATATGGCGGGGGTGGTGTTGGACTGGGTCGAATCGCTACCCGGCCATGCCGGCGAGCCACTGACGGCGACGATTCTCGACACTGAAACGCACATCGCAGACGAACTCGCTCGACGGGGGTACGGTCCCGTAGAAGAGAGCCGTTTTTTCATCCACCTGATCCACGATCTGGTTGGTCTGTCGTCCCGAAAGCTTCCCGCCGGGTACCGGCTGCGGCATGTCGTCGACGAAGCTGACGCGGAGGGTCGTGCTCGGGCACACGTGGCGGCGTTCGGTGCGCCGTCGGCGCCGCTACGGGTGACTTCCGATTCGTATCGCAACGTCATGACGAGCCCTTTCTACCGGCGCAGCCTGGACTGGCTCGTCGAGTACGACGGCGACGTCGTGGCGTTCTGTCTGGGCTGGTGGAGTCGGTCGACGAGATCGTTGTGTCTGGAACCGGTCGGGTGCCACCCCGAACATCGTCGACGGGGACTCGCGTCGGCGGCGATCAACGCGGTCCTGGAGACGGCGGTCACCATGGGAGCCACCATCGCCCGAGTGTGTGCCAGGGGAGACGACCGTTACCCCTCCGCCAGAAGTCTTTATCGGGACGTCGGTTTCGTTCCGGTGGGCCGTAACCGTTCTTGGAAGAGGTCTGGCTAGCCGACGTTGTCGTCGTGGGGGGTGGCTGTGGGGCGTCGAACGGCGGCCTCCACGAGGTCGAGGACCTCCGAGAGCCCGGAGTCGTCCGCCCCCATGGCCAGGTGCGTGATGAGGCCGTCGTAGGCGAGCTCAAGGAACTGGGCGAGGACTTCGATGCGGACGTCCGTTCGCAGTATTCCGGCGTCGCGTTGGCGAGCCAACCGGTCACGCGTGGCGCGAGAGATCGCGTGTTTGCGGTCCTCCCACGCCTTGGCAAAAGCCGCATCGGTGCGAAGTCGTCTGCTGACCTCAAGCTGGCTGCCCAACCAACCGGTGATCACGTTGCTGTCGGATTCGGCCGCCAGGTCGCGCATGACTTGAACGAGGCCGTGGCGAGCCACCGTGTCCGCCATCTGGACCGCGTCGTCCTCGGCTACGGCCAGAAACAGCGAGTCCTTGTCCTTGAAGTGGTGAAAGATCGCGCCGCGTGACAATCCGATCTCATCCTCGAGGCGCCGCACCGTCGCCCCTTCGTATCCGAAGCGCGCGAAACAGGTACGAGCGCCGGTGAGAATCTCACGGCGTCGCAGATGGAGACGTTCCGGACTTACCCTAGGCACACATCGATCCTGACAGGCTCTGTGTGGCTCGACAAGAAGGACGTATGTGTCGGTGAGGCGAAGCTGCGTGATATAGGGAATACCGGAGGGTGACGCCGGGGTCGACCTGAAGTGACGACTTTGGCACCATGGTGGATGTGTTGCACCCTGATGATCCTTCGGCTTTCTTGCGGGTAGCCGCCGTATCCGCGGCTTCAATACCGGGCGACGTATCGGCGAACGCACGTGCCGCGGTCGGCTTCGTCGATCGGGCCGATCACGCAGGCGCCGACGTGGTGGTGTTTCCGGAGCTGTACCTTCCCGGCTATCACCCGCCGACGTTGGAGTCGAGGTCGGCGATGTGTGACATCGAAGTGGACTTTCACGGCGCGGTCGGCGACAGGAGACTGGATCCGCTGCGTGACATCGCCCAGCGGCATCGGCTCTGTCTTCTGGTGGGTGCCAGTGTTCGCCAGGGCCCCCGTCGGTACATAGCGACGTTGCTGGTCGACCGTCTCGGGAAGATCACCGATATTTACCACAAGCAACACCTGGTCGAAGTGGAACGTCCGATGTTCACGCCCGGGGAACATGGAACGACTCTTCTGGTGAACGGGTGGCGCCTGGGAATGGGGATTTGTTACGACTCGGCGTTTCCGGAGCACGCACGAGCGGCGGCCCTGGACGGTTGCCACGCCTACGTGTGTCCGGGCGCTTACAGTGTCGGCGGTGAACATCGACGCGATCTCTACTTTCGGGCTCGTGCTCTCGACAACACCGGATACGTCGTCTTTTCCGGGGCGATCGGCGGTCCGGACTCATGGCCGTTGTCGGGGGGAAGCGCGATTTACGACCCCGAGGGTAGACCGATCGATCAGGTGCTCGGTAGCGGCGAAGGGCTTGCCGTGGCCGATCTGGAGGCGCAACAACTGGTGGAGGTGCGACGTCAGCAAACCATGCTGATGGACGTACGAAACGACTTGACGGCGCGCGAAACGGTGGACGTCGAGGCTTGATCCTTCGGCTGCGTTGCGGGCGCGGGTGACGGATGCGGATAGGCTCATGTGCATGCGTGTGGAATCGCTGCACATTTACCCGGTGAAGTCGACCGCCCCCACCGACGTGGCGTGGGCCGACGTACTTCCGCACGGCCTGTCGGGTGATCGTCGCTGGCTGGTCGTGGAAGCCTCGGGTGAACAGGTGACCGCCCGGGAACACCCTCGCCTGCTCGCCGCGAAGGTGGTGCAGGCACCGGAATCGATATTGTTGACCGCGCGGGACATGCCCGACCTGACGGTGGTCACTCCCGACAACGGTCCACCAATGGACGCGGTGGTGTGGGGCACGGCGTTTCCCGTCGCCGATGCCGGTGACGAGGCTGCCACGTGGTTCAGTCGCCTCATCGACAAGCCTGTGCGGCTGGTCTATCAGTTCGACGCGACGTCACGTCCGATCACGAAACCGAGCGCGTTGCCCGGTGAGGTGGTCAGCGCGGCCGACGCCTTCCCCGTGTTGTTGGCCTCGACTTCGTCGCTGGCGATGCTGAACGAGTGGGTGGCCGCGCGCCGTGTGGAGGAGGGGGAACCCGATACCGGGCCGTTGTCGATGCGACGGTTTCGTCCCAACATCGTGATGTCGGGAGGCGATCCCTTCGCCGAAGCCGACTGGGACCGGGTCCGTATCGGTGGTCTGTTGTTTCGCATGACGATCGAATGCAAGCGATGTGTCATGACCACCGTCGACCCCGACACCTGTGAACGCGGCAAGGAGCCGTTGCGGAGCCTGGCTCGTCATCGTCGTAGGGACGGCGGCGTGTGGTTTGCGGTCAACATGATTCCGATGGAGTCGGGCACTCTCAAGGTGGGCGATGCGGTGGTCGTGGAGTCGACACGGTAGTCGTCGAAGTCTGCAGGGTCGGCGGAGCGGTCACGGATGAGACGTCTTCAGTCCGTTGCGATCCGAGCGATGAGCGACCTCAACCATCCACATCGATGACAACATGGACAATGTTGTCGTCGTGCGCACGGCGTGTGCATTCGGCCGCGCTCAACCGAAAAACGGTCCTTGAATACGTCGACGGGGTGCTCTAAGCTGGGGCGCCCTTCAGCGAGCCCGTTTCGGTCGCCGGCCCCTACGCATGCCCCTTCTTATCCTGATTGGTCTTCACCCCCATGTCCTCAAGAAACATGAGGCGCTCAACCCGGTACCTTCTGACCATCGCGGCGGCCATGGCCACCGTGGTGGCCGGTGGACTGTGGATGGCGCCGGGGCCTATCACCGCCGAAGACGTCGGTGTTGTGGCCGAAGCCCCACAGCTACTCATCGACCAGGACTTCCCCGACCCCGACGTCAACCGTTTCGGCGACACTTATTACGCCTATGCCACCAACACGGGGGGCCGGAACCTGCCCGTGGCGACGGCTCCGTCCGTCGACGGTCCGTGGAGCGTGTCCGATGCCGACGCGTTGCCGCAGTTGGGCGCATGGGCACAGCCCGGACGTACCTGGGCTCCCGAGGTTTCGCAGCGTCCGGACGGCGGCTATCTGCTGTATTACACCGCGCACAGCATCAACCCCGATCGTCAGTGCCTTGGTGCGGCCGTTTCGGATTCGCCGTTGGGGCCGTTCGAGCCCGTCGGTGACGGACCGCTGGTCTGCCCCGCCGATCTCGGTGGAGCGATCGACGCGGGCACATACTCCGAGGGCGACGACCACTTTCTGCTCTACAAGACCGATGGAAACGCCGTGGGGCTGAGGCCCGGTATCTACCTCCAGCGCACCACACCGGACGGATTGACGTTCGACGGTGACGCCGTTCGCATCGTCGACAACGATCAGGACGCCGAACGCGGCATCATCGAGGCTCCGGTGCTCGTGAAACAAGGCGACCACTGGGTTCTGTTGTACGCCGCCGGCGAGTACTGGAATGGCAGCTACTACACCGGTTACGCGACGTCGACGTCGATCACCGGCCCCTATGAGAAGGCGTATCGGCCGCTGATGTCCAACCCCAGTCTCGATCACGCCGTCGACGGCCCGGGTGGCGCCGACATCGTGCGGGGCGACACCGGTGATCACATCGTCTTTCACGGACACCTCCCCAGCGGCGGTCGAGGCGTCTATGCGGCCGATCTCGGTTGGGCCAACGACTTTCCCGTCGTACGAGGCAGCCGCGTGCGATATGAAGCCGAGTCGGGAACGGTGAACAACTGCGTGGTTCGCCACAACGCCGTGGGCGCTTCACAGAAAGCGGTGGTGGCCTACATCGACCATGCCGACAGTCATGTCGAGGTGACGGTGTACACGCCGACCGCGGGCGGCCACACGGTCGTGGTCGGGTTCGCCAACGGATCCGCTGACGGCGCCGAACACGCCGTCAGTGTCGGCGGGACATCGTTCGGGACCGTGACCTATCCGTATACCGGGTGGGACAACTGGGCGCAGGCTGCCGTCGGAGTCGAGTTGAGCGCCGGGTGGAACACGGTGCGGCTCATGCATCACAGGCATTTCGCCGAGATCGACTACATCGAGGTGAGCTGACCACTGGCGAACCTGCCCGGGCGTGAGGCAGGCTGACGGTATGAGCGATTCCGTGTTCGAGACCTACTCTCTCGCGCAACTCAGGCGACGTAACAGCGTGAAGTGGCGGATGTATCCGCCCGACGTACTCCCGCTCTGGGTAGCCGAAATGGACGTACCATTGGCAGAGCCTATTGTGGAGGTTCTGCGAGAGGCCGTCGACCGTGGTGACACCGGTTACGCGTTCGACGCGTCCTTCGGTGACGCGTTCGTCGAGTTTGCCAAACAACGATACGGCTGGTCCGTGCCGACCACACCCGTACTGGTGGGCGACGTCATGGCCGGTGCCACAGCGGCCCTGACAGCGTGCACACGACGGGGAGATCGGGTCGTGTGCACACCACCGGTGTATCCGCCGTTTTTTGCCGCGGTTGAACAACTGGGACTGCAGGTCGAGCGGGCACCGCTGAGGGCGACGCCGACGGGGATGCGTCTGGACCTGGACCGACTGGAGGAGTCTTTCGCGACGGCGTCGGCGTTTCTGCTGTGTAATCCACACAATCCGACCGGACACGTCCTGACCGATGACGAATTGTCGGCGGTGGCGCGGGCCGCCGACCTGCACGACGTCACCGTGATCAGTGACGAGATCCACGCACCGTTGACGATGCCGGGGCATCGGCACATCCCGTTCGCCACTCTCGACTTCGAGTCCGCTGCACGCTCTTACACCCTGGTCGCCGCATCGAAGGCTTGGAACCTGGCGGGTTTGAAGGCGGCGCTGGTCGTACCGGGTCCGGCGGCCGCCGTCGACACGATGCCCGATGAACTGTGGGCCAGGGCGGGGCTTTTCGGTGTCCTCGCGGGCACCGCCGCGTTTGCGGAGTGCACACCGTGGCTGGACCGTGTGGTCGAGGCGTTGGACGAGAACCGTCGGCTGTTGGCGGAACTGTTGGCCGATCGCCTCCCGGACGTCGGTTACCACCTACCGGAGGCGACGTATCTCGCCTGGCTCGATTTCGAACACACCGGGTTCGGCGACGACCCGGCCGCCGTGTTGTTGGAGCGCGGCAACGTGGCACTCAACAGTGGGTTGTCCTTTGGGGTGGAAGGAGCCGGGTACGCCCGCCTCAACCTCGCAACATCTCCGGCGGTCCTCACCGAGGCGGTGGAACGGATGGCGGCAGTTACGGTGTGACGGTTCACGGCGTCCCGAACACGGCGAAGGCGCCCGGTTCACAGTGAACCGGGCGCCTTCGCCGTCTATCGATTACTTCCGGTTGATCAGCGAACGAAGGACGTACCGCAGGATGCCTCCGTGGCGGTAGTACTCGGCTTCACCCGGCGTGTCGATGCGCACGATCGCGTCGAACTCGGCGGTTTCACCGTTGGTCTTGGTCGCCGTGACCTTGACCGTCTCGGGGATGCCGTCGCTCAACGCCGTGACGCCGCTGATGTCGAAGGTTTCGCTGCCGTCAAGCTGAAGCTTGTCGGCGGACAGTCCGTCGGCGAACTGCAGCGGGAGCACACCCATACCAATGAGGTTGGACCGGTGGATGCGCTCATAGGAGGCGGCGATGACGGCCTTGACACCCAGCAGCGCCGTTCCCTTGGCAGCCCAGTCACGCGAGGAGCCCGAACCGTATTCCTTACCGGCCAACACCACCAGCGGCACCTCGTTGGCGGCGTAGTTCTGCGCCGCATCGTAGATGGAGGTCACCGGTGCATCGTCCTGCGTGAAGTCGCGAGTGAAACCGCCCTCGGTTCCCGGCGCGATCTGGTTGCGCAGACGAATGTTGGCGAACGTACCCCGAATCATCACCTCGTGGTTGCCGCGTCGCGACCCGTAGGAGTTGAAGTCCGCCGGCGAGATGCCGTTGTCCTTGAGGTACTTGCCCGCAGGTGAATCGGCCTTGATGGCACCGGCCGGCGAGATGTGGTCGGTCGTGACCGAGTCACCCAGTTTCGCCAGCACCCGTGCGCCACTGATGTCGGAGAGTGCTTCGGGCTCGGCGGGCATTCCGTCGAAGAACGGTGCCTTGCGCACGTAGGTCGAGTCCGGGTCCCATTCGAACGTGTTGCCGGTCGGGATCGGCAGGGCCTTCCACCGCTCGTCGCCCTCGAAGACGTTGGCGTAATCGCGGGTGAACATGTCACGGCCGATCGAGGAGTTCACCACCGTGGTGATCTCTTCGAGCGACGGCCAGATCTCGGACAGGTAAACCGGCTTGCCGGTGGAGTCGGCGCCCAGAGCTTCGGTTTCGAAGTCGAAGTCCATGGAACCGGCCAGCGCGTAAGCCACGACCAGCGGAGGCGACGCGAGGTAGTTCATCTTCACGTCGGGGTTGATGCGGCCTTCGAAGTTTCGGTTGCCCGACAACACGGACGTGACCGCCAGGTCGACGTCGTTGACCGCGGCCGACACCTCGGTCGGCAGCGGTCCGGAGTTTCCGATGCAGGTTGTGCATCCGTACCCGACGAGGTTGAAACCCAACTTGTCGAGATAGGGCGTCAACCCGGCTCGCTCGAAGTACCCGGTGACGACCTGGGATCCCGGCGCCAGTGACGTCTTCACCCACGGTTTGCTCGACAGACCCTTTTCCACGGCGTTTTTGGCCAGCAGGGCGGCGCCGATCATGACGTACGGGTTCGATGTGTTGGTGCAGGATGTGATGGCGGCGATGACGACCGCCCCGTGGTCGAGTTCGGTCTCTGTGCCGTCGGCCAGCGTGACGGGGGTGGGCCGGTGCGGGCGACCGTTGGCGGCCGGGCTTGGAGCGTCGGAGGCCGGGAAGCTCTCCTTGCCGACCTCGTCACCGTCGGCGACGAAATCGCTGACGTCGTGGCGCCAGGTCTCCTTGGCCGCCGACAGTGCAATACGGTCCTGGGGACGCTTCGGGCCCGCGATCGAGGGAACGACTGTCGACAGGTCGAGTTCGAGGTACTCGCTGTACTGCGCCTCGTTGGACGGGTCGTGCCAAATGCCCTGCTCCTTGGCGTAGGCCTCGACCAGTTCGAGCTGGTGCTCGTCACGGCCGGTCAACCGCAGGTACGAGATGGTTTCTTCGTCGATGGGGAAGATGGCACAGGTCGAGCCGAACTCGGGGCTCATGTTGCCGATGGTGGCCCGGTTCGCCAACGGAACCGAGGCAACCCCTTCTCCGTAGAACTCGACGAACTTGCCGACGACGCCGTGGTCGCGGAGCTGTTCGGTGACGGTCAAAACGAGGTCGGTGGCGGTTGCCCCCGCGGGCAGCTCGCCGGTCAGTTTGAACCCGACGACGCGGGGGATGAGCATCGAGATGGGCTGACCGAGCATGGCGGCTTCGGCTTCGATGCCGCCCACGCCCCAGCCGAGGACGCCGATACCGTTCTCCATCGTGGTGTGGGAGTCGGTTCCGACACATGTGTCGGGGTAGGCCATCCCGTTACGGGTCATGACGACCGGTGCCAGGTGCTCGATGTTGACCTGGTGGACGATGCCGGTGCCGGGAGGGACGACCTTGAACTCGTCGAAGGCGGTCTGGCCCCAACGCAGGAACTGGTAACGCTCGCGGTTTCGTTCGTATTCACGTTCGACGTTACGCGCGAACGCGTCGGGGTGTCCGAAGTAGTCGACAATGACGGAGTGGTCGATGACCAGGTCCGCCGGCGCCAGCGGATTGATCTGCTCCGGGTTTCCGCCGAGGTCGGCTACCGCTTCGCGCATGGTGGCCAGGTCCACGATGCAGGGAACACCGGTGAAGTCCTGCATGATGACCCGAGCCGGCGTGAACTGGATCTCGACGCTGGGCGCGGCTTTGGGGTCCCACGCGCCGAGCGCCCGGATGTGCTCTTCGGTGATGTTGGCGCCGTCTTCGGTCCGTAGCAGGTTTTCCAACAGGACCTTGAGGCTGTAGGGCAACCGGTCGTGACCGTCGATGCGGTCAATACGGAAGATCTCGTAGTTTTTGTCACCAACGCTCATGTTGGTGCGTGCGGCGAAAGTATCGATGCTCGGCACTGGCGCTCCCAAATCGTGTGTCCGTAATCGTCTTCAGTCTGCCGGACGGCCCGGGTCCGGCGTTGCCAGACGGCTCACGACGTCCGGTGGCAAGCATATACCAAACCGTACGTCCGTCTTGCTATAGTGCCGTTCGATTCCTGCGAAAGGAAGGCACCGTGTACTTCGGTCTTCATCATGTCCAATTGACCTGCCCGCCCGGCAGTGAGGACACCCTAAGAAAGTTCTATGTCAACGTCCTTGGTATGTCTGAAGTGGTCAAACCTGTCGGCCTGCAAGCTCGCGGAGGCTGCTGGTTCCGGCTGGACACCGAACCCGGCATCGAGCTGCACCTGGGTGTCCAAGCGGACTTCCGGCCGGCGCTGAAAGCCCACCCGGGCATCGTCTGGGGAGACATGGACGACCTGCGCGCGTTGGCGGATCGACTGGAAGCGGCGGGTTACCCCGTGACGTGGGACGACGAACTGCACGACACACCCATGCGCCTCAACGGCGCACCCGGCTGTCCGACCGCCGACGCGGGCATGAACCGGTTTTACACCAGCGATCCGCACGGCAACAGATTGGAGTTCCTGAGTCCACGGTAGGCGACCGGCGAGACCGGTCACCGTGAACGGGTCGAGTGAATCCCCGCAAAATTCACAAGACGTCACACCGGATCGCCGTTAGCGTCGCTGTCATGAATCCCGTTTCCGCCGAGGAATTGCGCGCCGCGTTTGTCAACTGCTCGAAAAGCGAGGCAGCCAAAATAATCGCCCCGGAGTTGGAACACCTCCGGTGGGAGAGCCTGGACTTTTTGGCCTGGCGCAGCGCTCGGGCGCCGCAACGGGCCTACCTGGTGGCGCCCGGTGAACACGGACTCGTGGGGGTCGTGATGCGAGCTGCGCAGTCACGCAACGCGACCGGTGCGGTCCGTTCGGCGATGTGCGAGTACTGCCACGTCATTCACTCGGCCGGCGGAGTAACGCTGTTCACAGCGTCGAAGGCGGGAGCTGCCGGCCGCCGTGGTGACAGCATCGGCGGCTATTTCTGTTCCGACCTCAACTGTTCTTTGTACGTTCGGGACCTGAAACGCCCGACGCGTGTGCAACCACAGACGACGATGACCGTCGACGAGCGCGTCGACCGGCTAAATCTTCGCCTCTCCGGGCTGATCACGAACGTGTTGGCGCAACGGTGACGGACACCGCACACGATCCTGAACGTGGCATCGTCACGGCGGTCGCACCGGGTCGAAAGGTCGGGCGATCGGCACCGTAAGTCGGTACCTGTTCGGGGTGAAACGGTGACATCATCCTCACATGCATTTGACTGACGCCGACATCGGATATCTGCGGTGGAGGTTGGGAGCCAGGGAACGCATGCGTCGGCTCGGCACCATCGTCCTCGGCTTGGACGTGGTGGTCGCGGTGGCGCTTTTCCTCTTCCTGGACTCGCCGACCAACTATTTGATCGCCGCCGTGATGGTGGTATCGGGTGTGACCGTTATGTACGTCTTGCGGATGACGGCCGACCGGATGGGCGACGCGCAGTCGATTCTCGACGGCCGACAGCCGACAGCGTGGACACAGGTGGTTGCGGTGGACGACGAGGGCGACGCCCCGCGACCCTGGTCGCTGGAACTCACCGATCAACCCGGTACCTATCTTCACGTCGGAGAAGCACAGAAAACGCAGTGG